>JAABYK010000372.1:0-9421 GCA_011775825.1 Candidatus Zhuqueibacterota bacterium | reverse complement strand
GCGCCAAACCAGTCCGTCGATTTCAAACACGACGATTAAAGGTGGGATGTGATTTTCCACCAAACCACCTGTAACGGTAACCTTCGCCCCATCTTGCGGCCGAGTCGCACCACTTTCCGGTTGGTACCAGTACGGGCCAAACCCCAGTTGGTAATCAACGGTCTCATCATTCCCTTCATCAAGAAAGTAGATCGGATGAAAATGGCTGCTGTCGACTTTAGCCTGCCCAGATACCGTGATCGTTTGCAAACCAGCCGGCCAGTCTTCGTTATGTTCCCGACCATTGTGATGATGTTCTCCGTGACCCTGAGAATAGACGGTCTGCACCGCGAAAAATAGATTAATGAGTGTTGTCATAAAAACCAATTGTTTCACGTTTGAGAACAATTTCATAACGCTTCCTTTTGCTTTTTTTGAAGATCTGTATTTCAGAGTTAGTTGCGTTAACTAAAAAAAAGATACCTGAGAGATAGAAAATACATTAGCTCTTTTTCTCCACTTTGAGAAATTTTGCATTAATCGCGACAATCACGGTACTCAACGACATCAACACTGCACCGATAGCGGGGCTTAATAAGATGCCATACTTGAACAAAACACCGGCGGCTAAGGGAATTGCAAAAGCGTTGTAGCCCGTAGCCCAGGCCAGATTTTGTAGCATCTTTCGGTAGGTGGCACGAGCCAACCCCATGATGGCCACGACGTCCATTGGATTGCTGCGCACCAAAATGATGTCCGCGGTTTCCACGGCCACATCGGTGCCTGCGCCGATGGCAATGCCCACATCGGCTTGTGCGAGAGCCGGGGCGTCGTTTACGCCGTCGCCCGTCATGGCCACAATCATTCCGCGTGCCTGCACTTCTTTGATCTTATCGGCCTTTTGATCTGGTAAAACTTCAGCGAAATACTCATCCAGACCGATCTCGTCGGACACCCATTTGGCGACCTGCTGGTTGTCCCCCGTCAACATCATGCACTGAATGTCCATCTCTTTAAGTTTTGAAATGGCTTCCTTTGACTCCGGTCGAATGATGTCGGCAAGCGCAATGGCGCCTTTCGGTTCGTCATCGAGCAGCACGTGGACCACCGTTTTGCCCTGCGCTGAAAATTGCTCGACTCGTTCGTTCTCTACCGAAATATTTTGCTCCTTGAGATAGCCGGGACTGACGACCTTGACCTCTTTGCCATTGACTTTGCCCTGGGCACCCTTACCGGTGATGGCTTTGAAATTCTGCACCGAAAAGGTTCCGTCCGACGATTCGACAATTCCTCTGGCAATGGGATGCTCGGAATGGGCTTCGACCGAGGCGGCGTATTTCAACACTTCCCGTTCATCCATATTACCATTCAGGAGAACCGTGTCGGTAACACCAAACTTGCCCTCGGTGAGGGTACCGGTTTTGTCAAATATGATCGCCTGGATGTTTCGAGCCTTTTCAAACGCCGCGCGGTTTCTTATAAGCAAACCGTTTTTTGCAGAAATGGCCGTCGAGACTGCCACCACCAAAGGCACAGCCAACCCAAGCGCGTGCGGACAGGTAATCACCATCACCGTGACAGTGCGCTCCAAAGCAAACACAAAATCTCGGTTCATAATGGCGAGCCAAAGAAAGAGCGTGATGGCGCCCACGCTCAAAGCAATCACAGTCAGCCATAGCGCCGCGCGATTGGCCAAATCCTGAGAACGGGACTTGCTTTGCTGGGCCTCTTTCACGAGGTCCACCATTTGCGAAAGGTACGAATCCTTGCCGGTTTTTTTGACTTCCACTGTGATTGAGCCGTCACTGTTGATGGCGCCACCAATGACCTGTGCCCCCGACTCTTTGGTGACCGGTTTGGATTCGCCCGTGATCATCGCCTCGTTCACGGTGGATTCACCGTCCACGACCTCTCCATCCACCGGGATTTTCTCCCCAGGTTTGACCACGACTTTGTCCCCGGCCTGCAACTCCTCAATGGGTACGTCGGTTAGGCTGCCATCCGATGCCAGCTTGTGGGCCTCCGATGGCATGAGGCTGGCCAGCTCCTCCAGTGCACGCGAAGCACCCATTACGGATTTCATCTCAATCCAGTGGCCGAGCAACATGATGTCAACCAGGGTCACCAGCTCCCAGAAGAAAACCTTGCCTGAAAGCCCGAACACAACCGCACTGCTGTACACATACGCCGTGGTGATGGCAATCGCAATCAGGGTCATCATTCCGGGAGTTTTCGAACTTAGTTCATCATATAACCCTTTGAGGAATGGATAACCACCGTAGAAAAACACAAAAGACGCGAGAACAAAGAGCACATACGAATCGCCAGTAAATCGGATCGCTTCCAGACCCAGAAAACCCCGGATCATAGGCGAAAGGAGCAAAATAGGCACGGTGACCACTAGCGAAATCCAGAAGCGCTTTCTGAAATCTTGCACCATGTGGGCATGATGACCCTGGTGGTCGTGATTGTTTTTGCCATCGCGTTTATGAGCGGAATCCGTCTGGTGTGCTGCTTCGGATTCTTGAATGTTTACATCGGCTTCCATGCGTTCAGCTTCATTCATGCTTCTGCTTCCCTCCTTTCAAATTGATTGCATCATTTGAGCCCTGGTCTTTACTTCTTCTGGGCCTTGTATTTTTTGTTGGGCTCAGCATACTCAACGAATGATTCTTTCTGGCAAGCTTCTATTGCCTCGTCAACACTTTTCTTTGATTGAATTTTGTAAAAGTGCATGTTCAATTCCGGCACCTCTTTGACTTTGGTCAGACCAATCTGCGATTCCATCTGTTTGATGTCCACAGCTTTGGCCTGCTTCTTGTATTTCACAATCAAATCAGGGTTGTCGCGTTCAGACATTTGCGGCTTCCCTCGCATCATCCTTCTCATCATTGAACGCATGTCCTTGTCCTGCAGCATGGTTCGAGACATGTGCATCATTCTCAATGTGTCTGATTTAACATGCTGCATCATTTTTTGCAACATCATCGTGCGCATATGATGGTTGGTGGCAATGCTATCCATCATCATATGCATCATCGTCGAATCGCGCATCACGGCCATCATATGTTCGTGTCGTTCCATCATGCTCATCTGGCCATGTTGGGCCATCATATGCTCCTGCTTCATGGGCTGTTCTTGCGCCAAGCCTGCGGTTGCGATCAATAGCAGAGCAATAATGACACTCAAGTACTTTAAAGTATTCATCTTGATTCTCCTTTCCCGTTTTAACGTGTAAAAGGTTAACTACGGCAGTTTATTAACCTGAAAAATTCATAACCACAAAGCCTCAAAGACACAAAGCCTCACAAAGTGGTAAAACAATAAGTCATTCTGACCAAAACACTCATCAAAGCAAGAATAACAGTTTGATTGAACTTACTTTAGAAATTTCATAATCTTAGAGGCTTAGTGCCTTTGTGGCAAAAATCTATGAATAATCCTTGGTTAAGTTATTGCAAGTCTTTCTTCTTTTCTTGGAATTCTTCTTTGGAAATCTCACCACTCGCATAACGCCGTTTGAGAATGTCCAAAGCCGAGTCTTCCTTTTTCGTCCCATCAGACCTCTGGCCGGTGATCCATTTGACCAGGAAAACAATGCCGACGATAATTAACCCCCACCACAATATCATCATAAGCCAACCTCCCCAGTGCCAATCCATCCAGTGCATGTTTGCATCTCCCTATTTCTATAGTATTTGTTATTTTTGAACTTCAGTGGTTTGTTTCACTAAAGAGGTTAACCACTTGTTCCGACTGCTCCACCCTTTCAGGATGCTGAATCAATCGCAGTCATGATTTAAGCACCTCGAAAAAGGAGACTTCACCTCTCCTTCCTCCTTTCACGCACCATCCCCCGATCCATCATTCTTCCCATACCCCGCCTTCGCATCATTAAAGCGTGGGCAGCGCGCATGTCAATGCGCATGCCGATCACCTCCTCCTCCACCAGTCCCATCATGCCACGCGGCCACTTGTTGACTGCAATGCTGTCCAGGTAGTAGACCAGCGCCCAGGCCTGTTTCTCTGTGAAAACTCCCTGATACGATGGCATGGGGGTCCCAGACATGCCGGTTTGAATGATCCGATACAAATCTTCCAAATCGGTCCCGATTTTTCGAGGCTGATAAGTAAGGTCGGGTATATCCACAGGTCTCCCGCTGTAGTCGCGCAGGCTGTCCGCTGCCGGGCCGTCCCCGTGACCGTCGCTCCCGTGACATTTGACGCAGCCCGCCCGTTCGTACATCTCTTTCCCCAGTTGAAGCAGCTCATCGGTGCGAGGTGGTGAAGTTGGAACGGCAACTGCCCTGGCGCGGGATACCGAATCGAACTCAGGGTAGAATCTTTTGACATAATCCACTAAAGCCCGAATCTCCCCGTCCGACAGATGCGCCTGCGGCAACATGGACGTGGTGGGCACACCTTCGGCAATGGACCGGAAAATATCGTCATCCAGAGGGAGTTGGCCAGAAGTCGTGGATTTAAACTTGAAATGTCCCGAAGTAAAAGCGAGGGGTTTGGTCTGCAGTCGGTAGGCCTCTGGCCCCTGACCGTCTCCCTGTTCACCGTGACAGGCGGCACAGTCACGCCGGTAGATTCTTTCTGCATAGGTCAATCGTTCCTCCGGCGACATTTTTCCCGGATCGGTTTCTCCGCAGCCTAATATTCCGATTGAAGCTGGAAGCCAAAAAAAGACACCGACTTTTCTAAAATTACGCAAACTCGATTCGAGTAAAAAAATCATAATCAATATTCATGATTCTTTAGCATCAGCAATTTTATGCTTTCGTGATTTTCCGCTGAACAATTCGCGTAGCTGAGGTACGGCTTGCTCGGCGGCGTACACCCCGGCTTCGATACATAACTCGGCTTTGGAGAAGTCCAGAGGATTCACCGGCTCCCCAAAATCAGGCCGAATCACCAGGTCCGCCAGCTCCAAATGATGGTGCTTGTGATGCCGGGCACAGAGTTCGACCGCTCGAAAAAAGGCTTCCAACCCGTTGTGAACCTCCACGCGCATCTCCTCCTGGTCCACATCCACCGCAATGACGAAATCAGCTCCCATCTCCCGAACCACGGCTGTGGGAACAAGATCAATGAAGGCGCCATCGGCCAACAGGCGATCCCGGTTCTGCACAGGCGGCAGAAATCCTGGCAAAGCCGAACTCGCCTGAATGGCAACATCGGCGGGCCCCTCTTTAAAGACGACTTTATCGCCTCTGACAAGGTCCGTGGCAACAACCGCTACCGGGATCGTGCCTTCTTCGAGTCGCTTCCCCATGGTCAAGCGTTGCAAAGATTCCGCAACTTCGTTCTCAGGAAAGATACCCCAGCCCAACATGGCATCCACGACAAACCGCTCTGTGTCCAGGAATTGACGTACCTTCTGCAAAAATGACTCCTTATCCCTCTGGGCGTCGTACAGTCCGCCGGGCGTGGAGAACCTCAATTCGGCCATCTCGTTTGCCATATATTCTTTGCCGAAATGGGGATTCAGCGCATAAGCAGCCGCTACGATGGCGCCCATGCTGCTGCCGGCAATGGCTTTAATTGAAATGGCTTCGTCCTGGAAAACGCTTAACACCCCAACATGTGCAAGTCCCCTAACGCCACCGCCACCTAAGGCAAGTCCAATCATTTCATGGTTTTCAGACTTTTTGAATTTCTCAAATAATTTCACTAGCTTCTCCTCAAGCTTTTGAAACCTGTGACATCCTATTTGTTACAATACAATATATTATTTCCTTGAATCTCCGTCAACAGGAAAAGCTATCAATTCGTTGGCCTAGTACTATGTGCCAAAAATTGAGGTAACTCGGAGGGGAACCTCACCCTTTTATTTCTAATCCCGACCCGCCTTATATAACCCCGGATCAGTTCGCAAAACTTCGTCTGTGCCGTAATCCAGATGCTGCGTCTCCTGTCTTGAAAAAAAATGTCTGACCTATTTTGGTAAGTTTTTTTGTCTGGTAGGGCCGGACCGTCGCATCAACAACAGATGCATTAAAGGACATATGATTAGAATCGCGACGAGTAACAGGTTCCCGGCCAGACTCACTCCAAAAGCCCAAAGCACACTCAATGCCGCCAGCGCAACCAGACAGCAGAGAACCATCGTCAGGAAATTATTTTTCATAGTTCTACCTTAGGACTTTGTTTTTTCTCTTAGACTGAACCAAATACTTATCGGGGTCCTTTTCAAATTCAGACTGACATAATGGGCAGCAGAGTAAGTACTCTTGTCCTCTATGTTCGACTATTGCATAAGCCTTATTGCGATTCATCTTTCTGCCACAAACGGGATCATGTCGCATGATTTACTCCTCTTGAAGATTATTCAAATCTTGTTTAACGGATGCTGCTCCGGCTCATGTAAGGCTCATATTTACGTTCGCTTGAATCGTTTCAGCCGCAAAGAATTGCTGACCACCGAAACCGAGCTTGCCGCCATGGCTACCGCAGCAAAAACCGGATTGAGCAGAATCCCAAAAAATGGGTACAGAACTCCGGCAGCGACTGGAATGAAGGCGCTATTATAGAAAAAGGCCCAAAAGAGGTTTTGTTTGATAATGTGCATGGTCTTCTTTGACAACTGAATGGCCGTCACCGCCGCCTGCAAGTCGTCCGAAATCAGGGTGATATCCGAGGCTTCCATGGCGACATCAGTGCCCGTGCCAATGGCAACGCCGATGTCGGCTTGTGCCAGCGCAGGTGCGTCATTTATTCCGTCTCCGACCATGGCGACAAGTTTGCCCTCGTCCTGCAGTTTCTTCACCTCGCGAGCCTTGTCCTCGGGCAGGACTTCTGCAAGCACCCGGTCGATACCCACTTGTTTTGCGATGGACTCGGCGGTGCGGCGATTGTCGCCAGTAATCATGACCACCTCGATGCCCAATTTGTGAAGTTGTTCAACTGTCTTTACGGAGTGTTCCTTGAGGGTGTCTGCTACCGCCAGAATGCCTGCAGCGGTGCCGTTTTCGGCCACAAACATGGGGGTTTTGCCTTCCTCGGATAAGGTCTCGGCATGTTCTTTCAGATTCGTCATAACCACGCCTCGCTCACGCATCAGTCTTTCGTTGCCGAGCAGCACGACAGAACCATTGAGTTTGGCTTCAATGCCGCGGCCTGTTATGGCGTTGAACTGGGTGGTCTCTTCAATCTCGATTCCCTTTTCTCTGGCCCGCCTCACAACCGCTTCCCCAAGCGGATGTTCAGAATAATTCTCGGCGGATGCGGCAAACCGCAAAATGCTTCGCTCATCATACCCGTTAATCGGGAGGATGTCGGTCACCTCGGGCTCGCCTTTGGTCAGAGTGCCGGTTTTGTCAAAGATGATGGTATTCAGGCGATGGGCCGACTCGAGACTCTCACCACCTTTGATCAAGATGCCGTTCGCCGCACCTTCGCCTGTTCCGACCATGATGGCCGTGGGGGTAGCCAAACCCAGGGCACACGGACAGGCGATGATCAGCACTGCAACAAAATTCAATAAGGCAAAAGTGAAGGCCGGCGCTGGTCCGAAAGCCCACCAGACGGCAAAAGTTACAACCGCGATGCCCATGACGATTGGGACAAAGATCCCACTGATTTTGTCCGCCAGACGCTGGATGGGCGCCTTGGAACCCTGCGCCTCTTCCACCAATTTGATAATTTGTGCGAGAGCGGTATCCTTGCCCACTTTGGTCGCTTTGAATTTAAATGAGCCGGTTTTGTTCATGGTCGCACCGATGACCTCGTCGCCGAGACCCTTTTCTACCGGAATGCTTTCGCCGGTGAGCATCGATTCATCCAGTGCCGAACCTCCCTCGATAATCTCGCCATCTACGGGTACTTTTTCTCCGGGGCGAACCACCACAACATCTCCCGGTTTCACCTGTTCCACAGGAATATCGACTTCTTCGCCATTCCTGACAATCCGCGCCGTTTTAGCCTGCAGGCCCATAAGCTTCTTGATGGCTTCACTGGTCTGCCCTTTGGCAATGGCTTCCAGAAAACGGCCAAACAGAATCAGAGTAATGATGATGGCGGCGGTGTCAAAGTAAACTTTGGGCTGCTGGCCGGCCTGGGCGAAAAACGACGGGAAGATCGTTGCGGCCAGACTGGTGACATATGCCGCGGATGTCCCAACAGCAATAAGCGTGTTCATGTCGGCGGTCTTGTGCTTCAAAGCGGCCCAGAAACCCCGATAGAACTGCCAGCCGACCCAGAACTGTACTGGCGTACTCAAAATGAGTAACGTCCAGAAATCGCTCAAAAATTCCGGGACCCAGGGAAACCACTCCCGAAAACTGCCGAGAAAAATCGGAATGCTCAATGCCGCTCCCGCGATCAGTTTGGTGCGCAGGGTCCGGATTTCCTTTTGGCGTGCTGATTTCTCCCGGTCTGATGTCGCATCTCTCCCTTCCGTTTCGAGGACATCGTAGCCGACGTTCCGGATTGCCGCTGACAAATCCTGTACACGCACCTGGGACGCAACGTACTGGATGGTCGCTTTTTCGGAGCCAAAATTGACATCGGCTAAAATGACTCCCGGTGTATTCTGCAATGCATTCTCGATTTTCTGTACACAACTGGCGCAGCTCATCCCGGAAATCGGGAATGTGACTTTCTCGATCACGGGAGTGTAACCGACTTCTTTCACCGTCTCGATCAACTTTTCCGGGGTCACCTGCCTGGGATCGAAGACCACAGTGGTCTTTTCCGTGCCGAAATTGACCGAAGCCTGAAGTACGCCCCCGACCTTGTGCAGCCCCTTTTCGATGTTTTCCACACAGCTGGCGCAATTCATGCCCCGGATAGGGAAAATAAGCTTTGCTATCCCTTCTTCATCAATCGTAGCTGATTTCTCCATATTTTTATTTTTATGAGCAACCTCTGTTAGATGGCCGCCGTTCATATACTCGTCTGGATGTTCTTCAAACTTTTGCTTACAGGTTTCCCCACAAAAGTAGACGGTTTCTCCGTCGTACTCGCTGGTTAGAGCACGCGCCGCTTTATCTACGTTCATGCCGCAAACGGGATCTACTGGCATGATGTCACCTCCTTATCTATGCTTTTCCTGGAATCTTCAACCCATTTTTGCACGTTCAACGTCAGCCCCTCAACGCCGACCACCTCGGCCTGCTCACCTTTCTTCAAATGGTCTGTGGACACGGCCTTCCAGATTTCGCCGTGGACCCGCACCCGACCTTCGGGGTTCAAAGCTTTGAACACGTCTGCCTTTTGGTGCAAAAGACCGGCCTTGCCCGTCTGGACCGTTCGTCTCATCGCTCGCATCATGGCAAAATAGAAGAAAGACGAGAACAAAAGGAGCCCAGCGTAGATTGGTACAGCCACAGACAAAGGCCAAATCCAAAACGCAGCCAGACCGAAAATGGGTAGAAGTAAGATTAAGTGACACATTGTTGCTTTTTTCAACCTCTTGATTTTTCATGCAACTATT
>JAABYK010000045.1:2003-9323 GCA_011775825.1 Candidatus Zhuqueibacterota bacterium | reverse complement strand
ATTAGGCTGGATGAATATTGAGACAAACTCCTTCATCAAGCTTGTCTTTTTCTAAATGAGGGGACTGTGTTCGTTGAAAAAAGAGTTGAAATAAAAGTTGGCATAAATGACCAAGATGACATAATCTTGTTGAGCTACGCTTTGAATGCCGAAGCTAAAGTTTTCGTGACCGGAGATCGAGAATTACTGAATTTGAAAAAGGTTAAGGATCTCAAAATAGTCTCACCAAGAGAATATTGAGATCTTGGTTAGACTCACTACCGGACACTTTTCACATCATGTGCAAATATGTCACCCTAACCGGGATTTTTCGGCTCAAAAAACTGCGTAGCGGTGTTATGTTTATAGAAAATCGCAATAATCTTGATAAAAAAACCACGTAGTGGTGACATCTTAGTATCGGATATGTCGGATGTTGGATTTACGAACAATAACAAAAAAGTGTCAGGTAGCAAGTTGTTAGAATGAAAGATGACTGGCCCAAAGCATAAATTCCGACACTGGTCTTATCATCGTCAACGCCTGGGAAAGCAGGGGACGAATGTTCAACAGGTTCTCAAAGACATCATCGGTGTTTACAGTTCACACCCTACAGCGCCCCTCTCTCTGCATGCCCGTGTAAAGTCGTTGGATGAACCGGCATTTTATGAACTGGATGAACGGCGGCTGGCTTTCCGGATTCCGGCAATGCGGCTGTCTATCTATATGCTGCCAAAAGATACGGCGCACCTGACCTTCGCCGCAACCGTGCCTCCTGCGTCGGATCCGAGATGGCAAAAACGATACTCGCAGAAGAATCGATTTATACGCCAGGAAGATTACGAAGATTGGAAAGAAGCGATCTTAAAACTCGCCGACAAGCCTCTGACAGCGGCAGACATAAAAAAAGCAGGTATCCTCCCCGACGCTTCGGTAAAACTCGTGTTGAACCGCATGGCTTACGAAGGCCATTTATTGAGAGTTGGCGCCAGAAGCCTGCGATCCAACATCATTCGGTATACCGGGACAAAAAGCTGGACTGGAGATAATTTCGAGGAAGTTGATCGTGATAAGGCACTGGCCTGGCTTGCGGGGGAATACTTGAGGGCTTTTGGTCCCGCAAGAACAACGGATTTTCAGTGGTGGGCGGGTATCTCGGTAACCGATGCAAAACAGGCAATGAATGCACACGAAACCATACACCTTGAGGATGATTCCCTGCTGCTTGCAGAAGATTTGGATGAATTCGAATCTTTCAAAATTCCAGACAAAGACAGTTTAGTCATACTTCCTCGCTGGGATAGCTACACCATGGGATACGCACCGGATGGCCGAGAACGTTTCGTGAGTCCCGATATGCAACATCATGTTTACGGCTCGATTGGCGCCACTGGCGGAAATGCCCTGGGTGTGGTATTGGTGAACGGAGCCGCGCATGGATCATGGGAATCTCGTTTTGCGGGAAATAAAACGACCGTGAAATTGAAACTGTTCGAAAAACCGTCCGGGCAATTGCAAAAAGATATCGAGAATCAGTTCAATGAGCTTGCTGCATTCTTACAAGCAAAACAGGTTGTCTTTGAGAAGGAATGAAATGATTTCCAAAATATTTCTTCTAAAACCAGAGGTCTTAATGCATTTCCGATTTCGCTTTCCATCCATCGTGCTGGTTGTCATGTTCTTCGCCATTTCTGGGCCCGTACGCAGTCAACAGCCCTCCGCCGACGCGCGTCCGGTTGAAGAAGGCTACCTGACGGGTGCAAATGATGCACGTCTCTTCTACCGTGTGGTCGGAGTCAGCCGCGATACCATCGTTGCGGTGCATGGCGGACCAGGAGCGGGTATGAACGCTTTTTATCCCGAAGTCAAACCTCTGGCACAAAATCACACCGTGATTTTCTACGACCAGCGTGGTGGGGGTCGTTCCGAACTGCCTGCGGACACTACAAAATTGCACGCCCGCTTTTTCGTTAAAGATTTGGAGGCCGTACGACGTCATTTCGGCTTGGGGCGCATGAAGATCGTTGCGCACTCCTTTGGCGCAGTGCTGGTGGCGCGTTACATGCAGAAATCTCCCACTCGAGTCGAACGCACCGTCTTCCTGGGTGCCACGGGGCCAAAGCGGAAGGAGGCCGCGAAGCTCGCTCGGAGTCAGTACGCCGAGATGGACAGCACCATTCGCCGGCGCCTGGGTAAGATTTTTGGACTCTTGAAGAGCGGCAAAGCTGAGGACCCTGTGGCTCTTTGCAGAGAATATGGAAGACTCATTGAAGGGTTGGCTAACAAGAAAGGCGAACCCACCAACTGGCGTGGCAGCACCTGTGACGCACCGCCTGAAGCAGTCCGCTACTACTACCGGTACACAGCCTGGATCGCGCCCGACACCTTCGGGGATTGGGACTTCACCAACAATCTCGATCACGTATCCGCGCCGCTGCTTGTCATCTATGGTGATCGGGATTCACTGGCCCTCGAACAACAGCGCGCCTGGGCAGAGGCCGTCCCGCACGGTCGGCTCTTTGTCGTCCCGGATGCGGGCAAGGGTGCAATTGCCGATCGACCCGACCTGGTTTTCCCGGCGCTCCATACGTTCTTGGGTGGGGACTGGCCCGAGGGTGCTCGGTAGGTTCGCCACGTTGAATTTAGTATTTCGATGATGAGTCTATTTTCCCCATAATCTATAGTGTGAATTATTTAAAAAGAGCGCTTAGTCGGTCATTCCTGTGAAGGCGCATAAGCATCAATTTAAGAGATTGATGGTGTTTCAGAAACTTTCAAAGTTACAAAAGCCGACTATATCACTATCTCGTTCCAGAATTTCGATTTTGGAACGTAATCGCTTCAGAAACTTCGTTTCGAGAACTGGTTTTGACTAAACGACACAAAGTTTCCAGGACAATTTTGTTCCCAAATGGAAATTTGGGAACAAGTTTTGGCTTAAGTTGACGCCAAAACGCGCAGGCGGGAATCCATCAAAATCAGCGGCTTAAGCAAGGTTCTGGATGCCTGCTTCCGCGAGCATGACAATTCAAGACTTTGAGCCTGAAAGAGCTATTTGTGAATAATCCAAGTTAGATTGAAAAAGCTTATGCTCAACTACACGATTCTGCTCTGCTCGCTGTTATTAGGATTCCAAATGGTTGCAACCCGCGTTGGGGACCTTGACTTCTCGCGGGTGACCGTCGACGTAGGTGCCGAACCCGCGGCTGTCGTTGCTGTTGACTTGGATCAAGACAATCACAAAGATCTCGTTGTGGCGAACCAGGGAGACCATACACTCAGTCTCCTCCGTGGTGATGGCAACGGCAACTTCACGCCATTTCCAACCGACCGAATCGCTGCCGGTGAAAATCCCGCTGATCTGGCAGTTGGCGATTTTAACGAGGACAACCATGTCGACCTCGTCGTCGCCAACCACGCCACGAACTACCTCACCATTCTACTTGGTAATGGAAATGGTACACTCTCGCCGGTTCCCAATTCTCCGCTCAAAGTCGATATTACTCCGCATCCACATGCCATCGTGGCAATTGACCTTGATTTTGATGAGCATATCGATCTCGTCATCGATGATCGGGAAGCAGGAAGCCTTTTCGTACTTAAAGGACGGGGCGACGGGAGCTTCAAACATGATGGGACGCGAATTCCCGTGGGTGGGGATCCGTACCGGGGAATGGCGGTGGGTGATCTTAATGGCGACGGTCGCTTCGATTTCGTCACCCCAAACGACCATGCGGTTGCGGTGGTTTTGGATGACGGGTCCGGCGGATTCAGAAGTGCATCGGGCGCGCCGCTCCGGGTTTCACAACCTTTCGCAGTGGAGCTGGGCGATTTCAACGATGATGGATTTCTTGACGTGATTGTGGGCTCCATACAATCCAGCGTGAGCATTTTTTCGGGTCACGGTGCGGGTGGGTTCATCGAGGCTGAAGGCTCCCCATGGCAAGCGGGATCGGGCGGCAAAAAGATCGCCACCGGTGATCTGAATGGAGATGGCATCACCGATGCCGCGGTGTGCAGTTACAATTCGAAGCAGGTGAGCGTCCTGTTCGGCAGCTCCTCTAAGATTGAACTGTTTTCCGTCACCGCGGGACGCAATCCCTGGGATGTGGCTCTCTCAGATCTGAACGAAGACGGCCGCAACGATCTTGTCATCGTTAACCAGGGGAGCCACGATCTTACCATCTATCTCAGTCGCTGAGTGGGCACGTTGCGGCTCCTTTTTCTTTCTGGCTCAGACACCGCATGAATTTGTCTGAAATAATTGACAACGCCGTGTTGCATTTTTGGAAAACAAACCCTACACTTATTTTAAAGAACACCTCCTGACTCACTTACAATTGGAAAACCATTGAGTGAAATCTTAGTCGAAGGCAAGAATTGTTATCGAAAATGCCACTCCGAACGTGTGGCCTTTTTGATCGACGGCGCAGCTTATTTCTCCGCGTTCGTGAAGGTGGTTTCTAAAGCCAGACGTTCGATCCTGATTGTTGGCTGGGATATCGACAGCCGGCTCGAGCTTCTTCCTGGAGAGACCTCTTCGCATGGCCCCACCAAACTGGGTGAATTTTTGGATTGGGTGGTTTCGCAAACACCAGACCTTCACGCCCACATCCTGGAATGGGACTTTGCCATGATCTATGCCTTTGAACGCGAGCCCCTGCCGTTTTTCAATTTGGGATGGAAAACCCATCGGCGCGTTCGTTTTCATGCTGATGACGAGCACCCCGTCGGCGCTTCCCATCATCAGAAAATCGTGGTGGTGGACGATGAGATCGGTTTCGCGGGAGGTCTTGATTTGACCGCCAGTCGCTGGGATACGCCGCAACATCAGCCCGAAGATCCGCGTCGAGTCCTGCCTTCCGGAGAAGCCTATCCCCCGTTTCACGACGTTCATATGATGGTCGAGGGCGAAGCCGCCGCCTGCCTGGGCCAATTGGCACGAGAACGCTGGCGGCGAGCGACTGGAGAAACTCTGCCAGCACCAGACGGTCGAGAAAACGACTTGTGGCCAGACGACCTTGATTCCGACCTTGAGAATGTCGAGGTCGCCATCGCACGCACCGAAGCCGCCTACAAGGACCAACCGGAAGTACAAGAAATCGAAACCCTTTACAAAGATGCCATCGCTTCGGCAAAGAATTGGATCTACATTGAAAATCAGTATTTCACCTCACTGGATATTGAAGAGGCGCTGGCTAACCGACTTAATGAAGACACCGGCCCCGAAGTCGTGCTGGTTTTGCCGCATCAATGCGAAGGGTGGCTGGAGGAACAGACCATGAATAACATCCGTTCGGTCCTTCTCAAAAAATTATGGGAATCAGACCGACATAATCGGCTACGCGTTTATTATCCTTCCACATCCGCCAATGAAAAAGAAGCCATCTTTGTGCATGCCAAAGTTTTGATCGTTGATGACGAGCTGGTACGAATTGGCTCCTCAAATCTGAGCAATCGCTCCATGGGACTTGATTCCGAATGTGATCTGGCCATCGAAGCCAGGGGGAGTCGCGAACTGAAAGAAGCGATTCGCGTGTTTCGCAGCCGATTGCTCGGCGAACATCTGAGCGTGGCGCCAGAAGAAATTGCCGAAACCGTGTCAGAACAGACCTCTCTCATTAAGGCTATTGAGAAGCTACAAAGCAATAGCCGGTCCCTATATAGCTTGCAAACCGAACCCACCGAATGGTTCGACCATCTCGATGAAGACGAATTACTGACTCTCGATCCGGAACAACCCCTTGAATTGGACCGGATGATCGACATCATAATTCACAAAGACGGTAAGGGGCAAAAGCGATGGAAGGTTAGGTTCATTAAAACAGGGCTTATCATTTTGTTGCTGGCTGGACTGGCAGCTTTATGGCGGTTTACACCACCTGGGCAAAGTATCGATAAAGAATTGCTGGTTCAGTGGGCAAATTCGATTCGGGAGGAGCCTGCAGCCGTTGGTTACGTCATAGCTGCCTATCTCACCGGTAGTTTGTTATTCTTTCCTGCGACTTTGCTCATTGGCGCCACGGCCTTCGTTTTTGATCCGATTTCAGGTTTTCTGTATGCTCTGTGCGGCAGCCTGGTCAGTGCACTAGCAACCTACGGCATCGGACGCGGCCTGGGACGAGCCACTGTGCGTCGCCTTGCGGGTGATAAGCTAAACCGATTGAGCAAACGCTTGGCCCAGCGCGGCCTGACTGCCGTTATGGTGGTACACCTTGTACCCATCGCACAATTTACCGTGGTAAACATGGTTGCGGGCGCTTCATATATCCGTTTCAGGGATTTTGCTCTGGGGACGCTCCTCGGAATGGCACCGGGAATTCTGGCTGTGACGGTCTTTGTGGACCGTTTGAAAAGCGCACTACTTGATCCCAACTGGACAAACGTCCTCTGGCTATTAGCCGTGCTGGTGATCGTCGTTTCATCCGGTGTATGGATCGGCAAGCGTTTTACACGGTAGATTTGACTGCTCCGACACAGTTGGCAAAACCTTACTAAACCTTTAAGGCTTAGTAAGGTTAACTAAGGGGAAATTAGTCTAACCAAATGCAACGCATCCTGAGCATTCTCTTTTGGTCCATCATTGCCGCGGCGTTTATTGGCCCCGGTACCGTGACCACCGCCGCGTCGTCGGGGGCGCAGTATGGTTACGCGTTGCTTTGGGCGCTAATTTTCTCCACCTTTGCCACACTCGTTCTGCAAGAAGCCAGCGCCCGGGTAACGGTGGTATCCGGACTCACGCTCGGAGAAGCCATTCGCAAACAGTATTACGGCAGCGCCAGAGGCTGGCTGGTGCTCGTTCTGGTCATCGGCGCCATCATTTTTGGATGCGCCGCCTACGAAGCCGGAAACATTCTGGGTGGCGTAAACGGCGCGTATTTGGGAACCGGTCTGCCACAGAGCCTTCTCACCCTGGCAATCGGCGTGTTTGCAGGCGTCATTCTCTGGTTTGGCACATCAAAGGCCGCGGCCTATTTTCTGAGCGCCGTGGTGGCGTTTATGGGGTTCGCATTCTTGATCACCGCGCTTCTGCTGAAGCCTTCCATTCCGGATCTTTTAGAGGGAAGTCTTGTACCAACCATACCGCCCGAAGCTGGGCTGCTCGTTCTGGGACTCATCGGAACCACGGTCGTGCCGTACAACCTCTTTCTGGGTTCGGGAATGGCGACCGGTCAGAAGCTTTCCGAATTTCGATTTGGCCTTGCCACAGCCGTTATTCTTGGCGGAATCATTTCCATGGGCGTGGTCATCGTTGGTGGGGCTGTGCAAGGCAAGTTCACGTTTCCAAGTCTGGCCGAAGTGCTGGCCGGGAGACTCGGTCCGTGGGCTGGCCCCCTGTTT
>JAABYK010000045.1:269-1983 GCA_011775825.1 Candidatus Zhuqueibacterota bacterium | reverse complement strand
GCCATCACGGCGCGAACGCTCTTTGAGCGCGACGGACAGAATCTCTGGGGCGACCGGTCCTGGCGCTACCGCGTGATTTGGCTGAGCGTGCTGCTGACCGGCGTCGGTTTTGGGTTGGCAGAGGTTCGGCCCATTCCCGCCATCATTCTGGCGCAAGCGTTAAATGGCATCGTGCTGCCTTTTGTGGCTATCTTCCTGCTATTGGTGGTGAACGATCGAGCCTTGATGGGTGCAGCCGTAAATCGAACGGTTGCAAATAGCTGCATGAGCCTGGTCGTAGCGGTGACCATTGTGCTTGGTGTCAGCAACGTGTTACGCGCCGGTACATCCGTCTTGGGTTTCACACTACAGGAACGCACCGTGCTAATTGTCGCAACAGTGGTTACGTTGCTGTTAGCTCTCCCCGTCACCCTCACCGTCCGTTTGCGCCGAAGATTTACGTCCCTTTCTTCACGTTGACTTTTCGATTATTTTCTCTTATATTCGGGCGTTTGGAAAACTCAGGCGGTGTCAGCGTTTTGTTTTACTCAAGTTAAGCGGGGTACGGACTTTCTCGAGTAATTGTTTAGCCATCTGAATGAGTGGAGTGCAAAAATCAGTGGGCGAAGCGAACGTATTTTTGCAATGCGCAGTGTATATACGGCAAAAGTACGCTTCGCTGACTTTTGCACTCCAAACCCCCGCCTTCGGAGGCTCCTATTCAAAGGGCTAAAATGTTACCCTTTTCGAGCGAAGCGAGACATCTTATGGGTATTGACTTCAGGACTCGTCCGTTTCGCTCAGGTTGACGATAAAATGATGATCTTTATGGTGCCGGTCTTTCCGGCAAGTTTAGACCAATTAACAGACAAACGAATTCATGGCGGTTAACCTCTGGGATTGGAAGGCCAGAAGTTACGATTTAATTAGAAGACTCTTTCCTTTCAATCTAATCCTGCTAAAGGAACTAAGAAACATTAGCGAACTTCTTTCCGAAACGAACTTGAACAAGTCCCGAATCTTAGATGTTGCAACCGGAACGGGTACCATTCTCAAATTCCTCCCAACTGATTGCCACGTTTTTGGAATGGATTCATCGAGAAAGATGCTGAACCAAGCCCAGGCGAAAGGCCACCAAGATTTGGTCCGTGCCAAATCAACCGCGCTTCCTTTTAAAACCAGCTCCTTCCAACTTGTCACGGCCATCGGTGTTTTTGAATATCAACAGACACCGCTTTCGTTTCTAAATGAGATGCACCGGGTCACAGGAGCCAATGGATTTCTGCTGCTTACATACTCGCAATTGGGATTATTGAATGTGTTAAGAAACTTGCTGGGACAGCGAGTCTACGTGACCAAACAGAAAACATTAGAGCCATTGTTGCATCAAAGCGGATACGCCGTCAAGCAACTGAAACAATCGTTGATACAAACACAGCTTTTATTGTATAAATCTCAGAACATTCGTGATATGAATACGCCATGAGCAATCATTCACCCGGCATGAAATACAAACGCGGGTTGGTCAGCAGCCGCAAGCTCTGGAGACGCTTTGCGGATTACTTCGAATTCAGGTTCACCGGTCGCTGGATGTTTTACAGCCTCATCATCGGTGCGGTGGCGGGACTCGGAGGCATTTTGTTTTTCCATTTGCAGGAATGGATTCAACAGATTTCGTTGCATGATCTGGCGGGATATCAGCCGCCGCTTCCCGGTGGCGAAGGAGGGGCAACCG
>JAABYK010000045.1:0-236 GCA_011775825.1 Candidatus Zhuqueibacterota bacterium | reverse complement strand
TGGGCGCCCGAAGCCGAAGGACACGGGACGGATGGCGTGATCAAAGCATTTCATAAAGAGCGCGGTGTGATTCGGCCACGCGTGCCGATCATCAAAACTCTCGCGTCCGCGGTGACCATCGGAACCGGGGGCAGTGCGGGTCGCGAAGGGCCCATTGCCCAAATTGGTGCCGGGTTTGGCTCCATCCTCGCAACCCGCTTGAAACTCTCGGATCGGGACCGGCGCATCATGTTGAT
>JAABYK010000082.1:2349-2559 GCA_011775825.1 Candidatus Zhuqueibacterota bacterium | reverse complement strand
TTATAACTATTCAGGCTTTGGTAAGGCAAAACAATTTGGGACAAAACTTTTAAAATCTATAAAAATCTTAAGAACAATTGTCTTGCCTTTAATTTAATAGCGTTGCTTTGATTTCTTCACTTTCTACAATACCCCATGAATCGTGCCCTGTTTTGTAAATTTAAGCCTTGAATTCGTCAATTAATTGAAGTGCAAAATCCGGTTCAATAA
>JAABYK010000082.1:1925-2195 GCA_011775825.1 Candidatus Zhuqueibacterota bacterium | reverse complement strand
ACTTCAGTTGCGTCAGTTTGGTTTTCCCTCTGCGCACTCCAGATTTCATGATGAACACTGTGTCCCCTTTTTCCTGTTGCAAGTATCTGAAAGAACCGCCAAGCGCCTAACCGCCCAATACTATAATGTTTTTGCGACTCGAAATCCCACCATGACGGTGACAGCAAAATCGGGCAAGTCGCATGCCGAACCTCGAAATGCGGATGAACATGAAGCTGGATCACTCAGCCAATGTCCACCACGCCAGACGACCTTTGGTCCGCCATCCCG
>JAABYK010000082.1:0-1920 GCA_011775825.1 Candidatus Zhuqueibacterota bacterium | reverse complement strand
GGCCGGCGGCCGGAAGCCGTCCCAACGGTTTGGCCGGACCCGGCCCAATTGGGTTATGCGAAGGGCTTACCCCATAAAATTGGAAATCAAAAATATCAAAAACGTATTCAGCGGCGTTACCACACAGATCATGCAAACCAAAGGGATTCGCTGGAAATGTCCCAACCGGCGCCAATCCTTCGAACGTATCAGTACCTCCCGTGCCAAGGAAATTAGCCAAATCGTGACTGATCGTTCCATCGACGGTGCCATATTCGAATTGCTGTCCGCCGCGACTGGCCAGCTCCCATTCGGCTTCCGTCGGCAATCTGAGCCCATAAAAATCACAAAAGGCAGCGGCCCCATACCAACTCAATCTAACAACCGGATACTCCTCGAAGCCCGGCTTTACGCGATATCGATCGAATTCACCGAATTCATCGAATTCAATGTATTCATCGGGAAAGGTTGGGGTTCCTTGCAGTGTCATGTATGGCAGGTTTGCAAATCGTCCTCTAACACCAAAGATGACACCGGACACTTCTGCAATCTCACCCTTTTCAAGCGCCAACGTCAAAAATTCGGCATACTCGGCATTGGTGATTTCGTTCTCACCAATCAAGAAGCCGTCGACCGTCACCTCATGCTCGGGCCCAGCACCCGTGTTGTCGCCCATCACAAAGGTACTGCTGGCAATCTCTGTCATATTGAATTGTGTACGTAGATCGCTGCCAATATTCACTGTAGATTGATCAGACCTATCCTGAAATTGTGCAGATACCGTTACTTCTCCGGTTGCTTCGGACAGCGCCCGAAACCTGCCATTCTCGTCTATTTCTCCCGCAAGACCAGGGCTTACGAACCAGGTGACCTTATCCGTTACAAACTCCAGACTCCCGTTTTCGAATTGAGCAATAGCCTCAAATTGAATCGTCTCGCCCGCCTTCAGGAATGTCACCACCGGAATAATCGAAAACACCTCGGCTCGGCTAATGACTTCAATGGTCAATGTAGCCTCCTGACCTTGAAACTGAGCGTGAACCGTCTCAACGCCAGTTTGACCAATGATGCCGCTAAATTCGCCGTTGTCATTGATTTGACCGGCCACGCCTGGTTCAGTTGACCAAAAGGCTTCGTTGGTCACGTCCCTTGTCGAGCCATCACGCAAAGTTGCAATGGCAGAGAGTTGAATTATCAGTCCGGGGAAAACGACCTGTGTCTCAGAGAGGATTTGCAACGAAGTTGGCGTTTGTTCGGGTGCGGTAGGATTGTCTCTACAGCTTAGGTAAGCAACAAAGGTTAGAAGAGAAATGAACAGCCATTTGTGATGATGCAGCTTCGCCATGATTTGAAAGGACAAAACAACGATCGGATGGTTTATAAACTTTTCCCGTCGGTCGGAAACTTCTTTTCTACCAACTCCCAGGTTCCGTACCGGTCAATATAAGAATCGCTTCCTTTCCTGAGCACGTAATCCGTGATGTATTTTATCATTCCCAACTCAGGATCAAAATAATAATGTGCTGTCCCCCGTTTTACAAACAGCGAATCGTTTGTGGTCTCATTCACGATAAAATTGTCAATGTCGTACCAATTCACATCCAGAACTTCTTGAATGCTCTGAGATTCCGGAATGGCTGTGTGCCCCCAGCCCTCATATCGGGCCTTTGCCGAATAATAGTACCGCACGTCAAATGGTTCGCCGCTAAAACTCTTAGCGGTGATCGTTGTGTCAACCAGAACCTCCCACTCGGTACCGACACCATCTTCGACTTTGAGGACCGGTTCCCAATATCTTATCAAGACCGGTTTTGAAGTGCTGATGTTATGTGGGACCAGTCGATTCGTAAGATTTATCGCCCTTGACTGCCAAACCGTACCAGCCTCATCCACGTAAAAATATTCTTTCTTATCATCGTTGTAAAAGGCGAACACCCGAAT
>JAABYK010000636.1:1205-3080 GCA_011775825.1 Candidatus Zhuqueibacterota bacterium | reverse complement strand
AAAATCGCGCGCCCACGGCTGTCAACGATCAGGCAAGCACCCCTGAGGACACAGATGTGACGATCAACGTTTTGAATAACGACAACGATCCTGATGAAGATGATTTCAGCATCAAAAGTGTGACACAGCCTGGCAACGGCACCGCAACCATCATTGACAGTAACACGCAGGTAAGGTATGAACCCAACGACAATTTCAACGGCCAGGACAGTTTTGAATACATCATCACCGACGGCGAGCTCGATTCTGATCCCGCTACGGTCACCATCCAGATTACGCCGGAAAACGATCAACCAACATTAAGAAGTATCGCCGACCAAACGATCGAGGCCGGTCAGTCGAAATCAGTTGAGGTGACGGCATTGGACGTGGACGATAATGATGTACTGACGTTTGAGATTACCACCGGCCCGGATTGGCTGACGATCAGTAAGAAAAGCGGAGGTTCCAACAACTTGAGCCAGACCCTGAAAGCCGTTGCTGACGGCAGTTTGGATACACGCCTCCGCAGGCTTTCTAAAGATCGGCTCGAACGGAGCATGTCCGATGGCGAGTCAAGCAGCTTAGCCACTGCGGACACCGCGGTCATTGAGATGTCCCCACCTTTGGGCACCGAAGGCGATTTCGATGTTGACGTCGAAGTTCGGGATGCCGAAACCGCCACCGATACGCGTTCATTCACCATAACCGTCAACGCTCCACCGGAAGGCCGGCTGACCGCCGTTGAACACTCCACCGGAACGGTAAATTTTGGTTTGATTAATAACGGTGTGTTCGATGGCTTTTCGTTTCTCGGAGAAGGCGCTTTGGCGTTCGGAGGCACCATCGCGGCGAACGGGCCCGGGCGAGTCGCGGTGAATCTGGACATCACCAGCCAGGATTTTGTAAACCTCGATGGTTTTGCCGGCTTGACATCCGATGCAAAGTTCGACCAGATCGCCGAGTGCGAATACGACGAAGCCGGGAGCAACATCACCGGCAATCCCATTGGCATCGAAATCACCCAGACCTCCAGATCACGCAACAACGAAACCTTTGTCATTATTGACTTGAATGTGACCAACCCCACAAACTCACCCATTGCAAATCTGCACGTCGGCCAGGTAGCCGATTGGGATGTCGGCTTTGCCGCCTCAAATCGAGGCGGCTACGATACCAAGCGGTATTTGGCGTATCAGTTTGAACAGGGCGGCGACGAAAATGCCAATTTTTACGGCGTACGTGTCTTGACCGAACCCACAGTCACGAGAGCATCCGGAGCTCGAATTCAAAATGTGGTGATCACCAATCCCGATTCGCTGTACCGCTTTATCTCAAACTTCGATGGGCCGGGTCCGCAGCCGATCGCCGACAACGCCGATTACCGCAGCTTCATCGGTGCCGGGCCATTTAATCTAAGTCCCGGCGAGAGTGTTCGAGTCGGATTTGCCTGGGTAGCCGGTGCGGATTTGGGCGATCTGCAAGCCAACGCGGACATCGCCCAAGAGGTCTGGGAAGAACTTGTGACGAGTGTGGAACAGCTCCCGACCGAATCCGTCCCCAGGCAATTCACTTTGGAGCAGAACTATCCCAATCCGTTCAACCCGTCCACGAAAATTCGATACACGATTGCGGAAAGGGGCCGAGTCAAGCTCACCATTCACAATACGCTTGGCCAGACCGTCCGCAAGTTGGTGGACGAAAGACAGGGACCGGGACTGTACGAAGCGCAATGGGATGGCCGAGACGAGAGCGGTCGTTTGCTTTCGAGTGGACTCTACTTCTTCAAGTTAACCAGCGGAAATCAAAGTTTAACCCGAAAGATGATCTTGCTGCAGTAAGTTTGCAGCAAGCGTTTGCTTGAGATTTGGTAACTCCCAAATCAGAAAACCAAGA
>JAABYK010000636.1:0-1176 GCA_011775825.1 Candidatus Zhuqueibacterota bacterium | reverse complement strand
GAGACCAGCTGTTAATAGGGCTTCACATCAAAACTCAAATGGTAGTGGCCGAAGAGCTTGAGGACATGCTTGGTAGCATCATGGAACTCATGCCCCAACACCCCTTTTCTTGAGAAGAGAAGGGGGCCATTTAACAGGCGAGTGCATGCAGGACAAGCCCCCTCTCTTGGCTAAGCCTGTCCCGTGCAGACGGGAAGAAGGGGGATTTAGGGGGTGAATTCGACTCTGCACGTAGCAAAGAAAATTATTTGCCCTCGCCCCTTCTGAGGGCACAAAATTCTCGTATCCTTAGCCAGGCAACCGATTTCCGGTTCTCGAATTCAATACGTTACAAAATCGAAGGTTGCAAGCTTTCTAACCGTGAGAATTTGGACAACAGAAATGGGGTAAATTTCATGACTTTGAGACTTTTGGTCACAATTTAGATTAAAAAACACAATAACTTAACTCAGTTAAGAAAGGGTCTTTTTTAGTGATGCACAAATGCACACAAAAATGAAAATCCCATTCGTTGATGACGACGTAAGACCTTATTGTATATAGATTCACCACCATAGATAGAAAAGTGTACATTTTACTACACCAAATATTGAAAAATTACCCTTGACAATTCAATGAAAATGTCTAAATTAATGAAAAGAATGAAAACATTTCCTTAATTCTCCCTTCAAAATGAGCTCTCTGACTTTTTCAGGCCACGAAACTTTCCACTGCAGACACTTTTGGTTGAAAAAAGGCTACGACTTTTTGAGCAACCATCACCGTTTTTCCGACGAAACTGCTGTGGTCGAATTAGGTGTCGGCAAAAACATGGTCACGGCGATACGGTACTGGTTGCGCGCTTTCGAAATTGTCGATGAAAAAGATCAACCAAAAGAAATCGCGGATTTTCTTCTTAGTGATTCTGGAAACGATCCTTATCTTGAGGATGTGGGCACGCTTTGGTTACTGCATTATCTTTTGGTAACTCGGGGCAGAGCTTCGATATTCACTTTGGTCTTTAATGAATTACGAAAAGAAAGAATCGAATTCAATAAAGAGCATTTAGACTGGCTGATCAGAAGAAAGTGCGAAGATAACGACGCTGCCTACAATCCCAATACCGTTAATAACGACATCAATGTTTTTATAAGAACGTATCTCCGACCACGAAAGAGAACCAAAAACATCGAAGAC
>JAABYK010000698.1 GCA_011775825.1 Candidatus Zhuqueibacterota bacterium | reverse complement strand
GAGTCACGAACCGGATAGCAACCCTCAGCTCGGCATAGCGGCTGGCGAGGTGAGTCGCTCGCCTAAGTTAGGCAGAAGTCAGCCGAGGCCATAGTAGCCAAACGCTCGGTTTAATTGCCGAGACATGGTGAAGGGCCGAACATCGCGGTCAAGGAGGAGCACTGTCACGCTCGACTTCGGACGTTAACGCCCGACCGGGCCCAGTCACGAAGCGGCGCGGCGACAAACCGCCAGCCTTGTAAATGTGAAAGAACATTTTCGCATTGATGTTGATTCATCCTGCGATTCACCCCGTGGGATACTATCAATGCAGTCTTTGTGATGCAAGGAACTTTCTTTATCCAACGGGGTGAAACGCCCCGTGCAGACCCGTCCCGAAGTGTCGGGATTGTGGGTAGGGCGGAAGAGAAACCTGCGCTACCCGATTGGGTCTTATTAATGGTTAACAATTGCCTCATTTTTAATCCAAAATTACCTTTGGTATTAAGCATAATTTCATAATAGTTGACTCGAGTTTGCCAGGACTTTAAGCAATAAATTCTGGATTCACCGTAGCTACCCGCCATCCGTTGAAAGGGCTGAGTTAGCCACACCTTCTACTCGTTAGTAGACAATCGATAAATGAATTATATCTTGCCTGAGGCTTCAATTCTGGCAGTAAGGCCATTTGTGCCAGAATGTTTGAACTCTTTATCTTTGCTCTTGTGGCTTGTCGTGACCGATTTATACTGGGTGTGATCTCTCATGAAAGGAACTGCAAGATTTTGAATTTTGATGGGTTTTCCTTCCCATCCTTTCATCATTTCGATTTCAACCATGGAGGCTGGTACCGAGAATTTAACGTTTGTAGACGTTTTTTCAATTGACACCGGCGCTTTCTCTTGAGACAGGATCTCCGACTGACCCGAATAGATGAAGCCGAACGTCTGTTCCAATTTCAAGAGCTCTACTGCTGCCTTTGCTTGTTCATCAGTGGCGTTCTCACTTACATAAAGCTTTAACCATTTTCCAAGGCTAAACGCTGTTACCACAGAGATACCGTCAAGGCGTACGTCGCCATAGTGACCTTCCTTTATTTCAATCAGGTTATTACCTTCGCAATAGCCAAGTGTTGATGGGGAACCAAAAAGGCATGGACAAGCTGGATTACAGCTGCAACTCTCCGTGTAATCGGCTTTGATAGCCCAATCCTGGGCCACAACGGATGCTGCCATAACTCCCATAATGAAAAAGACCAGCACCCAAATTGTGATTTGATCTTTCATGACAACCCTCTTATTTTGAATTATTTGTTTAGTTAGTTATCTGACTTGAAGATAAGTGCTTAGTTACAGGCCTAACGAGTGGCTGTGCTGCGCCGGGCTGAACAACTAAACCTGACTAAAAGAATGGAAATTAGCCACTCCACTAAAGTTGTGAAAGCGCATGGCCGTAGACGTCAGCACCAGCCAATGTCAGCAGCCAGCCCAACTGCACCAAACCAACTGCGCCCACAAATGCCTATTATCATAAAACCGGTTTCTGTATCATTCAGACGCCTATTTCCAACAAGTTCTTCTTTGATTGTATTTTTTCATAGACATGATTTTGCTCGTCCCTAGTTCGACGCTGACGAAAAAAGTGAGCAGCCCGTTTATTCCTTCGTTTGGTTGTTTGACAATATATCAGAAATAATTTTCAAATGGTGTTTGTTATGAATCTCTACAAACTTCAAAGCCTCATCTCTTTTCATAACACCAAATGCAAAATGTTCCCACCAGCAATCGCAATCTGATTCGGCTGCTTTTTGTACATTTAGATTTGCTTCCGCTAAAAGTTCACGCAACTCCGATTCAGTTGTTTGTTCGTTAGGTATCGCGGCATCTGGGGTTCTGCCACGTCCACGGGGAATTGTCCCGGTTAAAAATATGATCCGTCGCAACAAGCCCTTCTTTATCTTTCCGGTATATGGTTTTGAATTAACAAGTGCACTACATATTCCCCTTGTTCCCAAAAGACAATGCTCTATTTGCATTCCTACTGACCACTTAGAAACATTCTCATTCTTAACCGAACATCTTGGAATATAGTCGTTCAGTCTGTCCAACGTCTGCAGAATCAATGTCATTCTATCCAACTTCTAAGTCACTGTGCGTGTTCAATTAGTTTTCAATTTAAATGCCACCGGAATTACCGCGCTAAACGATTTTATTCGATGGGCCATATTCGCCACCTGCAAGAATCGCCCAGATAAACCCTTACCCAGGCTCGAGTTTTCTCATCATATCAAGACATTACCCGTCTTGGTAAGACCGGGGATAATGGGTTTATCACGCGCTTCAGGTCTCGCAAAGACATTTTCTCTTGGGAATCGAACATGCTGGTCATAAAAAAAGAAACTCCAGGAGCAAAAAAGAAACTTGCATAAGTTACTGGCGAAAACATCTATTTTAAAGGTGAATAAATAGTCAGATATACAAAGAATCACATTCCTAGGAAGACATCTGTTGATTCATTTGAAAGCGGACCAGACACGTTTACGGCGGTAAATAGCTCGGGCTTCGAAATCGATACCGTTTCCTGACTGAGTGATAATTTATGTAACCGGTTTGTTAAAAGCAACAAAAAAATGGGAGGCGCGCATGCCGAAGCACCAGTTGCTGGACGAAGTCAGAGAAGTGCTGCGAATCAAAAACTATAGCTACCGCACGGAGAAATCCTACATCCGTTGGATATGCAAGTTTGTTCTCTTCCACAACAAACGCATCCGCGAGACATGGCCGAGCCGGAAATCAAGCAGTTCCTAAATTATCTGGCCGACTATCAAAAAGTGGTGGCTTCTACCCGGAATCAAGCATTGGGTGCCGTCCTCTTCCTCTACAGGAGTCACAGATTTTACCGAGACCTTATAACCGATCAGGGGGTGTTAGATATTATTCAAGTTTGCGTTGTTGTGAATTCGGAACCTGTCAGGTGGCAAATAGGTGGCAAATCACGGTGCGAACGATAATGAAACACTATGAAAAAATATAGGAAAGAAAACAACCACTTATGGGAATTGCCACCGGAAATAACTCTGTTCTTGTTTTTTAGAAGCTTACGTGCTTTCCCAAAGGATTAGAAGTCCGTTGCTGTCGACTGAGCTACGGACGCAAATACTCTGTTGCTGATTGGTAAGATTATCACCAATCTTTCTAAAAGTCAAGCGAAATGGGCTGCGATGTGCGTGGTTAAGGCAAATCCAGCTACCAAGATGCGCAACAGGCGGCGGATGTTATTAACTTTCCTTGACTGGTAAAAGAAAATTGTCTATCATATATTGTGGTAATTACTGAAGCTGTCCCCATAAAAGTCATGTTGTGCATAGTTGTACTTGAGAAAGAGAGAACTGAGACATCTGGAAATTATTTTGAGAAATTGAATATCAAATTAAATGTATCTGTGAAACGGTCTGTTAAAATGCCTGAGACATACACGTGCCGAAGTTGTAGCGCTACAAAGATGTCGGTGTTTTACGAGGTTCAGAACGTACCCGTCCACAGCGTCCTGCTGATGCGTTCCCGGGAAGCGGCGGTCAATTATCCGAAGGGTGACATTGTCCTAGCATTTTGTCCCACCTGTGGATTTATTTCGAATGCAGCGTTTGATCCCGTGGTGCATGAATACAGCTCCGACTATGAGGAAACCCAGGGATTTTCACCTACATTTAATTCTTTTCATCGACGACTGGCCACGGATCTGATCAATCGGTATGATTTGCATAAAAAAAACATCATCGAAATCGGCTGTGGCAAGGGAGAATTTCTCGCACTGCTTTGCAATCTCGGAGACAATCGGGGACTTGGTTTTGACCCGGCTTACGTGAGCGAACGCAATCCATCAACCGCTGATAATCGAATTACGTTTATTCAAGATTTTTACTCTGAGGAATATGCTCATCACCGAGGTAATTTCATTTGCTGCAAAATGACTCTTGAACATATTCAGGACACGGCCGATTTCGTGAGCATGGTACGTCGCTCAATTGGCGACCGGCTCAATACGACTGTGTTTTTCCAGGTGCCTGAAATTATGCGCATTCTGGGTGAGACGGCATTCTGGGATATTTATTACGAGCACTGTTCGTACTTCAGCCGCGGGTCACTTGCCCGCTTGTTTCGCAAATGCGGCTTTGACGTGCATGATCTATGGACCGATTACGACGATCAATATTTGATGATCGAGGCGCGTCCCGGCGACGGAAGTGGGCCGACTCTCTTAGAGCAGGAGAAGGATTTGGAGGTGCTTAAACAGAATGTGGAGCATTTTTCCGGTTCCGTCGCAAACAAGATCAATCAGTGGAGAGATTATGTCGAGGCGTCCAAAAAAGACGGCAAACGCATAGTCCTTTGGGGCGGGGGTTCAAAGGGAGTTGCGTTTTTGACCACTCTTGGTATCCGGGATGAAATAGAGTTCGTGGTCGATATCAATCCATATAAACATCACACCTACATGGCGGGCACGGGTCACGAAATTGTCCCACTGGAATTCTTGCAGGAATACCGGCCGGATGTGGTCATCGTCATGAACCCCATTTACTGCGAAGAAATTCAGCAGTCGTTGAACAAAATGGGCGTGGCTGCCGAAGTCATGCCTGTTTGAGTACTCTGTTATTTGGTTAAATAAGACCATGACATCTGCCTACACTTGTCCAACCTGCAATTCTTTAAATATCGAGGTTTTTTTTGCACTAACCGATGTTCCGGTGTTTTGCAATGTGCTGTGGCGTTCGAAAGAGGAGGCTATGGGCTGTGAACGAGGGGACATCAAATTGGCCTTTTGTCATGACTGCAGCATGATCAACAATGCTGCATTTGATCCGACTTTGGTGCAATATTCGCGAGAATATGAAAATTCGCTGCATTTCTCGCCCCGTTTTCAGGATTACGCGACGAACCTCGCGAAAAAGCTGATTGACAGATTCGATCTGCGTGGAAAGCACATTGTCGAAATTGGTTGCGGAAAGGGTGATTTTCTCTCGATGCTGTGCGAGATGGGTGGTAATCATGGCATCGGCTTCGATCCGAGCTATGAGCAAGAAAGAACCCAAAGCGAGACCGCGAAGCGAATCACGTTCATTCAAGATTACTATTCCGAACAATATGCTGACTGTGACTGCGATTTTTTGTGCTGTCGCCATATGCTTGAGCATCTTGAAAATCCGAGAGCCTTTCTTGAAGCGGTCAGAAGGACCCTTGGCAGCCGAAGAGAGACCATTGTATTTTTTGAAGTGCCAAATGCTTTGTTTACCCTGCGGGATATGGCCATTTGGGACATCATCTACGAACATTGTCTGTATTTCACCCCTGAGTCATTGGCGGCCCTGTTCTCCACCTGCGGATTTGATGTGCTGAACGTTGATAAAGCTTACGAGGGACAGTTTCTCGTTCTTGAAGCGGTGGCAAGGAAAAATATACAGGAACCCCGTCCTGTAGAAAACAAGAAGCTTCAACAAATCAGTGGCGATGTGAGAGAGTTCAGGGCAAACTATGAACGCAAAAAACAAACATGGTTGAAAAGACTGAGAAGGATACAAACGACCGGGCAGAAAGCTGTCATTTGGGGCTCCGGATCCAAAGGCGTAACTTTTTTGAATGCGTTGAAAATCCGCAACAAGATTGAATACGCCGTGGACATTAATCCGCACAAGCAAGGCAAGTTTGTAGCTGGCACCGGACAAAAAATCGTGCCTCCGTCATTCCTCCAATTGTATCAGCCTGATGTCATCGTTGTGATGAACCCGATCTATAAAAAAGAAATTTCGCAACAGGTCAAGAGTCTAGGCGTGGCAGCAGAGCTTTTGGTTGATGATGCAAGTATTTAGTTGTTGAGAGAAACGGAAGAATCCCGCCATTACGGCAATGTTTTGAGCCGGAACTCTTGGTTTTAGCATACAGATTTTCTCCTCAAACTGTTTATAAGAGCCTCCCGTATTTCGATCGTCGCCGTTAAACTTCAACTCACACATGAACGATTTCGTACAAAAATGCCCGAAAATGTTCATTAGCATTGCATGGTTTCTTGACACGTTTCTTATTTTAAATTCATAAATAACAACTAAATATGTCTGGATTATCATTGTTCGGCACAACCCTTGCTTTTATCAAGCACTGATTTTAGAATATTTAAACCCAAAGGAGCAAAAATGAAAAAACGAATTGGAGTAGTTCTTATGGCCATCCTCTTCGGTCTTGCGGCTTGTTCCACCCCCTCAACGAAAGACCAATCCTCAAGACCTGTCAAAGCCACAGGCAGTCAAGAGTTGAAGCTGGAGGACCTGTTAACGAGCCAGCTTGAAGGCGTAGAAGGTACCGAAGTGGTGGTAAGCCGCGTTACCATTCCGCCCCACACGTCCTTGCCAAAGCATTGGCACCCGGGAGAAGAGTTCGCCTATGTTCTCGAAGGCTCTGCCGTTTTATGGCAAGAGGGTAAGGCTGACGTGATAGGGAAGAAAGGAGATGTAGTAAAAGTGCCGTTGAAGCAGATCCATACGGCCATTACAACGGAAGAAGGTGCTACGATCCTGGTATTCCGTGTACACGAGTTGGGTAAGCCACAGCGGACCATTGTTGAATGACGGGCTTGATGGCAGGATTGGGAGCCGCTGGCACCGGTGAACTGCTGTCGTTTTTCTGGCGCGAGTTCCCGGCGAGAGGCCAGATGCCTTGTCGCATGTTTCGATATCTTTGGCTCTTGGCATCGGTGCCTTTAAACAAGTCTTGAAAGAGTGCCTCCGGCCGTGAAGTGCATAACAAGCAAATTCACCCGACGAAGGGCGCAGGCAACCTGAGTTGGTTTTTGCGGTTCGGTAATTTTCATTTTTACTGAGCGAGTTAGGTGCGGATTCATCCTTTGCGGGTGATTTGCGGCGTTAGCTTTAGGATCAGGT
>JAABYK010000438.1:4269-12488 GCA_011775825.1 Candidatus Zhuqueibacterota bacterium | reverse complement strand
AAGGATGCTGTCTCCAACATTCATTTTATTCCAAGGATATTTCAGCGGCGCTCCCTGCGTCTTTGGTATCGGGATGTTCTTTTCTATTTTCACTTCTTCTCTCCTAAATGTTTAGCCGGGACAGCGGGTCTTCGGGCGTCCCCTTTCCACCGTCCCGGCTGGTCGCAACCTCTTTCATCTGATTAAATCCATCCTTGCGCTGACCTCGTTTGAAAGATCGTGAATCAGTCCCTGCAAATCGTCCTCGAAATGCCCGTGCAAATTCATAAGTTCCTCGTTTAGCTCGTGGGTTTCGCAATCCTGTGCCAGTCTCCACAGCCCGCTCCCCGCAACCGCCAGCAAGTTCTTGGCTTCCTGCAATATCTTGTAATCATTGTTCATCTTTTCGTACGCCTCGTCGGGGTTACGGTATGAGGGCGGGGCCTTAAAAAGCATGGTTTCTCCTAAGTAAAATGGATGTACGCCGATAAGATTAGGGTTGCGGCAATGAAGCCCGAAAAAAAGCCGAACAGATAAACAGGCCAGAAGTTCATCGGGCACCTCCTGCCCCCTGACCGCGCGCGCGAACGCTGGAGCCAGGGGGCGTTTGGGGGAGGGACCCCGTAGGGTATTCTTGGGCAATCATGCGGACTCCTTTAAGGCCATGTCATCTTTGTTCTTAACCATGACTGCGTATTTCCATTGCCCTAAAGACTTCCATTCGGTTTCCTTGGCCTTTTGGGCATCAATTCGTGCCGTTTTATTTAAACGTCCGGCGATGATTGCCATTTCGCGGAAATGCTGTTTTTCAAAATCAAGCTTGCGCTGGAGTTTTTGATTTTCCTCCTGAAGAGTGCCAACCTGTTCCTGAAGTTCCTCCACCGTGCCTTCGCACAACTCAAGTTCTTCGTTGGCCTCGTTTAAAAGCTTAATAATCTCGTCCTTTGTTTTTCTTGAATAATCAGGCATTGGTTTCCTTTCTGATTTCTCGATCATAATCCCCTCATTATTTTCAGGCAGGTTTTGGCGGTGATTTGTTTGGTGTTGTCGTCGTTTACCCAAGAACTGGCTTTGCGCTGAAAGTTATTTTGCCACTCATTGCAAAAGGGGGCGCTATATATCTCAAACCAGAAAAGACTTTTTCTGAAGCCAAACCCCTCGAAATATTTGTATCCGTGCACTTTTCTTCCCAAAAATAATGGCGATGGGTCCTTTCTTGACTCTTTAAGATAATTGCAAAACACACATTGTGTTGAACTGGCGGGCTTACCCACCCGCGCCAAAGGCTTCTTGCTTTCCAGCCACTCAATAAATTGTTTTTTGGTTATCATTTCTTTCCCTTTTTCTTTGGGGGGTCTTCTATGGGAATTTCTTCAAAAAACTTATCAATAATTGCACAGTCTTCTGGGGTGGCCCGTTCTTTAAGGAGGGGAATAAATTCCTTTAAGGCTCTTACTTCAACATTGGGGTCAACAATATCAATATCGCCACTTATCCACATTTCTATCCGCCAGCCCGTATTGGTTTCTTTGTTGACCAGCTTGGTAAAAAGGGCGCGCTCCAAATCCTTCCAAATTTCTGGAACCGTTACCAAAATACGCCTGACAACCCTATAAAAGTCAGATGTTAGTGGGGCGCTGTTAGAATAGGTATCTGCGGTACAAGATGTTGCGCTTGCATACCAAGATGCATCGGTGCTGGTTCCTGATGTCGTGGTGTCATGAATATATTTATCGTAGTCCCAATATCTGTAAGCCATTGCTTATTCCTTTTTCTCAATAAATTGTTTTTTGGTTATCATTTGGTTTCCCGTATTCTTTTTTCGAGAGCCCTTTGCCTTCTGCGTTGAGAAACTATTTCACGAGCCTTTGCTAGGGCGTTGTAAGGGGGAGTGCCCTCTCGGACCAACTTGGCGGCGGTGGCTTTCACCTCATCATCAAAAGCCGCGCTTTCTGCCGCAAAATCATTAAAGGGCTGTACCATCACCACCACTCCATCAGGATGGGAATTAAATAGGGAAAAGAGAACACGCCCGCCAGAAAAGCCGTCGCCGCGATAATCCCGTACTTAGACCACTCAAGACCCCGCTCTGCAAACCGGCCCCGCAAGGCCTCGCGCCGGACATCGGCTTCGGTTTTTTCAAAATGAATCATGAGCGGGCTCCGTTTTTTTGAAATTCGGAAAAGAATAGGCGCGCCAAATCCTTTTTGTACTCCAGCCGATCCTCTGGGGTTGCCGCCCAGCCCTCGTTAAATTTTTCCGTCCACGCTTCCCAAAGTCTGGTGCCCTTTATTACAAAGGCCTCAAACCCCTTCGGGGGCAGAAACGCTTGCGCGACCAAGGACCATGAGAATAACTCGGCATTTGAAACGCAAATTTCTTCGGTGATTTTTTTGCCGTCCATGTTTTTCTCAAACGCCCTAAGCTGATCAGGGTTCGGGTCAGTCTTGCGGAAATCGGTCAGCGTGAATTTCGTCATGAATATCTCCCTGATTTGTTCTTCCTTTTTAATTGAAAAATATTTCGCCGTCAAGAAATATCTTGAAAAATATTTCGCACTAGTTTAAAAAGGAAAAATGCTAACCGTAAATTACCGCAAAATAGAGCAAAGGGCAAAGGCCGCCGGGTCGGATATTGAGGCGGTTCTTAGCCGGGCGGGGATCACTTACCGCACCTGGTTTAACTGGAAAACCGGGCGGATCGACCCCCTAGACAGAATCAATCGGGTGCAAAAAGCCCTCGGGGAAATAGAGAAAAACCATGAAATGGACAAACAAGGACCGCAAGCGCCTTAACCGGATGCTGACGGCTCCAAGCATCAGCTTTCGAGAAAACGGAAACATACAATGGGGCCGAAACCCACGCGCCTATTGCCAAGCACAAAACGAGGCCTGGGAAAAGAAATGCAGAAGCCGGGCCTTGACGGGCCAGCCGGTTAAGTTTGAGGATGTAATATGACTATTTCCAATTTTAACAAGGAAAAAATCAAACGCGCCAAAAATTCCAAAAAGGTGAGCCCGATTGAACTTTTACGGGAAGTAACAAGAATGATCGAGGAGGGGGAAATAGATTTACAAAACCTAATTATAATTGGGGAGGACAAGGACGACTGGATACACCGTTTCGGCTCCAAAACCACCTACGGCAAAGAGGTAGAGCTTTTAGAATTTGTTAAATACGACAGGCTCAAAAGATGGGGGCAATTATGACACCACGCCAACTAAAAACCCTCAATTGCATCAAGCGCTTTGAACTAAAGCACAACCGCCGCCCCACGATAAACGAATTACGATCTAGGCTAAAATATCCAGGTACTGGCCCTGTTAGGCAAACAATTTTTGAACTTATCGCGCTTGGATACCTAAGAGGGAAATTTAAAAACGATATACTTGCGGGGTTTACGGCCTTTAAGCCAATTCCAATGGGGGGCTATAAATTTATGAAATGGCCGGACGAAAAAAGGTGGCCGAATGGGTAACGTTAAAACACTTAGCGGCGAAGATTACAGGCAACTTCCCTCCAGCCCGGAATTGGAACAAAGCTTGCTCGGGTGTATTCTGATTAACAACACCGCCTTTGAAAAAATAAACCTAAAGCCTTCTCATTTTTACGAGCCGTTGCATGGCCGTATTTTTGAAGTTATGCAAAAAATGTACAACCGGGGCCAAGCCATAGACCCCTTAAAGCTGAAACCTTATTTTAAGAACGACGAGGCCTTAGAACAGGTGGAAGGTTGGAAGTATTTTGTGCGCCTTGCGGGGTCGGCCCCCACGGTTTTTAACCCAGAAGATTATGCCGAGGCCATTAAGGATTTAGCGATTCGCCGCGAACTTATAGGCGTCGGGCAGGATGTTATTCAAACAGCCTATGATTCACCGGTGGACCTTTCGGCCCAAGATCAAATCAGGACAATCGAACAGAAATTATACGCTTTAGGAGACGAGGACGGCCAAAAAGAAGCCGTTCCACTTGGGAAAGCCACTAAACATGCCCTAGAAGCCATTAAAACCGCCCGTAAATCGCCAAGTCACGTTTCCGGGGTATCAACCGGCCTTGGAGCCCTTGATCGCCTTTCTGGGGGCTTACACAAGTCCGATTTGATTATTTTGGCGGGATGTACTTCGATGGGCAAAACAGCTTTGGCGACAAACATTGCTTTAGCCGCCCCCGTGCCGGTAGGCTTCTTTTCTCTTGAAATGTCACACGAACAAATAGCCAACCGGATTATCGGACAGATGTCGGGGATTTCCTCTGAACGCTTGCGCCGGGGGGAACTGAACCAAACCGAAATGCGGGAAGTCATCAGGTCGGAAGAAAAATTAAGAGAAAGGGAATTTTATATAGATCAAACACCAGGCATGACCATAACCGACATCCGCACAAAGGCCCGCAGGCTTAAAAGATTGAGAAACATCGGACTTTTGGTGGTGGACTATTTACAGCTTGCGCGGGGCTTCACAAAGGACACGCGGGAGCGGGAAATTAACGACATTACACAAGGTTTAAAGAACATCGCCAAGGAACTGGACATACCTGTTCTGGCCCTGGCGCAGTTGTCTAGGGCAGTAGACGCAAGGCTTGACAAGCGCCCACTTCTTTCCGATTTGAGGGAATCCGGGGCCATCGAACAACACGCCGACGAAGTGATTTTTCTATATCGCCCCGAATATTATTTGGAAAAAAAGAAGCCCGACGACGTTCATTCAAAGGATTATAAGAAATGGTCTAAGAAAATGGAAAAATGGAAAGACAAGGCCGAAATTATTTTTGCCAAGCGCCGCCACGGGCAAACCGGATCAGTGGTGCTTGGGTTTAACGGGAAAATAACGAAATTTTTTGACTAGATACCAATAGAAAAATGCGCTAAAGGGCTTTACACATTATAACAACACATGGTAAAAGGAAAGATATGAAACAGCTTGCAATTTATCTCGACAAAGAAACATCCGCGCTACTTGAGAAAAGGGCTAAGCAAAATTTTCGGTCCATGTCCAAAGAGGCGCAGTTTTTGATTGCTAAGGGCTTGGAAGCTGATCGTGAAGTTACAGCAAAATAGGAGCACTACATGGGGGACCTTCCCTTTATGCCCCTCTTTGTTGACGATTACGAGGCGGCAACAGCCCATTTAACAGTTGAGGAGGATGGCATTTACATCCGTCTTTTAAGATTGTGCTGGCGCACACCAGGATGCTCAATCCCGGCAGATGAAAAATGGATTTGCCGCCAAATGCGGTGCCGGGACTGGGATAAAATAAAGGCGATTCTTGATGAATTTTTCCAGCTACAAAAAGGCAGATATTTCCAGAAAAGACAGCGGTCAGAATGGCGTAGCAAAAATGAAACAATTCAGGCGAGAAAAAGAGCCGGAAGTAAGGGGGGTAAGGCTAAGGCAATGAAATATAAGAAAAAAACGTCTAGCAAAGCTAAAGATTTGCTAAAGCAAAAGTCTAGCAAAAGTCTAGCATCCAGAACCAGAACCATATCTATAAAGAAAGAAAAGAAAATATTAAAAGAAAAGTTCGAAAATGAGTTTTGGCCTATTTGTCCTCGCAAGGATGCTGGTAAGGCCCAGAGTGAAAAGGCTTTTTTGAAAGCTTGTAAGCGTGAGAAAGCAAACACAATCCTTGCCAAGTGGAAAGAGGCTTGCGAGCACTGGGATGAAACGGGGGTCGAGAAAAGGTTTATTCCTCACCCGACGACTTGGTTAAACCAAGACAGGTGGACGGCGGAAATTTTGAAAGATGAAGGCAACAGCGAATTTCAAAAAGAACTGGAGGCGTTATGATATGGACTGACCACAGCGTTATCCGGGGGCCGATGGGCGGGGTTTTGTATCCCGTTTGCCCAGTACCGGCCCCGAGGCAGGTCAGGAGCGACAAGTGGAAACCCCGACCGATGGTACAGAAATACCGGGCGTTCAGGGACCATATCAGGCTTTTGAAGCCGCGGGTCGAGAACGGTGCCGAGATTATTTTCTATTTGCCGATGCCAAAATCCTGGTCGAAGAAAAAGAAATCGGAAATGGACGGCCAGCCGCACCGGCAAACGCCTGATCTGGATAATTTGGCAAAAAGCTTCCTTGATTCGGTGTTTGACAGCGATGCCCATTTTTCGGCTCTTTGCCTCGAAAAGTATTGGGCCAAGCAGGGTGGAATCGAGGTGGTGAATGAACAAGGGTGAGTCAATGAAACAGGCGTTTAAGGCTTCGGCAGTTGAAACGATGACAAGCGTTTTAATCGGGCTTTTGGTTTCTTGGTTAATAACCTTTTACGCACTTCCGCTTTGGGGCTTGGAGCCCAGCCCGGCCCAAAGCCTTTCTATCACAGCGGTTTATACAGCGGCTAGTTTTGCTCGCCAGCTTTTCGTTAGGAGACTTTTTGCATGAAACCCACGGCTGTCATAGGCGATTGTGAATTATATCTAGGCGATTGTCTGGAAATCATGCCCCATTTACCCAAGGTCGATGCTGTGGTGACTGACCCGCCTTATGGGATAGGGTTTGAATACGAAAATTACGACGATAATTTATTTTCCTGGCGCAAATTAATGAAAAAATTGGTGACATGGGGTAGGGCCAATAGTCAAACGACAATTTTACCATCTTGCCAAATTAGGCAACTCAAGTGGATTTATAAAGAAGTCCCTCCAGATTGGCTAATATGTTGGTTTAAGGGGAGCCCTGGCCACCGTTCTTTTGTGGGTTTTAATGATTGGGAACCGCACCTAGTTTATGGCAAGCGCAAAGGAACACAATACCACGATTATTTTTATGCTGTGCCGTCAGATGGAAAAAACGGACACCCATGCCCCAAATCTCTCGATTGGGCTAGGTGGCTAATTTCGAGATCGTCATTAGGTGGAGACACCATCCTGGACCCCTTCATGGGTTCTGGCACCACTGGTGTTGCCTGTGTAAAGCTCGGCAGAAAATTTATCGGAATCGAAATTGATGAAAAATACTTCGACATAGCGTGCAAGCGTATCGAGGNNGTATCGAGGAGGCCTACAAACAACCCGATCTATTTATCGAAGAAACCAAGAAAGCTAAACAGGTGGATTTAGATTTGGCGGAGGCGGTGAATGACCGCTGACCAACTCATATCCAAAATCAGATCCGATTTGAAGGAGGCCCGGGTCCAGGTGGCTGAGTGCTGGCGGGTGCTGATGAAATCTCAAATCAAAGGAACCCCCCAATGAGCAAGAAAGGAAAGAAAATGACAAAGGAAACGCTATGTTTTGAACCTGGCCTCGACATCGCCGTTGGCAAACAATTTACAATTGGACAGTGGGTAAGACATATGCGTCGAGACCATGAATGGACGCTTCAAGAACTTGCCGATCGCGTGGGCACATCGAAAAGCTACATTTGGGAAATTGAAAACAAACCGAATGTTAACCCAAGCTTTAATTTAATTATGGCGATTTGCGAAGAGTGCATGGGGCCGGTGGGCATTTACCCCCGAAAACCAAGAGTTATCCAATGACCTGTAAGACGTGCAACGGGACGGAACTGGTTACAAAAGAACCAGCTAATCATAAAGGGACTGTGGATGTAACCGAAAACATCTTTAAACCCTGCCCCGATTGCCAAAAAGAGGAAAAAATGACGGTAGCTGGTCACCTAAAAGGACACCCGATCAAATGGGATGGTTCGCGGTGGGTTTATTTTGACACCGGGGAGCCGACCGAGATGAACCCAAGGCCCTGCGGTTATTGCGGGCGGCCCGACACACCAGAGGGCCATGATGGCTGTTTGGGGACGCTTCCTGGGGTCAACAATGCCTGTTGTGGGCACGGCAACGAAAGGGAGGCTTATGTTCAGTTTGAGGACGGCAAACGCAAGGGCGGTCGTGAGGCACTGAAATGGATCGAGGAGAAGAAAAATGGGTAAGAAGAAGGCTATCAAAACAGCGCCGGAAAGAATTTGGCTACAGATTAGCGACGACCTTAACGATTTTAACGAAGCATTCCCGCCATCCCGGGAGGGGATTACTTGGTGCGAGGATCAGGTTCAAAATTGCGAGGTCGAGTATATCCGCGCCGATTTGGCACAAACAAAGGGAGAGAAGTAGATGAAGCTACAATATTACCGTTCGGGTCAAGACAGAAACGAACCCAAAGCAACAATCCATACCTACGCCGAAACCGACGAAGGGATTTTTCCGATGTGCGGGTACGGCTGGAATCGTTCAAACGGGAACGCCTTAAGTATATTCCGTGGGTCGCCGGGAACAAGGGGT
>JAABYK010000438.1:0-4257 GCA_011775825.1 Candidatus Zhuqueibacterota bacterium | reverse complement strand
ACTCGGTTTACAATCAGGATGGGGTTTTAATTGAATACGTTTGGGCCGAAAGCAAAGAGGCAGCCGTAAATGTCGTTTTAAAAGACCACCCGAGTTATTCGGAGATGGATTTATGGGCCCAATGAGAAGGGAAGATAGATGTGGCCTGAAGGCATATCGGACGGTTTAACTCTCCCCTGCATTGATTGCGGTAAGGTTCCTAGATTCGACTACAGGGTGAAAGCGACGTTTTGGAAGCGATGGGGCGTAGGGGCGGACGTGCTTTGTCTGCCGTGTCTTGATCGCCGATGTGAAGGGCAGGGATTAGCGGACGCTCTGGAGGAAATTCAATGGACCGGCACGGGCCACACGGTTTGTTTAAAGCCGTTTCAAAAACACGCTTATGGAGGCACATAATGACACCGGAACAGATTTTTAAATTCAGGGACGATTTGCGCGGCTATCTTGTTGGCGATGAAGAGCGGTTAGATGCTGTTTGCCAAATGGCCCTTAACTCCATCCCCCGCAAGTTTGACCTCGACGATCAATCAACGTGGCCGGAAGATGATGGTTATTATTTATGCGAATTTGGGAAGCTACCCCGTGTCTGTTTTTGGCAAGGGTCAAGGGAACAATGGTACACCAAGCAATACGGCAAAATGCACGACCCGAGAAAGATTAAAAGCTTTTCAGGTCCCATTTTGTAGACGAAGGGAGAAAGCTAGAGATGACCGAAACAAGAGTGGAAATGAAGGTTATACAGGTTGATAAAACCTGTCCGGAGTGCGGCGAAGGCAAAATGCGAAACGATGGCTTTGTCCTAACGTCCAATCCACCTATGTACCCAAGTCATTGCACGAATGAATTTTGTGATTACAGGGAAAGGTACGCGGAGAAGAGGTATCCATACCTTGAGTACGAACCCAAGCAAACCAAGGGAGAAAGAGAATGAAGTGGGTTGGTGTTGATATGGCAACCGGTCCAGAGCTTACAATTTGGGAAACGTTGAGTCCCGAATGGTCAAAACCCAAAACCCTCATCAGGGCGGAACACCTTAGAAAGCAAATAAAATTAGTGCCTACCTCGCAAACCAAGGACGGGGAAGATGAATAAAAAACTAGATGCCTTTGTTTGCATAGAAGAGGGGGAATTTGACGTTGAGGGGCATTTTTCCTGCGGCAGGTCCATTCATGTAAGGGGAGACAGAAACGGGATTTATTTTGTTTTATCGGAGGGCAAAGAGGGGGTGACATCGGGAAGCGTAAAGTTTTCCGGGCAAACCAAGGAGAGAAAAGAAGGAGAGCAGAGATGAAACTATTTTCAGAAAATTGCCACCCCGAACCCAACCGACCATATCTTCTTTACGACAAGTATTTAAAAAAGCCGAAATGGATAACGGATATATGGTCCGAGGACGAAGGATTTAAGGGCCGCGAGGGTTTGCCTTGGTGTTACCCGGAGGATGCTGTTTGCCAAAGGGACGAGCTTGCGAGCTTGATAGGGGAAATTAGGGGTCCATTTTACAGGGAGTACAATCACAAACAGGTGGATAAGGACATTATAGAAATTAAGAACAGGGCCGCCGCCATACTTAACGAGGAGTGGGGCACTAAAATTGAAAAAACTCAAAATAAAATTAGTCAAGTTATGATTAGGGATACCGCCACCCTAGAAAACTTGCAAGGTAAGGAAATCCCCCTCGCCCAAGCCCAAGCCCTCATAGAGGACAGGGCGGTTATTGTGCCGAAAGAACCTACGGAGGAAATGGTCAAGGTTGGTGGGAAAGAGCTTTATGAAGGCGAAATAAGGCTTGTCCCCCAAAGGACTCTCGCTAAGCACGTCTACAAAGCCATGATTCAAGCCCTAACCAAGGAGAAACAGGATGAGCGATAAGTTAAACGACGGCGATAAGATTTTGGTATCAAGCAAGCAGGGGGCTATTTATTCCGGCCACGTCTATCAGGATCATATTTATTTTGGGAACGGGAATGGCGAAAGCATCGCACCAATAGGCCACGACCTTTTTAAGAAATTGAAGGTTAAGAAAATTGATCCCGACGAAATTCAATCTCTCATAGAGGACAAGGCGGTTATTGTGCCATCTCTGGATTTGGAAATTGTTTTAAGGGGGGCAAAACACCTTCTTGAATTTGCAGAAACCCATGCGCAAACCGGAGTGAGTAAATCATACAAAGTTTCTTTTGATCGCCTCAAATCCCTAATCACCAAGGAGAAACAGGATGGCTAAGCAGAAGGTTGTTTATATCAATAATTTAAGCTTTGAGACGGACGAGCCTGTTGTTGACGTGGCCGTGGTCCCGGGAGTTGGCACTTTTGAGTTTAAGGACGGGGAAGCAAAGCTAATCACCAAGGACAAAGAATGAGGAGTTTTTATGATAACCGACCACGCGGTTCATAGGTATATGCAAAGGATGCACGGCCTCAAGCCCAGCGAGTACAGCATGAAGAAAGAACGGCAGAAATTAAAAAAGCTTTTAAGAACAGCCATAAAGCAAGGGGCCTGCGGACTTAAGATACACGGTGGCAAGTTTGTAATTGTAGATGGCGATGTGGTGACGTTTTTAAGGAACGACGATCGGCGCTTAAAAGACAAGCGCAACAACTGCTCTGACAAATATTACAAAGCAAAGAAGCTAGGGATTTATGAGTGACTATTTCGCAAAGGTAAAGAAGTGGTATCGCTCAACGCGGTGGCAAAGCATGAGGAGCAATCAGCTTCGCCGCCACCCTTATTGCCAGTGCCCGAGACATCGAAACAAGAAAATTAAGGCAGACACGGTGGACCATATCAAGCCTCATCGCGGCGATCCTAGACTTTTTTGGTCGGTACAAAACCTGCAATCGCTAACCCGCGAGTGTCACTCCGGAGCGAAGCAGAAGTTTGAAAAGACGGGGGTTTGGCCGGGTTGCGATGAAAGCGGGATGCCCGAGGACGAAGAACACCACTGGAATCTTGAATGAATATCTTTATGGTATCCATACCGCACACTGGCACCAATTTGTTGCTGAACATCCTGAAGGCCACGGGCTTGCCGGACTGGACTTTAGCGGAGCCGCAAGAGGGGATACATCACGGCCACGTTATGGATGCTTATTTGGCGGAAAGATTTGATTGCCCGATTGTTTCGCCCCTGCGCCACCCCCACGTTACCGAAATATCGTGGCGCAAGCGGGATAAAGACACAACCGAAATGTGTGAAGGATTCAGGGTTCTTGCCAATCTAGACCCCATTGTTGTCCCCGTTGATTCCCCCCAAAGAGACAAGCACTTGAAAGACGCGGGCAAAAAGCTTAAACTTGAACTAACCAGCGAATGGCCGGTTACGAATAGCATAGGCAATTGGGCTTTGATATGGAGAGACATTACCCCCAGCCAACAGGTAAAGGAGCTAACCGATGAAATCCAGCCGTTTATTCAAAGGTATTATTAAGGCCGCGATTATAGCCATGTTCTTTGCGCCGTGGTTTACGGTCCAAGCTACCCAGACTTGCTTTAAGACGGGCCAACGGACCAGCGGCATGAACAAGATATGTTATTATCGGTGCCCTACCGGCACGATAGCCATCACCATTCAATCGTGGCAGATTTGCCCGCTGTCTATAAGACGATGAAGAATGATAAGTAGTTCGGATATACACAAAGCAATGCAAAAAGCTGAGGCGAGAAGGAAACAAATTAAATGCTTTGGGGTAGAGATTTATTTGAGCTACCAACCCTTTGTGCGCAAGGTTTATATCCATTTCGATCGCGGTCATGTTTTTGCTTGGCTGGGCCGTCGGGTATTTGATCTTTATTTCCCCTGGTATGAATATCCATACCTGAACGACTTGCTTTATGATATAGAGCCAATTGACACGCCATTTAAGGAGAAGGGGGATACTATTGAGATGGTTGGAAGGGATGCCCTGGCCCAACCTTTCGACACTTGGTCAAAAAGGCTTGTAGACCCCGAACAAGACAGAACAAAGACAAGAAAGCACAGGGCATGAACAACATCATAGAACTCGACGAATACCGCCGCAAAAAGAAACTTCAAGAGAAGGTGGACGAAGCCTATGACAAGATCGACGAAGGCTGGGGCCTACCACTGGATGAAACAGAAAAGGACGAAGCGTGACGGTGGCATAACGAATACACCCCAAGAGACAAAGAAACAGTAATACGCCCACACGAAAAAGAAGGCGGGGAGGGGGGTCCTGATTTTGAGAAGTTTGCTGGGGAACGGCGGGGGGACTGATCTGTGAATAACGGTAACA
>JAABYK010000080.1 GCA_011775825.1 Candidatus Zhuqueibacterota bacterium | reverse complement strand
TATACCCGCGCTTTGGAGATGCTCTACAACGCTATCGGTGACGTTACAGGCAGCCAGGTCATTGTCGATCCTTCGAAAAACGCCGGGTATGCTTACATATTGTCCATGCTCCCCGGAATCGATTTGTATATTTTGCATCTCGTTCGTGATCCTCGTGCAACGGCTTATTCCTGGCTGAGAAAGAAAGTGGGTTTACGGCGCGAAAAGCCGGTAAAGAGCGTACTCGAGTGGAGCGTGCGCAATATGGTGGCGGAAGGGATCGGCCACATATCGCCGAAACGTTACCAAAGACTGCGTTATGAGGATTTTGTAAAGAGGCCGGTGGAGACGAGTAAACGGATTCTCGATTTTTTAGAAAAGCCAAATCTTGATCTTCCGTTTGTTTCGGATCATGAAGCTGCACTTGGAGTTAATCATACCATTTACGGTAATCCCAATCGCTTTCATAGCGGCCTGGTTAAAATAAAGCTGGACGACGCATGGCAGACCATAAGGAAAACAGATAAAGCCATTATTGTTGCGTTGACGTGGCCGTTTTTGTTTCAATATGGGTATCCGATTATGGTTCGCCGTCATACACGATCGCACGATGCGCACGAATTTAACGAAATCTCGGCAGACCATGAACAAATCAATTAACACGATTTATTACTTTGTACGTCCGATCATCCCGAGGCGGCTGCAGATCTTTTTGCGCCGGCTGCTCGTAACGCGGAAACGCCAGGCTTACTCTAATGTCTGGCCTATCCTTGAAACAGCCGGCGAGGCGCCCGAAGGAGGGTCCGGTTGGTCGGGCCAGAAACGGTTCGCCGTCGTTTTGACACATGATGTGGATCGCGCCAACAGACAGAAAAAATGTCAAGATTTGACGGCGTTGGAAGAAAATCTCGGGTTTCGGTCTTCCTTCAACTTCGTTCCCGAGCGATATGCCGTTTCTAAAGCATTGCGAGATCTACTGACCGGGAAAGGATTGGAGGTCGGCGTCCACGGACTAAAACATGACGGGAAGTTATATCGCTCGAAAGAGATTTTTCAAAAGCGCACAAGCCGAATAAATCATTACTTGAAGGAAGGGCATGCAGTCGGCTTTCACTCGCCAGCCATGCACCACAATCTCGACTGGATTCATGTGTTGAAAATCGAGATGACGCCTCTACATTCGATACCGATCCATTCGAGCCGCAGTCAGACGGCGTTGAAACCATCTTTCCGTTTTTTGTTAAAGGTGATTCGATCCATCAAGGTTAGGTGGAATTGCCCGACACGCTTCCCCAGGATTTTTGCTTGGTCATACTGATGCGAGAAACCACCATCGATATCTGGAAGAAAAAATTGGATTGGATTGCTGAACGCGGCGGCATGGCGCTCTTGAACACACATCCGGACTACTTGAGCTTTAGTGGCAAAACACCGGGCCTGGAAGAATATCCGGCAGCATACTATGCGGAATTTCTCGAGTGTATCGAGCACAAATATAGCGGGCAATACTGGCACGCCTCTCTATACAGGCGGCCAGTCTCTGCTTAAACAAATCAGAAAGGGCTCTGATAATCGAGGATGAAAATGCAGTTGATAAACCCGAGCGAAAACTCGCTGTGGGACAAATTTGTTGATGAACATCCATTGTCTTCAATCTATCATTCGATTTAACAATTTATCGATTTTAACAGGTTCAAAATGATGTCCTTATTGAACAACTCCCGAAACCATCGAACCACCCAGCGAACCATGGATTACGACATTCATGGGATTGTCGGTGTGCGGCTTATCAATCCCTTGGACAGCGATATTGCAGCCGTCGCCGATTTGCTGGAGCAGTATCGAGCGCCACTCAGAAGAGAACCGGATCTGGTTATCCGTTTTAAAGATGACTTACCCACTCCCGGTTTGAAACATATAGGAGAAGGTTACGCCGGCTTTACTGAAGAGGGATTTTATGTGCTGAGCAAAGGTCGGGCAAGCGTTAAGGCATGTATTCCTTTTGAACAAATCGGGAGCCGATGCGAGATTCTTCATGAAAGTGGTCCGCGTTCGGTGCCGCTGCTGACAGATATCATCAACTATACTTTTTTAAGTAAGGGTTACATTCCGCTTCACGCTTCCGCCTTTGTTCATAACGAAACCGGTATCCTGGTAGCCGGCTGGATGCACGGTGGTAAAACCGAAGCGCTGCTGGCGTTTGCCAATCATGGCGCACACTATGTCGGCGACGAATGGGTCATGCTCTCCCCCGACGGTGAAAGCATGTTCGGTATGCCCGAAAGCTTATGTATCTGGGATTGGTATGTCAAATACATACCGAAGTTGTTACCTCGCATCAGCATGGAAAGAAAGATATTATTCAAGATCATTTATATATTCGATGCCATTCACAAAATATTCGGCCGCGGCATATTCGAAAAATTTTTTCCGATCAAAATGCTTGGTGAGGCATTACCGGTGTTCAAGCAGCAACTAAAAGTCAGGGTTGTGCCGAAAGCTCTTTTCAAAGACCGAATGCGCTCCCAGGCAACCCCCCAAAAATTGTTTCTCATAATGGGTGAAAACAATTCTGGCATACATATCGAAACTTGTGATCCGATGGAAATTGCCGATCGCATGGTCGGCTCGAACAATTATGAGCAGATGTATTTTTGGGAGTTTTATGAAGCTTTCAAGTTTGCGTTTCCTCATCGACGGAATGATTTTCTAGATAATATCGATGACCGGCAGCGTTCGCTTCTGATGCGTGCATTGAAAAACAAAGAAGCGTACAAAATCTCACATCCATACCCGGTTTCGTTCGATGAATTATTCAACAAAATGCAGCCGCTTTGCAATGGCGCTGCAACGAAACCTGTTAATCAATTATCAATCAGGGAGCACAGGTAAATTAGAAAAATGGCTACGGTCGCATTAATCGGCGCAGACGGCTCGGGTAAAACCACCATTGCAAAACGTCTTGAGGAAAGCTTCCCATTGCCCACAAAGTACTTATACATGGGCTGGACGACTGAATCCGCAAGTTTCGCCTTACCGACATCGAAACTGGTTCGGTACCTGAGACATCATAACAATGAAAAGTCCAAAGCAAAGTGGGATGGCATTCTTTCCCTGGATCGTTCGAAGTCAGGAGGAAAAGGCCGAAAGCCTGCGCTCATCAGCAACATTTTAGCCGCGAGCCGCCTGTTCAATCGCCTGGTGGAAGAGTGGTACTTGCAATGCATTTCATGGAGCTACCAATGGCGCGGATACACCGTTTTGTATGACCGCCATTTCATCTTCGAGGCCGCATTCAAATACGGTGTTTCTTCGAACGGCGGCGAAAGGCTGACGCATCGTCTGCACCGCTGGCTTTTGAATCATTGCTTTGTTAAGCCAAGCCTCATTATTTATTTGGATGCACCGCCGGAAGTGCTTTATAAGCGCAGTGAAGAAGCAACCATAGATATTTTAAAACAACGACAAGACGCCCTGCTCGAACAGGGAAAGAAATTGCCAAATTTTATTCGGGTCGACGCCTGCCAGCCTCTGGAAGATGTTTATCGGGAAGTCGGTCACCACATTATGAGCTATATCGCGCCGCAAGCAGGAAAGACGACCAGGAAATCACGATATGCAGCCGAGTTATAAAAATATCAAGACATCTTGTGCCATCGTCATTGGCCTCGACAGCGTTCAGGGATTGCAATCGGCTCGTATCTTAGCGCAACGCAACGTACAGGTCATTGCCATCGCCAAAGACCCGAAGTACTATAGTTGTCGAACGCGAGTGTGTCAGGATATTATTTTTTCGGATACGAATTCTGAGGAATTAATCGAATCACTGATAGCGCTGGGGGCAAGATTAGACCATAAAGCCGTGCTCTTCCCCTGTCAGGACGAAAGTGTACTGCTTGTATCCCGGCATCGTCGTGAGCTAGAGAGTCGGTTTCATGTCGTCTTGCCAGCACCGGAAACAGTTGAACTGCTGATGCACAAAGCCAGTTTCTATCGCTATGCACAAAAAAAAGGGTTGGCTATTCCGCAGACTTTTATTCTCGAAACCAGGGATGAAGCTGAACGGGCAGCGCAAAGTTTGCAGTTTCCCTGCATTTTGAAGCCATCGTTCAGATCTCCCGAGTGGAATCAGTACACGTCACAAAAGGCTTTCAAAGTTTTGAGTTGTGAAGAGCTGCTGAGTCTGTACGAGGAATACCACGGTTTGGCGGATGTTCTGATCGCACAGGACTGGATTGACGGCGTCGATACCGATCATTTTACCTGCAATTGCTATTTCGACGCCCATTCCAATCCGTTGGTGACTTTTACTTCAAAGAAGATTCGCCAATGGCCGCCAGAGACCGGGCAGGCATGTTTAGCAGAGGAATTTCGAAATGATGCCGTATTGCAGGAAACGCTTCGGCTCTACCAGGGTGTAAAATTTCGCGGTCTTAGTTATTTGGAAATGAAACGCGATCGCAGGTCGGGCCAATACTTCATGATAGAGCCGAATGTCGGAAGACCGACAGGCAGGGCGATAATGGCTGAAGCCGGTGGCATCGAGCTGCTCTACACGATGTATTGCGACGCTATCGGATTGCCGTTACCTGAAAACAGGGAACAGAAATTTACAGGCGTAAAATGGATTCACGAGCTACGAGATATACAATCGGCGATGTATCATTGGCGACAGGGTAATCTGACACTTACTGAGTGGCGGCGGTCTTTGCGCGGACAGAAGACCCGAGTGCTGTTTTCATGGCGGGATCCATTGCCGTTCTTTTGCGCATTGCTGAGTGCCATTCCTACTTCACTATCGTCACGTGAAAGAATGAGTTACCAAGAAAGACAATTGTATCAAATGGACCAAATGGGTGGGGACTCGGCGAAACGAAATACACAAATAAGCCTCTCTGCCAGTAAATCGTAGACGGCAGGAAAATAAACGTAAGCACAAACCGATTCCAAAGAAGGAATACTTACGGCATTCTTTGCAATTTGGCGACAAACTCTATTTCCGGAAAGAATAAAGCGATGATAGGTGTAATTTCGAGAGAGAATGAAGCACACATAGTCAAAGAATTTTTTCAATTATTTAAGACGCCTTGGGAGTATTATTTACCCCAAAAATCATACGACATTGTTCTTTCCACAAAAGACGTTCATCAAATGGAAGCAAAAGTATTGCTTATTTATAACTCGAGAATGTGCATGGTTGATTCCATTCATGGAATTGTCACTCAACCACAAGATAAAAAAGAACTATTAAAGTATAAAAATCATGAGTATCCTATATATGGAAATCAGTTGACATTCATATCCTCCCATCCACCATTAATCCAAACTAAAGGTGGTTCCGGAATTGCAGGGCTGAAAATAAATGCGAACAAAAAACAGGTCCTGCGCATTGGCTACGATCTTTTTGAAGAAATTTCGTTTTTGTTAACAGAAGGTCAACCTAAGGAAAATGCAATCATACCCACACTGGAAATTCATATTTTGATGCTGCGTGATTGGATTTTGCAGGCAGAGATTCCATTGGTAGAGATTCCCCCAATTCCTGCTGGCCATAAATTTTTTGTATGTCTCACTCACGATGTTGATTTCGCAGGAATTCGCAGGCACAAATTTGACCCCACCATGTGGGGCTTTATCTACCGTGCATTAGTTGGCTCTTTTTTCGCTGCGCTAAAAGGAAGGCTTTCATGGAGTAAAGTAATAAAAAAGTGGATGGCTGTCTTATCTTTGCCAGGCGTGTATCTGGGGCTTGCCAGGGATTTCTGGTTTCAATTTGATCGATATTTAAAAATCGATAAAAATTTTGGCTCGACTTTTTTCATCATTCCATTTAAAAATAGCCCTGGCGATGAGAAGGCTGTCAAAGCCTCCAGGCGAAGGGCTGTGCGTTATGATATCACTGATATTTCAAAGCTGGCAAAAGCAATTCTTGACGAGGGGTATGAGATTGGCCTTCACGGCATTGATGCCTGGCATGATTCCGCAAAAGGACGCCAGGAGATGAACAGGATTTGCGAAGTGGTGGATTGCTCCGAGATCGGCGTTCGAATGCATTGGCTGTATTTTGATGAACATTCCCCCCAAGCTTTGGAAAAAGCCGGCTTTATTTATGATTCCAGTTTTGGTCACAATGACGCAGTTGGGCACAGAGCTGGAACAACTCAGGCGTTTCAACCCATGGGCGCACAAATCCTTCTCGAACTGCCGCTTCACATTATGGATACTGCCTTATTCTACGGAAAACGAATGAACTTGTCCGATTCACAGGCGGCGGCTTTGTGTGATCGGTTAATTGAGGATGCGGTTAGATTCGGCGGCAGCCTGACAATTAACTGGCATCACAGAAGCCTGGCTCCGGAAAGACTTTGGGGAGAATTTTATTCGAATTTGTTGAGAGAGCTCGAGGCACGTGGTGCTTACTTCATGGCTGCGATGCGAGTTGTGAAATGGTTTCAAAAGCGGCGAGAAATTCTATTTGAAGAAGTTTGCTTCACAAAATCCGGCTTAAAGGCAAGATTCAAGCGTGCAGATTTTGATTGCGATCCTCCGTTATTATTGAGGGTTTACCTGCCCTCAGAACGTGTTTCAACAAACGATGATTTCTTGAGCTCAGCACAGAATTCTTTTGAAGTAATTCTTTCCAATGCAAGGGATATGCAAATCACTTTTGAGGATGTTCTGAATCGGGAACCGTCAGAGAAAGACTCTGACCGGTCGGTCTCTGCTAAAGAATGATCGGATTTTCAGACTTTTCCGTAGGTTGTGGCCAACTGACCGTTAGTTTTTGAACTTTTTGGACAGACAGTGATAAATATGGGCTATCTTAACCTCGTGGAATTCAGATGAAAAAACAAGTACTAATGATTGCGCATACCGGATATAGATTTGATCCGCGCGTCAGACGAGAAGCAGAAACTTTGGCAGCCGATTCTCAATATACGGTTACCTTTTTGGTTCCAAGAGAACATAATCGGAAGACAACCTACGAGCTCGATGGTGTCATCGTCGAAGAACTTGGTATTTCAAGGTATATGGGCCAAAATAAGGCCAGATACTTAATGTCATATTTTCATTTTTTTCTGCTGGCATTTTTGAGCTGTACGAAGAAATTCTTAAAGAAAGAGATAGATATTATTCATGTTCATAATATACCAGACTTTTTGGTCTTTGCGGGTATCATACCTCGTTTGTTCGGCAAGAAGTTGATACTGGATGTTCATGATACCATGCCAGAGACGTATTCAGGTAAATATGAAACGTCGGGCTCTAAGCTCCTTTACAAGTTTCTATGTTTGGAAGAAAGGATTTCTTGTGCACTTGCACAAAAGATAATTGGTGTCAATCACACTCAACGTGATGTGCTCGTAAACAGGGGGATTCCTTTGGAAAAAACTAGTGTCTTGCTGAATGTGCCGGATCATAAGAGATTTTATCAGAACAACAAAATGAATAAGAAGACAGACCAGGGACCCTTCAGATTAGTTTATCATGGAGTACTTGAAAAAAGATGTGGCCTGGACTTGCTCATAAAAGCAATAGCCAAATTGGCTGATCAGATCCCCGGCCTCCAATTTCATATAGTTGGCCGGCGTAAACACGAATATTCACGAAGCCTTCTCGAACTTGCCGAGCATCTAAATATCGCGGATAGGATTTTCTGCAATTTTGATGGCGTTCCCTTGGATGAGGTACCTGAAGTTTTGATTAAAATGGATGCAGGAGTTGTTCCAAATAGGAAAAATGAAGCCACTGAGCTCATGCTCCCGATAAAGATGCTCGAGTATATTAGCCTGGGTATTCCTGTCGCTGCTTCAAGACTGAAAACAATCGAATATTATTTTAGCGAGGATATGGTTAGTTTCTTTGAACCTGAAAATATCGATTCGATGGCAGATACGATAAGCATGATGTACAAAGATCAAAGAAAAAGACAACGCCAGGCAATGAATGCAAAGGTCTTTTTAGAAAAATATGGCTGGGAAAAGCATCAATTGGATCTGATGAGACTATACGATCATTTATAATCCCCGAAAGGAGTTGCTGTAAATGCATATGAAACGATTTGCCTTTGTCGGCTGCGGCAAACAAGCCAGGAAACACGCATATGCGATTCATAATCATCTCAATGACGCTGAAATCGTGGCGTTTTGTGAT
>JAABYK010000676.1:10367-11954 GCA_011775825.1 Candidatus Zhuqueibacterota bacterium | reverse complement strand
AACATCCCTCCAAACAAACCCTCTTGATACTTTCGATCCGATTTCGCATATTTTAAAAAAGCCAAAGCGAAACGTGAGATGTGAATGATCTCGCTCTTCGACATTGCGTCTATCGCTCAACCATCTTTCACGCTTTGCATTGTCTAAAAATGGAATAATCACAGCCTGTTGCCAATTCAATTAAATGAAGGAGCCGGACACAGAAAAAGACCATCAAGTCTACTGCCAATTGCTTGAGCTGTGGGCAAAGGAGAATCCCATTAAGACGAACAAACTGCAAATGCTGCTGCTCGTGAATGCGCTTTTTCTCATCGGCGTCAGCTTCAACGGTGGCTTTACCAAAACTAATTGGCCATTGTATCTTGCGGGAGCTATGATGTCCGGCATTTGGATTCTCTCCATCGGACGCACAGCTCTGTTTCAGAAAGTCTGGCAGAGAAAAATCGCCGCATTGGCAGAGCGCTACCCGGAAGACCCGCGTTTTCATGTTCTGGACTCCGATGAAGTCATCAAGACTGCACCGGCGTTGCTGAGAGTTCTGGGCGGAGTCTCGTCGAAGTCGTATCTTCTTGGCGCGCCGATTCTCTTTTGTGTGATCTGGCTGGTTCTGCTGTTGGTTTCGATTCTATGACGATTCGTTTTTAAAAATGACGAACTCACAAGCCCAAATCCATCCCACCGAGCGCTTCTCCAATCGTGTTCATGACTACGTGAAATACCGGCCTGGTTACCCCGAGGAAATTATCGAATTTCTTGAAGCCGAATGTGGGCTGCATCGTGACGCGATCATCGCAGATGTCGGTTCGGGCACCGGCATCCTCTCGGAAATGTTTCTGAAACACGGAAATCATGTGTTTGGCGTCGAGCCAAATGACGAGATGCGGCAGGCAGCCGAGGAGCTTCTGGCAGGGTACCCTTCCTTCAAGAGTGTCAAAGGAACAGCGGAGTCGACCAAACTTGAACCCGCAAGCGTGAATTTTGTCACGGCGGGACAAGCTTTTCACTGGTTCAACATCGCTGAGTCTCGAAAGGAGGTTCGGCGAATTCTCAAACCGGAGGGCTGGGTGCTTTTGATCTGGAACGACCGAAAAACGGATTCGACACCATTTCTCAGAGCGTACGAGCAACTCTTGCTCGATTTCAGCATCGACTACCAGCAAGTCGACCACAAGAACGTCGATGAGACTACCCTCGAAAACTTTTTCGGCCACAATAATTTCAATTTGCAAAAATTCCAGAACTCACAGAGTCTTGACTTCCCGGGCTTGCGGGGCCGACTGTTGTCGTCATCTTACGCGCCTACAAAAGACCACGCGAACTACGAACCCATGCTGGAAAGATTGTCTTCTTTGTTTGAAATGTATCAGATTGGAGGTCAGGTGACCATTGAATATGACACAAACCTTTACTATGGCAAAATAGCGTAGCTTGAACTCAGATTCGAAATACTTGAAAAGGAAAGGGAGATAAGGGTATAGGAAATAGGGGAACCTTATTCCCCTATTTCCTTACACCGCTATCACTTAGAAAGGAGCAGGCGCATGAGAGCTAACCATGCTTTTTTGATAGCTGTAACCGTGACAGTTG
>JAABYK010000676.1:0-10313 GCA_011775825.1 Candidatus Zhuqueibacterota bacterium | reverse complement strand
GCCTTAGGCCGGTTTAGCGATGCCTTAGAGACGCTTTCGGAACGGGTGAATCCGGCGACGGTCCAAATCACGGCCACGGGGTATGTCCCGGGGCCGGGCATGACCCGGTCCAGCGAAGGCCTGATCACCAAAGAACGCAGCAGCGGGTCCGGAGTCATTCTCGATCCGAATGGCTACATCGTGACAAATGCCCACGTCGTGGAGGGCGCTCGGCGCATTCAAGTGGTGCTGGCCAAACCAATCAAAGGAAATCGCCCAAGGCACTCCATTCTCAAAGGTCCGGGAAAAATGGTTGGTGCACAAGTCGTTGGCATTGACCAGGAGACGGATTTGGCGGTCCTCAAAATATCGGAAAAGGGGCTTCCCCACCTTAAACTGGGTGATTCGGACAAACTTCGGCAGGGAGAGTTGGTCATGGCGTTTGGCAGCCCGCTGGGTCTGGAGAACAGCGTGTCAATCGGTGTCGTGAGTGCCCTGGCGCGCCAATTTCGCCCTGAGGATCCGATGATCTATATTCAGACCGATGCGCCCATCAATCCCGGCAACAGCGGCGGCCCGCTGGTCGATATCGATGGCAACGTGGTGGGCATCAACACCTTTATTCTGAGCCAGTCGGGTGGAAATGAAGGCATCGGGTTTGCGGCACCCAGCAATATTGTTCGCGCCATCTACGAGCAAATACGCAAAACCGGCCGGGTGCGGCGAGGCGTCATCGGGGTGCACGCTCAAACGATTACGCCGCAACTTGCGACCGCACTGGGATTGCCCCAGGTTTGGGGGGTCATTCTCGGCGACGTCTACCCAGGAAGCCCGGCAGACGTGGCCGGTCTTCAAATTGGCGACATGATCCTCACCCTCGATGGCAAAGTCATGGAAAATGGGCGCCAATTTGATGTAAACGTCTATCAGCGCGCCATCAGAGATTCGGTGAAACTGGAACTCTTGCGCGGCACGGATACGCTCATGGTTGACGTCGAAGTCATGGAACGCCCGGATGACCCGGAACGCTTTTCCGAAATGGTGAGTCCTGAACGAAATCTCATCGAACGGTTGGGCATTCTCGGGCTCAACGTGGATTCGGAGATCGTGCGCTATCTGCCGAATCTTCGAGAAAAATCAGGGGTTGTGGTGGCTTCGGGTGCAATGAATTTCAGTTCATACGCCCAGGAGGGGTTTAAACCCGGCGATGTGATTCACACCGTTAACGATACGAAGATTTCGAGTCTTTCGGACCTACGGGAAGTTCTGAAGAAAATCGAGGTTTATGAGCCAGTGGTCATCCAAATTGAACGAAAAGGCCAATTCCGATACATTGCAATTGAACTGGAGTAACCCGAGTTTTGAAAATTTGGGTTTGGTTTGATTCACAGCGCGGCGTCGCAATCAAAACAAGTTTATATTGAGCCACTGATTTACACCGATGCACACGGATACATGTGGTCAAAGGCAAAACAATTTCGGGCAAGACTATTCAAAATCTAACTAAAACCATAGCGAAAGTTCTGCCATGAATGATAGAGTATCCATTTGTTTTAATTCACTAACGAACACTTTTCAAAACAGAGAAACCAAAGATTTTGGGACACACATTTTCACTGATTTGCACTGATTATTCTGATTTTTAGTTAGTGGCTGAACGAAAACGGGTGTTGCAGNNTTCCGGCACAAAACAATGCCGGAATGACCTGCCCTAACGAGTTTTCGTTCAGCCACTAGTTATTTTGAGTGAGTATAATCCAATCTGCGTTATCAGCGTCAATCTGTGTCCAAAACACAAAATGTCCGGTACCAAATTGTTTTAAAAAAAACCGTCATTCACGAGGAATCTTTCTGGTTTTTAAACAATGTGCCGCTAAAATAAAAAGATTTTTAACTTAAAGAATGACATTTGAAGTTCCGTTGTAGTGCTAAAACTCTACTAAAAAATACAATGTTGCACATTTGTAGAGATATCCGAATCCGGAATAAACTCAACAGAAAGGACGGACCATGCCCAAATTTCCAAATTTTGCCGCCAGAGTCAATCAAATCACGGGATCTGTTTTCGAAAAATTTCGCTCGAAAATGGTGACGCAGGGTGAAAATCTCGTCAAGCTGCATATCGGAGACACTTATTTGCCCACCCGATTTCAGCTACCCATTGACCGCTCGGTGCTGGAAAAACATCGCGATTACAACCGTTACTGCAACACCTTCGGTGTCGAGCCTTTGAGAGAGGTTCTCACGCAAAAACTGCATGCGGACAATCATCTGCAAGCGGAACCGCGCCATGTGTTGGTCTCCAACGGCGCCACCAATGCACTCAGCATCAGTGTCATGTCGGTGGTGGATCCAGGAGAGGAGGTATTGATTTTAACCCCGGCGTGGCCGTTCTTTTTTGGCATGGTCAAAGTCGCAGGAGGACACATCAAAGAAGTGCCCTTTTACACACGCCTTTTTGAGAATCCCAACCTGGATGTTCCAGAGTGTCTCGAAGAAGCTCTCACACCCAACACCGTGGCGCTTTATGTGAACTCACCCAACAATCCCAGCGCCAAGGTGCTCGCTCCTCAACACTTGCAACAAATTGCTGACTTTGCGCACAAGCATCAACTGTGGGTGATCTCCGATGAAGCCTATGACGGATTGACCTTCGACGATCGGCCGCACATCTCCATCGCAAGCTTGCCGAACATGTTCGAACAAACCCTTTCGATTTTCACGTTCTCCAAATCGTTCATGTTTGCGGGCTTGCGCCTGGGTTATGTGGTGGCCAACGAAACTGCCGTGAAAAGTCTCAACAAGATGATGGTGCACCAGCTTTACAGTCCATCCACCATTGCTCAATATATGATGGTGGAACCGGTCAAGACCCGCGATCAATGGTTGCCTCCCGTGCGTCAACATTATCAAGACCTTCGCGATCTGTTTGTTAATGAGTTGCGCATCGACTTTCCAAAACCGGAGGGCACCTATTTCATCTTTTTTCCGGCGGACAAATATCTGCGAGGGCGGGATTACTGGGAACTCATCGAAACCTGTCTCGATAGCGGCGTGTCGGTCGCACCAGGAGACAGCTTTGGCAAAGACTACACGAAATACATCCGGCTCTGCTTTACGGGCGAGTCACCGGAACGACTTGAGATGGGCATCGAGCGATTGAACCGGATTTTTGGCTGAGTGTTCAAAAGAGCTATCGCAACAAAATTTGTTGCTTTGAATGTCGGAAACGCGAGGGGATTGGAGCGCAAAAATCAGCGAGCGCAGCGAGCGTATTTTTGCAAGCCGGGTACGGATTCTGTACCCAGAATCCATTTCAATCCGATAAGCAAGCAACGAGCAAGTTGTAGACATTTTCTGTCCTCCATATTTCTGTTTTCTGAAAGCGTGGCCATTAAGTTTTCTAAAAAGTAACTAAATTGTCTAAATTTTAAGAAATAGCTTGCTTTTCTAAAATTTTGTTATATATTAGCCCAATCAAATTTCATAACCCAAAAATCACAAGGAGACTGAATCATGCGTAATCCTTTCCCGACCGTCGATGTCGACAAGGAAGGATGAGAATTCGCGATTAGCCCGTAAACTGAAAAAAAGCTCTTAGCTGGCGGTCTCTTCCCACTTCACTGACCGTTTCTTTTTTCCTCAAGCNNTCTATCAATCACGTGTTGAATCCTATTCAGCACTTAGTCGTAACGACATTTCTAACTTTAGAGGCGATCATGCGTAGTCAATCTTTCAAGACAGATACCTCAACAATTTCAGATAAAATTCAACCTGAGGCGGAAAGACGGCTATTTCAACTTTGGAGAGAGATTCGCGAAGCCGTTCGGGGTTCGGATCAGGACTTCACAGTGGGCAGCATCGGACGGGCGATCGTCCTGCTTTCCATACCCATGGTGCTCGAAATGATCATGGAGTCGATTTTCGCGGTCGTGGACATCTTTTTTGTCTCAAAGCTTGGCCCGGATGCTGTGGCAACCGTAGGGCTTACCGAATCCATGCTGACGATTGTTTACGCTGTGGGAATCGGCTTGAGTATGGGAACCACGGCCATGGTCGCGCGCCGCATTGGCGAAAAGAATCGCGAAGGCGCGTCCGTGGCGGCCGCACAAGCGATTACCGTGGGCGTCGTAGCGTCGTTGCCCTTTGCAATCATCGGCCTATTCTTCGCTCCCGCACTTCTGGAGCTTATGGGAGCTGCCCCGGGCGTCATCGCGTCCGGTCAGCATTACACGACCATTATGCTTGCGGGCAATGTGGTCATCATGCTGCTGTTCATCATCAATGCGGTGTTCCGGGGTGCCGGAGACGCCGCCATTGCCATGCGAGTTCTGTGGCTGGCGAATCTGTTGAACATCATTCTCGACCCCTGCCTGATCATGGGATGGGGCCCGTTCCCGGAATTGGGTGTAACGGGCGCGGCTGTGGCCACAAACATCGGTCGAGGCATCGGCGTCCTATATCAGCTCTGGGTGCTGTTCCGCAGAAGCGGCCGAGTTCAACTACGCCGCGATTCCTTGCGTTTGAATCCAATCGTCATGTGGCGTTTGTTGCGAGTGTCCATAGGTGGGATCGGGCAATTTATCATCGCCACGTCAAGTTGGATCGGTCTGGTCCGAATCATGGCGACATTTGGCAGTGCATCCCTGGCGGGTTACACCATCGCCGTTCGCATCATCATTTTCTCGATTCTGCCGGCCTGGGGCATGAGTAATGCCGCCGCGACGTTGGTGGGACAAAACCTGGGCGCCAAACAGCCGGATCGGGCGGAACGTTCGGTTTGGATGACGGCTGTTTCCAACATGATTTTTCTGGGCCTGATCGGCGTCACCTTTATTTCGTTTGCGGACCATCTGGTTCGGTTCTTTACCAGCGAACCAGCGGTCGTCAAAATTGGCTCGCAATGCCTGCGCTACATCAGCTACGGCTATCTGTTTTACGCCTATGGCATGGTGATGGTGCAAGCGTTCAACGGTGCCGGTGACACCACAACGCCGACGATTATCAACTTCTTTTGTTTTTGGTTGCTGGAAATACCCCTGGCATACGTTTTGGCTTTGCCTCTGGGATTTAATGAGCGTGGTGTGTTCCTGGCCATCATTATTGCGGAGTCCGTTGTGGGCGTGGTCGGGGTGTTGATTTTCCGCCGTGGAAAATGGAAAGAACGGGAAATATAGCATACAGCGAAAGATTTAGGCATTTCAGCCAGAACCTTTAAGAACACAGATGACACGGAAGAGACGGATTTACACTGATTTTTATTAGATTGCAGATTTGAGAAAACTGCAAAATGGTCCGAAACAGTTCTCTACACGGTCTGTGACCGTGTTTTTCTGAAGCACTTTCTTAATTGATTAAGTTGAACTTAAGGAGACACCGTTACAAACGGTATCGGATCGATTTCGGCCTTTCGGCTTTGCTTTAGTCAGAAAAATGAATTTATTCTTTTGCTATCGAACACTTGCTACCTGACACTTTTTGTTACTGTTCGTGATACGTAGCATTCGACATTGAGATGTCACCACTACGTGGTTCTTGGTATTAAAAATGAATGGAATTTTCTATAAACATGACACCGCTACGCGGTTTTTGAACCGGGCCAACCCCGTTAGGGGAAGACATGTTTATAGTTTATAGAGTCTTGCGCCCAAAAACCCCGTATAGGGGTGACATATTATCACCTGATGTGAAAAGTGTCAGGTAGTGAATGTTTTGGACACAGATTGACGCTGATGACCGCAGATAATCAGAGCAAATCCGTGAAAATCTGTGTCCAAAAAATCTTTTGATTACCGATATTCTACAAGCGTAATTGCAGCATGACACTCAAGAAGACACTGTTAGAAACAGAAAAGACCGTTAAAGTTGGTGCGCCGGTGGTGGCTACTCAATTGCTGCAGATGTCCATGGGATTTGTAGACACCATCATGGCCGGAAATTTGAGTGCCAAAGACCTGGCCGCGGTGGCCGTCGGCACGAGTCTCTACACACCGATCCTGGTTTTCGTTATCGGTATTTTGACGGCCACCAATCCGATTGTGGCGCAACTTCATGGAGGTCGGGAAGATCGAGAAATCGGCAAGAACCTGTGGCAATCTTTGTGGTTGAGCCAATTCCTGGCCGTGCCCTGTTTTTTTCTGATCAGAGAGATGCATGTCGTCATGCATGTCATGAACATCCGGCCTGAAATCATGCCGATCACACAGGGCTATCTTAACGCGATTTCCTGGAGCTTCCCGGCGACCTTTGCCTACTTTTCTTTGCGTTCTTTCAACGAAGGTCTGTCCGTAACCAAGCCAAGCATGTATTTTGCCTCGATTGGATTGGTTTTCAACATCATCGGGAATTACGCTCTGATGTACGGCCACTTTGGGTTTCCCGCCATGGGTGCTATCGGCACGGGATGGGCGACGACATTAGTGAGATGGATCATGATGTTTGGTTTGCTCGCCTTTACCCTGAGCCACAAGAAATATGAGAGATTTCAGATCCAGGAGGGGCGGCAGCTCCCGTGTTGGGCTTACATCGGCAAAGTCCTACGAATCGGCGTGCCAAACGGAATCAGCGTCAGCATTGAAGTGTCCATGTTTGCTTTGGCGGCTTTGCTGATCGGTTCGTTTGGTGTCGACATTGTGGCGGCGCATCAAATTGCCATCAATTTTGCTGCGATCACCTTCATGATCCCCCTGGGCTTGTCCATTGCCACCACGAGCAGAGTGGGGTTTGCCGCAGGGAAAGGAAGTCTGAACGAGGCGCGTTTCATCGGCTACATTGGTGTCGCACTCGGGGTTGCGGTGATGAGCGTGACCGCCTTGATCATGTTCACCGTGCCGGAAGTGATCGTCGGGATCTACACAGACGATGCAGATGTCATCCGCATCGCAGTCCGGCTCCTGTTCTTTGCTGCTGTCTTCCAAATCTCGGATGGCCTGCAGGTGAGTGTGTTGGGCGCACTGCGTGGACTCAAGGATACCAAGATTCCCATGATCTTCAACGTCATCGCATACTGGGTCATCGGAATCCCAATAGGCTACGTCCTCGGCTTGAAGCTCGGCCAGGGCGCGGAAGGGCTGTGGACCGGACTCATCGCAGGCCTAACGGTCGCGGCCATTCTGCACAACCTGCGCTTTTATTATTTGACAACCCGCAAAGAAAAGAAGCGAGAAATTGCAGAGAGTTTTGAACACGCGTCTGTGGGTCTCGAAGAGGGGAGTCCGCTTAATCCGCTTTCCAAGTAATCTCGACCAATTCCCCAAATGTCCTGAAGCCGCCCAAGGAAGGCAAGAGTAATTTTTTATTATCCATAACTCACGCCTTGTGTCTAATATGACTTGAGTCGGGATAAATTCTGGAACTACTCCGTAGAAGTCGTCTTTATATAAAAAGCACATTGAAATTAAGGAGAAGTCCAAGCTTGTTTCTGTCGCCCGTAAAAAACTTTGCGTATCCTTTGCGTCTCGGCGACTTTGCGTGTGCCTTTTTCTTTTTGGTTGCGGATCGTCTGGATTAAGATATGGCATCATCGAAAAGAAATCGAACTTCGAAGAAGGGGTTCCACCAAAAAGGAATACCTGCTATGCGGCACTGGGTCACGCACGAGATTCAATGGAGCCGTCCTCAACGATGGGCGGCGATTTCCTCTTTTGTTCTCCCTCTGGCGATCTACATTTACTTTTTGTGCCCGACCATCGCAGCCGGAGATTCGCCGGAACTGATCACCGCAGCGAAGATCTTGGGCATCCCGCATCCACCCGGGTATCCGCTTTTCACTTTGATCGGTCATGTCTTCACGTGGCTACCCATAAATTCAGTCGCCTGGCGTGTGAACTTGTCCTCCACGGTGTTCTGTGCGTTGACGTGTCTGTTCGTTTATCTTTCCCTCCTGCGTCTAACCGGTCGAATTTGGCCGGCACTGGCAGGCGCATTTGGATTAGCGCTCTCCCGTTACTTCTGGCATTACGCCGAGGTGGCCGAAGTTTTCCCGATGAACAATTTCTTTGCTGCGCTTTTGACCTATGTGCTGATTGTCATCCGAGACAACGTGAGTAAAGCTCAGCCAAATGAAGAACCAGCATTGCGTGAACCCCCTAACCCATCGGTGTTGAAGTCCTATTGGCTCCTCAGTTTCCTTTTTGGCCTGGCTTTGTCCAATCACCACACCATCATCTTGTTGGCGCCTGCCGGTCTGTTCTTTTTGTGGAAAACGGCACCGAATCTACTCCGCAATGCCCGAATCGTCGGGATGGCATGCTTGTTCTTTGTCGTTGGACTGACGTCCTATCTCTACTGTCCGCTTGCGGCCATTGGTCAGCCTTTGATAAACTGGGACAATCCGGTGACTCTCGAGAATTTCTTGCGGTTGATTCTACGCGTGGATTACGGCAGCTTCTCACCCTTTGCCTCGCAATCGACCGTCCCGAGGCTGTCGCAAGTGCCGACGTTTTTCACGAGTCTTTACCATCAATTTACCATTCCGGGCATTTTGCTTGCCGCCCTTGGTCTTTTGAATTTCAAACGCCACAAACTCTTTCAGGGTTACCTCGGGCTTGCGTTCTTTTTCAGTGGGATATTTTTTGTGGTTTATGCGAATGTGCCCATCAACAACCTGCTGCTGTTTGGCGTCCTGCATCGATTCTACATTTTGCCCGCCATTATTTTTTCTTTTTGGATTGGATTGGGGTTGGAGCAGCTCCTTGAATGGCTCACGGAAAGAAAGTGGCCACAGTTGTTTCCCCGTGTCGCTCCGATTCTGCTCATTCTAATCTTGTCGGTTTGGCAGTTCATGGCAAATGTTGAGGAAGCCGATTTTCGCGAAAATTACGTCGCTGAGGATTTCGCCCACAATTTGCTGATGAGTCTGCCCCAGGATGCGCTGTTTTTCGTGCGCGGCGATGTCGCCTCCATGGGAGTTGATTACTTGCAGATGGTGGACGACCGGCGACCGGACGTGAAGACACTGGATCAGACCAAGCTGACCTACGATTGGTACTATGCTCAAGCCAAGAAGCGATTCCCGGAAGTCAAACTTCCCGGGGAACGATATGATGGCCGCCTGGTTCAGAACAGGGAACTCATCGAAAAGAACATCGGGAGGTTTCCGGTCTGTTTTATGGATTTCAAGGAAGAAAGCTACCAGCAGAAGTTCAAAGCCCTGCCGCATGGGTTGGTCTACAAGATGCACCCAAAGACACAGGGTTTTTCCGTGGAAAAGTTTGAAACCATTACCAACGAATGTTTTGCTGAATTCAAGCGGCGTGGTTTAGACCAGACCTATCCACCCACCACATTTGAAAACGAGTTGCAACAAATCTACGCGGAGCCGTATTTTCGATTGGGCTATGAATTTGAGCAGGTGGGCAATTTTAAAAAAGCCGATACTTACTACACAAAATCCTTGACCCTCAATCCAAACAACCACCGAGTTTTAAAGAACCTGGCGGTGCTATACTATTACAAACTGAACCGTAAGGCAGAGGCTGTTACGCTTTTCAAACGCTACTTGAAACTCAATCCTTACGATCCTGAAGCTCACAATATCGAACAGATTATTGAGAGCTTCGAAGAGTCACACAGTGAGTGATGCTCAGTCTGACGGAACATTACTGTGATGTTTGGAGTGCACATAAAAACGAGCGAACGGTGGCCGGTGATTGAAGACTTTTTGCTTTCACTGATTCTGGAAATTTTGTATATTTAAAAGGTAGAATATCATTCGTCAAGCGAAACTTAAATTAAGGTGCATGTAATATGACAGCCAACATGTCTGAACTATTGAAAAAGATGACTCCCGAAGAAAAAGCGGAAGTGGAAGCTTTTGCCGCCTTTGTTTTAACGAGGAGGAATCTACAAAACCTACAACTTCTTACTGACGATATTTCGACTGAAGAATTGTTAAAGCTCGTCGAAGATTCCGGAAGCTTTGAGTGGCTGAATCATGATGAGGAAGATGTATATTCTCTTGTGGATGGCGAGGAGGCTGAATGGCCAAGCGCGTCGTAAAGCGAGGAAGCATAGTACTCGTTCGATACCCGTTCTCAGATTTATCAACCACGAAAGTACGCCCAGCAGTCATTTTAACTTCCGACGATTTGCTCATCCGAGTTGATGATGCCTTGTGCCTATTTGTTTCATCTTCAATTCCAAGCGATTTACTGCCAACAGACCTCATCATAGAAAAATCACATTCAGGGTTTAATAAGGCAGGCCTAAAGTTTCGTTCTGTTTTCCGAGCTCATTAGCTCGCATTATTGCATAGATCCCTTATTTTGCGTGTTTTGGGGGAAGCCGATCAAAACTTGATGGAAGAAATTAACCAGAAATTGCGAATCGCTTTG
>JAABYK010000010.1 GCA_011775825.1 Candidatus Zhuqueibacterota bacterium | reverse complement strand
CACCTTTCCGGTCGTCACATTTTTCTGGAACGCGAACGATATTGATGGGGAGCAAGATCTGGCCTTTTTTGAATATGCATTAAATCCCCCAATGGGTGGCGACATTTCGTGGCGGAGACTCCCGGCTAGTCAGGATTTTGTGACACTCACTCCGGACAGCGGACTCCTGGTCGATAGCGACAATCGGTTCCTGGTGAGAGTTTCTGATCGAGGACAGGCCTTCAGTGAGGTGCTTGAACATCCACGTGAAGGTGACGTTTGGTACGTCAAAGACAAAGTGGGCGACCTGTTGTTCGTGGACGACTTTACAAGCGAAGACAACAGCATCAGCAGGGCATTTTTCAGCGAGTTATTTGCCACTGCCGGTGAACCGTTTTCGGTTTTTGACCTAGCGAGGGATGGCCTGCCTGCATCGCTGTTGGATTTCAGCGAAACACTCAAACTTTTTGACAAGATTGTCTGGTGGGCTGACGGCAGTCCGACGTTGGCAGAAAGTCAGCAAGGCATCATCAGTTTCCTGGGCGCAGGTGGACATATCCTGCTTACGGGCTTTGAAGGCGCGGCCGTCCGTGATCGAATGCAATGGATTTTCAATTTCCGGGATAGCCAGGACAGCCTATTGACTTTTCTGCCGATTTCAGCCGTCAGCGACACGGTTGGGAAGGAAGTCACCCGGGTTTTGCAAGGTACGACCTTCGAAACGTTACAACTGGACTACCCCGGCCTCGGTATCGCCGAAGGGGACGGAGGCTTGAATTTAATCGGGAAGATTTTCGGGCTTTTCCCGGCCCCGGGGGCGGCGCTGCTTTATCGACTGCCGCCGTCATCGGAGGTTCCCGGCAATGTCTATCCCGGTCAACCTATAATTGGGGTCAAAAGCGCTGACAATTCGGTCGTACTCATCGAATTTCCTTTAACCAAAATCGACAAACAGCAAGCAACTCAATTCATCATGAAGGTTTTCCAGGACTTTTCGCAATAGGTGGTGATCCAATGTTACTTAGAAGACTCTTCATCCTGACGCTGAGCCTTTGTATGGGTGCCTCCTTGTGGGCACAAAGTAAGGGAACGATCAAAGGACGAATTACGGACGCCAAAACCGGCGAGGGTTTGCCAGGCGTGAATGTGGTTGTGCTTGGGACCTACTACGGTGCTGCCACGGATTTGGAGGGAAACTACCGAATAACCAACATGAGTCCCGGCGTTTACAATCTAAAGATTTCGTATATCGGTTATACCGTGGTGCAAAGAACGGGCGTCCAGGTTCAGCCTGGGGAAGTCACCACTGTCGACATCAGGCTCGAACCTACGATTCTGGCGTTGGGACAGGAGGTCACGGTCATCGGAGACAGACCGCTCCTGGATGTGGAAGACACCGCTACGCGTAAAAGCATGACATCTGCAGACATCAAACGTTTGGTGGTTCAGGATGTCAAGGACATTGTGGCTACCCAGGGTGGAGTTGTGGAAATGGATAACGAGATCCACATTCGCGGTGGCAGGGCATACGAAAATGCCTATCTGCTTGACGGTGTCTCCATTCAAGACCCGCTGGCTGGCACGGGCTTCGGGCTTCGCCTCAGCGCGGACGCAATCCAGGAAATGGAGGTCATTACGGGCGGGTTTTCCGCTGAATACGGACAGGCCATGTCCGGCATTGTGCAAGTCAAAACCAAGGAGGGATCTCAAGAATACCATGGGTCGATTTCCTACAAATTGGATCATTTCGGTCCCGATTGGGATGAAAGTTTCAATACCGATGCCCTGGACTTTAGTATCTCCGGTCCGGAACCCTTCACGAATCTCTTTTTGAAACCGCTTGGGATAAACTTTCCCGGAGAACTGTTGTTCTTTGCAAGTGGCTCTTTTTATTTAACTGACAGCTACTTGGAAAAAGCGACTAATTTGGATNNCCCTTCACGAATCTTTTTCTGGAGCCACTTGGCATAAACGTTCCGGGAGAGCTGCTATTATTTGCCAGCGGGTCATTTTATTTAAGTGACAGCTACTTGGAAAAAGCGACTAATTTGGATCCGGCTATCGCCTCGGAATTATTTGCGCCCCGTCAGAATAACGAATGGTCCGGGCTGCTGAAGCTGACCTGGAAAATAACTCCGCAACATAAGCTGAAGTTTTCATTCAATCGCTCTCTGACCTCAAGCCAAAACACCCGAGCTCTGCAAACCACTCTTGAGTTTGAAGAGGCCGGACCTGGCTATCCGTTCCGTTTCCAGGACATTCTCGACAATTTTAACGTCCTGACCCATGACATAAATCAGCAGTCCCTATCTTGGACTCAGACATTAGGCCCCAAAGCATTTTATGAATTGCATGTCAGCCGATTCTTTACAAATCTACGTAGTCAGGTTGGCGACTTACACTGGACCGAATACGTCAAACCCGAGGACATTGTAACCGTTCCACCAGGCGGTATTCCCGACGATCAGTATTTCCGTGATCCCCGTGGTGATTTTACAACCGTTACACCGGATGGGTTCTTTGATGTGGGAAGTGGAGATACGTGGCACGATCATTACGTGGAGGAGTTTATTTTCAAGGGCGATGTTTCCTACATCCCAAATCAGATGCACAACCTTAAGGCCGGTTTTGAAATGGGATTTCAGGAGATGCAGATGCTTGAGATCATCAAGCCGTGGTTCGGCGGTTTGGGTCTCAACAATGACATCTACCGCGTTAATCCAAGAGCGGGCGCTTTTTATGTCCAGGATAGAATTACCAGTGGCGGTCTCATTGTCAACATCGGTCTGCGATACGATTACTGGGTGCCCGGCCAATTTGTGGTGGATGCGCTCGACCGTTTTCGCAACGACCCGAATTTATCTGCGGAGGATCGAGAGATTTGGCAGCGCCGTCACGACGCCTATTTCGACGAAACGTTCGGTTTTCTGGGATCTCGCGTCAAGGGACGCTTGATGCCAAGATTGGGTATCTCCCATCCGATCTCGGATCACCAGGTCTTTTTCTTCTCCTACGGCCATTTTTCAAAACGTCCGAAACCTCAGTTTGTGTACACACAATTGGGAGCTTCGAGCGCACGCTCTACGTTTCAAGTCAAAGGCAATCCCAATTTGAATCCGGAAACAACCGTGTCTTATGAGTTGGGCCTGAAACATCAGTTTACTGCCGATGACGTTTTGACGGTCACCCTGTACAATCGTGACATTTTCGATTATGTGACCACCAAGAACGTCCGCGCTCGAGGCCGACAGTCCGATTTTCTCACCTACATTAATCTGGACTTTGCGCGTGTCCGAGGCATTGAAGTTGAGTACAAAAAGCGCTCACGTGGTTTTATCTCCGGCTCCATTAGTGGCACGTTCGCCATTGCTACCGGCAAGAACTCCTCCCCCCAGGACAATCTTCTGGTGTTTGCCGGCGAAATTGAAGAGGAACCCATTAAAGAGAATTTCTTGAGATGGGACCGGCCGTTTCAGTTAAATGCAAACATCAACTTCTTTTTTGGGGAAGATAAAGGGCCAAAGGTGTTCGGGCTAAAAATACCGGATAATTGGAACCTCAACGTCCACTGGTTTCTGGAGTCGGGAAGAAGATACACGCCATTTATTGTCGGTCCGTCTGGAAATTTTGTGCTGGACAATCAGAATCCGTTCAGCGAAGTATCCCGCTTCTGGTCGACCGTCGATCTTAATTTCGAAAAGTATTTCAACATTTTTGGATTAAGATTCACATTTTTCACCGAAGTGAAAAACCTTTTTGACCGGAAGAATGACACGCTGATCAACAGCTTTACCGGGCGTGCGTATCGCACCGGAGACTTTATCATCGTGGACGGACAGCCCACGGATCCCCTGGTTTTTAACCGAACCGAACCGGGACGTCCTATAGTTGATCCGTTTAATCCCGCTCGCTTCAGGGCGCCGCGACAAGTGCTCATTGGAACCTCGATAGGCTGGTAAGTTTATGAATACGATTACGACCCGTTCTCAATTCAGGTTGTCTAAAATCACATCCAGGTTGTTATTCACGTTGGTATTTTATGGTTTATTTGGCGCGCAAACCACGGAGGCCCAAATCATTCCGGGACTTGGGGGGGAACGTGCCGGGACCACGGCAGGTTCATTTTTGAAAATTGGCGTCGGCGGGCGTGCCAGTGCCATTGGCGAGGCTTTTGTGGCTTTGGCCAACGATGTCTCGGCCCTTTACTGGAATCCGGCCGGCATAACACAGTTGAAAAGAAATAATGTGCATTTTTCTCACATCGAATATGTTGCGGATGTTCAACATGAATTCCTTGGCTATGTCCGAAGGATTGGCAGCTTCAACGCCGTGGGGTTAAGCATCGTCGCGTTACACACGGATGACATGAATGTCACCACCGAGGTGCAACCTTTTGGGACCGGGGAAACGTTTGGCTTTAGCGACATCATGATCGGGCTCACGTTTGCAAGGGAATTCACAGACAAATTTAGCACCGGAGTGACTGTTAAGTATGTCCGTGAAGATTTGGCAGATGTCAGTATGACCGGTGTTCTCATCGACGCGGGCACCTTGTACAAGATCGGGTTTCGTGGCGCTAGATTTGCCGTAAGCATCACCAATTTTGGTCCTGAGTTCGAAACAAGTGGCACAGTGAGAGATTTTTTAGGGGCTCCTCGTGAGGACGTGGACTTTGAATCGTTTCCTGCTCCTCTGCTTTTGCGAGTGGGGTTTGTGTTCGATCTGATTAAGTTTGAAAACAGCCGTGCCCTATTGGCTTTCCAACTGGACCACCCGAATGACGAATCCGAGAATTTCAATTACGGTGCTGAATATTGGTTCAACGATATGATTGCGTTGCGTGCTGGCTACAAAAAGGTAGCCGAAATCGGCGGCATAAGTTTGGGTTTTGGGTTAGACATGTCTATCGAATCTTTGAACTTGCAATTGGATTACAGCTTTTCTGAATTTGGGGTGCTCGGTAATCTGAATCGATTTTCGTTTAATTTGAGTTTTTAAAATGTTGTGTATGAAATTGCTGAGAGTCAAGTTTGCTTTGTCCTTGTGTGTTTGTTCTGCCGTCCTTACAGCGTGCGGTGAAAAGTTCGATCTACCTACACCTCCTGATGAGTCGTCAACCACAAGGGAACAATTTCTTCTGTTTCAATGGGGTGCGGATGCTCTGCAGATTGATTTAAATGCACCGGAAGATATTTTCACCGGTCTCGACCGTTTACTCTACGTTGCGGATACGGGCAACGATCGCGTTGTGATGTTGGACAAAGCGGGTCGAGTCCAGGGCGTTTCACCGGAAATTGATCATCCCAAGGCACTGGGTCAGGACAGCCAGTTGAATTTGCTCATAGTAAATGGCAGCAACATAGTCTTTCGAATCGACCTGGTTGCAATCAACCACTTGATAGGACAGGCTCCAATCGATACGCTGGTGATCGGCTCGAACACCTCTTCGTTTACAGGTGTGGGTGCATTTGGCGATAATGGCGAGTTTTACGTCACGGACATGGCTAACAATAGAGTATGGCGATTTGACCAAACAGATCAATCGCTTAAACCTGTAATTTTCTCCGGGACAGGGGTCGGCACGGCCAACCAACCGACCGGCATCACCTCGTTTCTCATTCCTACCGGGAACATCAGTTCCATCTTAGGACAGCAGGGATTCATCTTCACTCAGATTGGACAGGTGTTTAAATTGCAGTGGCTGAGTGGTGGAAATGTTCAACCGCCATTCTCCCCGGTCATTTCGCCATCCGACAATGTGGATTTTTTCAACCACTTCAAAGATGATTCCCGCGATGGAGATGTCGATTACATGCCGGAAGATGTGGCTGTGGATAATTCGCAACGCATCTACGTGATCGATTCGCAGGCTGACAGTGTCTTTGTATTTAACAGAAATGGCGAGTTTCTGAGGGATCGCAATCAAATTTCCATCCTATCCTTTGGTGGAACCGGCAGTGGAGATAAAGAGTTCCGCAGTCCCAAGGGCATCGCTTTCCTCGATGTGGATGACGACCAGGTTCTTTACGTGGCCGACACAGGCAATAATCGCATCGTGCGTTTCAAGCTCTCAAGCGAATTCGACTCGGGTATTTGACCATCGTGAAAAAATCGCTCCCCTTCTTTGTCGCTCTTCTCACTTTAGGAATACATGCTTCTTATGCGCAAGTCGATACGCTTCGCATTGCCACGTACAATCTCCTGAAGTTCACCAATGCTTCAACCGACAGAATTCCGTACTTTCGGACCGTGATTCAGCATGTCGATCCGGACATTCTCGTTGTCCAGGAAATGGATTCACAGGAGGCGCAAATCCGATTTTTGAACGAAGTCATGAATTTCGAAGCCTCCGATACCTA
>JAABYK010000163.1:12188-16087 GCA_011775825.1 Candidatus Zhuqueibacterota bacterium | reverse complement strand
CAGTTTAATTTAATGTCATAGCTTCATAAGCTTACGTCATAACTGACGGTTCAACACTACCTTTCCAAATCGTTTCTCCATTCAAACAGACCACTTACCCGGATTCATGATCCCATTTGGATCCAGCAACTTCTGAACCTTCGCCACCATTTTCAAGAAATTCGGATCAAGCTTGTCACGATGCCGCTTGATCACCCAGGGCGGCGTTTTATATGGAAAGAAGCCCAAATCAATCACGAGATCGCTCAAAGCCCGGTTGAGTTCAGTCACACGTTCAACTTGCTCGGAATCCGATTTGTCAAAAACAGCGATGAATCTCAAAACGCCGAAGTGGCCTCCTTGCATTGGACGTGTCACGACAATGGGTGCAAACCCTTGTTCCTCCATCAAGTTCATTCCGCGCTTGACCCCCTCCTTCCAGCCGGATATGGGGCCAAACGTGCCAATCCAGGTTAGGCCGCCAAGCTCCAGAAGGAAGTCCAATTCCGCAGGGAAGTCCGCAAATTTCTCGAATCTCGGAGCAACTTTGACCAGTTTCTGAACATCCAGTGGCGACTCCAGCCGCACGCCCTGCTTTTGTTGCTCTTTCACCAGGCGTTCAATTATCGCAAGTTTGACTTCGAACAAATCCTCGTACTCGGCAGAAACGTCGATGTAGAGAAACTGCTCAGGCTCCGCCGGATCGCGATAAAGCGGATTCTTGTCTCCAAACAACATCTTACCAACCGGCCACGACAAGCCGCCGATATCATCACACACTTCTGCACGAACGAGCAAACTTATGAAATCATACATTTCGTTTGTGTCATAAGCCAACACAAAAAACCGTTTGCGATGCGGATGGTTGGGCCAAAGCTGCACGGAGAGTTTCGAGACAATGCCCGTGGTGCCCTGGAAATTGACGAAAAAGCCGGTCAGATCAGGCATGGGCGACTTCGTGCACCAGTTTGAGCTCACCGCACCGATTCCCGTTCGGATAATTTCGCCGGTCGGAAGCACCGCCTCGAATCCATTTATCCAGTGTGCGGTGGTACCGTGTTTCAAGCTTAGATTTGACAAGCCGTCCAGCAAGCAATTCGCCAAAATAGAGGTGTACGGCGGCGATAGGGAGTATCCGAATCTGAGGGTGGGGTAATTCTCCGCAAGATGGGTTTTGATATCGCCCCACGTCACTCCCGGTTCGAGGATCGCGTACATATCCTCTTCATTTGTTTCGAGAATGCGATTCATTTCGGTCAGGTCAAGAACCACACCGCCTTTCTCCGGAATGGCCAGACCACCGATGTTCGTATTCGCCACACGTGGCACGACCGGGACTTTATGTTGATTGGCAATCTTGAGAACCGTCTGAATGTCTTCCACCGAATGGACTTTGACGATCACGTCCGGGGTGTGTCCCGGGATTTCCGTCCAGTCATCTGAGTAATCTGTCAGAATGTCATGTTGATCATAGATGCGATCTGCGGGGAGTTCTTTCTTGAGTTGAGAGCGGTAATCCGTTTTTAAGATATTCATTGGTGGGGAGACTGGTTGGGTTTTTTATAGGTAATCATGACGTTGATTTGAGCTGCTCAATCTTCTCACGCCAATATGCAACTCCTTCAACGGCAAATTGCCAGGCCAGATAATCGTCTTCCTCTTCAAAGATCTCTTTATCTTGACTCCGCAATCGTTTTTCAAAATCCTCAAAAGACATTTGATACTTCTTCTGGAAGGATTCAGATTGCTGGGCGAGCTCAGCAGCTTTTTGAGAGGCGTGAAGCAAAGCATATTCCCGAGATGCTTCCTTCTCGTTCGTCCTCAAATCTTTCAACACGGTTGATACTACACTCATCATTCTCTCCGCGTTATCTTACGAAGAATAAACACGTCTCGCAAGAAATCAAGTTCATAATTCCAGCGCTAACGGAGACTGAGTTATTTAACCACAGCCAAAAGCTTCATTAGTTTTAATAGCTTGAACAAATTCCCGCGGACTTTAATTCTTCCATTGACTAAGTGGGCCAGATAATTGCCGTTTAATGCCACCTCTAACAATGATTCCAGATCTCCGGTAATCTGCGAACTCGCGCCGTTGCCATCACCGGAACAAACCTCGATTGTATCCTTTTGAAAAACAAGCGTCGAGCGCATGCCGCTGGCGTTGAACAAGATTGAGCCTTTTAACTGTCGGGCAATTGTTGTCCGCCGTTCGTCGCTTAGACTTGTTCTCAGCAAATCTCTTAAAAAATAACCGAGCAAATTCATCTGCTCGGGATTTGAAAACCTCACCTCCATCCTAACCTCTGTATTCCGTTGTATTCCGCTAAAACGTGAAAAAGGGCGCTGCATTCGGTCTCGCGCCCCTCTGAACAAACCAAGACAATCAAAAGGTGCTGCTTTACCTTAAATCTACCACCTCGGTTTCCGGGGAAATTTTGAATGTGAATAGCGACGGATCCAGTTCTATGTTTTGTTGAATATTTTTTACCCGATACGTATTGATATTATCGTTAATATCCACTTGCTGGATTTTTACGGTGAGCCAAAGCGACGCGTCCACCCAAATCTTCATGCTCTTGATAAATGCCTCCTCTTCCTTCGGGACCAGATTCAACACGTAGGCCTTTCGTCCGTAGATTTTTTCTTCCCCAACAAAGTGAGGCTGGTATTCTTCGGAATATTTGAAAAGCAGGTCTTTCGGCAGTGGATTTTCTTCGGAGCTTCTGAGCCAGTCGATAATAACCTGGTCATTTTCTTTGGAGTAAGTCCAAACCGTTTTGCCATCGGTGACGATAACTTGTGTATCGGTTTCGATTCGATAGTTGTCTCCAGACCGTAAATAGAGTGTGCCTGTCAATGTTTGCGTTTCACCGGCGAGTTCCCAAACATATTCTTGCTCAAAATTTGCCTTCAAGCTTTCAAGTTTTTCGTATCTTTCTTTGACCTTCTTCACCACATCTTTCCCATTCAAAGACATCATCGGTGGATGAGCCGAGACACCAGTAAAAGTAAAATTCAAAGCTATTGAAATTAAAATTACAAGGTTCATCTTTTGTCCTAACTCAATGTTTTTAATTGAATGCAAAATCATGGCGAAATTCCCGTAGTGCCTGCCAGTAGGTGGAATTCAGTAACATTTCGCTCCCCCACTCGTTGCTCATTATACGAACTTGCTTAAAATGAGTTCATTAGTGGGATCAGACCAAGCCGAGTTCTTCAAGTTCTTCCTCATCGCCGAGAAGGACGTCACGGGCCTTGCTGCCATCAAACGGGCCAACCACGCCGGCTGCTTCAAGCTCATCGATGAGCCTTGCCGCGCGTGCATAGCCCACTTTCAGTCGTCTCTGTAAGAGGGAAATCGATCCTTGTTGATGGCGCACGACCAATTTTGCAGCTTCATGAAATAATTCGTCACTTGAAAACCCAAAACCCTCTTCGCCGGGCATACCTGAAGCAGGCTCTTTTTCAATTGGCAATTTGTGTTTTGGATACTTGGGTTGTTTTCTGACGTGTCCTATAATGCGTTCGACTTCATCGGTTGAAATGAATGTGCCGTGCAACCTGATCGGTTCCGGAGAACCGGGTGGGATAAGCAACATATCTCCCATGCCCAACAGTTTCTCGGCTCCGTTTGCATCCAGGATGGTTCGGGAGTCGGTTTTCGAAGCGACTTGAAAGGCGATGCGTGCGGGGAAATTGGCTTTAATCACACCGGTGATTACATCCACCGATGGACGTTGAGTCGCAACGATGAGATGGATACCCACTGCTCGCGACATTTGGGTCAAGCGGGCAATGGGCTCCTCCACTTCTCTCGCGGCCGTCACCATCAAATCGGCCAGCTCATCAACGATGAGAATTAAATATTCCAGCGGTTCGTACGGATCCTCGCCCTCCTGATTCTTGAGTTGCCCACT
>JAABYK010000163.1:8884-12131 GCA_011775825.1 Candidatus Zhuqueibacterota bacterium | reverse complement strand
CCTCCATGATTCTCTCGAGACTCTTCAGTACAGAGATGGCATTGGCTGGCGACGTCACGACCTCTTCATTCAAGTCTTCTCGATAATTCAAATGGTGGTGCCTTAAATTGCTAAAAATGGATAACTCAAGTCGCTTGGGGTCAATCATGATCATTTGAACCTGAGTGGGATGTGCTTTGTAAAGGACGCTGGCAATGATGCTGTTCAGACACACGCTTTTCCCCGACCCGGTTGCGCCCGCGATTAGCAGATGAGGCATTTCGTCCAGGTTCGCAACGTAAGGTTTACCGGAAATGGTCTTGCCAAGAGCAAGGGCTAACGGCGACTCCGAGTCCTGAAACTGCTTTGACCTGATGACCTCCTTCAAATAGACCATCTCCCTGTTTCGATTTGGCAACTCAATACCGACCGCGCCTTTCCCAGGGATGGGCGCCACAATTCGCACACTCTTGGCGCGCATAGCAAGGGCCAAATCGTCGGCAAGGGAGACAATTCGACTTATTTTGACTCCCGGTGCAGGTGCAACTTCATATCGAGTGATCACCGGTCCCGGACTGATATCGGTTACTTTTCCCTGCACGCCAAACTCTAAGAGCCGATCTTCTAAAATTTGTGCATTCGCATAAAGCTCATCTTTGGTGATTTCGTCTTCTCGCGCCTGAGGCGTGGAAAGCAGTTCCATAGGCGGGAACTTGTAATTTCCCGGGTCGAGGAACTCTCTCCTTAAAGCAGCGCCGGCCGCATCGCCCGGTTCCTGAATCTCCAGCTCCATCTCCATTTGTGGTTTCTTTGCCGACTTGTCATTGTTTCCACGTCCAAGTTCAACATCCTCAATCACTTCTTTGTCTGCAGAATCAAACCCTTTTGACACCGATGCCGAAGGTTCTTTTTTGAGTTTAGGTCGCTTGCGTACGCGCTTCGACCTGCTCTTGACAAAGCTTATTATAGAAGCAGTCCTCTGCATGAATTCGGTAATGAATTCCGAGAAGCTAATTTTGGTGGCGCCAATGAACGTAATCATAATCATCGCGAGCAGCACGAGGATCGTACCGACGACTCCCAGAGAGCGGTGCATGAACTGCGCAACGATACGGCCCACGCGTCCCGACAGTGAGTAACCCAATTCTGTGGCTCCAGGCGAAATGACTTCGGGGAGGGCCAAAATAATCGATGTGTAGACGGCAAAAATCAGCAAATACACCGACCAGCGAAGCGAATTCACTAACGAATGTCCCCGAAACATGCTCCATCCCATGAACGTAATGATTAACGGTATAACAAACGAGGGGCGACCTATGAGATAATGATTCAGGAAGTAGGCAATGTAAACCCCGGCAATGCCCAACTGATTATCAATTTGACCAATTTCGATGTTCCCCGGCTGCTCCTCGGGATTGTACGTAAGCAGACTCAGGAGAACCAGGAGCCCAAACGTTATCAGCAAGATGCCGATGATCTCTTCCTGTCTAGAAACGAGATTGTTTTTTGATCTGCTCATTTCGCGTTCAATCAGACCTGTCGGGCAGAATTGATGCTTTGAACAAATTCATGGGCTCGGCTGCGCACGTCCTCTGCGTTGAGAAGCGCGGAGATGACCGCCACTCCATCTGCCCCGGCCCGAATGACCGGAGCAAGGTTTTCGGGGGTGAGGCCACCAATGGCTACCAATGGCAATTCAGTTTCAGCGCGCAGCTCTTCGACCATCTCCATCCCCATTTGTGGCTCATCCTTGGTGTTGGTGGGATAAATCGCCCCGACTCCCAGATAGTCAGGTTCTGCATCAATGGAGCGCTTGAACTCATCGAGATTGTGCACGGAAATTCCCAATATTTTATTTTCGCCGATGAGATGTCTCGCCACATTATGCGGCAAGTCGTCTTGACCCAAGTGGACGCCATCGGCATCCACCGCGAGGGCAATATCCAAACGATCGTTGACGATCAATGGCACGCCGAAATGGGCCGTCACTTCCTTGATCGCGGCGCCGTCTTGATAGAATTCATTAATATGAGAGGATTTGTTCCTGAGTTGGATGATTCCTGCCCCTCCTCTAATCACTTCTTCTGCTAAGTATTGAATCGATCTGTCTTTGATGAAATCTTTATCCAGGATGGCGTATAGGGACCAATCGACTTTTCGGCTCTCTATTCTTGGATTCAACTCATATGCTCTTTGAAAAACGATACCAATCAGCCATTCATTTCGAACCTTTAATCAGGTCAATACCGATATAAAGCAGAACTCCTACAAATAGAATTACAACACCAGCCACTAACCACTCCATTTCACAAATTCTCCAATTCGTTGATCCTGTTATTAATTGTTCGATGCATAAAGATAATCGTGATTGACATGGTAACTATAAGCACGATGTCGAGTTTAACCAAAAGGGATTTTGGGTTTCATAGTTTGTTACTAGCCAACAACAATAAAAATCCCAAGCCATAGTTTTAGATATGCAATTGCTTCCTTTATCTTATCAATAGCCGCCATCAGCCAGATCTATGTTCTTATGGTTTCAAACACCCTCTTGTCATTCGCAGACTTCGTAATGTGAACCTCCGATTCCTCCTACTCAATACGGTCGCTGATAAAAGGGTGTTTTCACCACTTCTGCAGCGACTTCTCTTCCACGAATTTGGAGCATAATCTCCGTGCCAACTTCATTGAAAGGCAGGTTCACGTATCCAAGCCCGATTCCCTTTTCCAAACTTGGCGAAAATGTGCCGCTGGTGACGTAGCCGATATCCTTGCTGTCTTTAACGATTCTATAGCCGTGCCTGGGAACCGCTCGGTCCTTCAACTCGAAGCCAACCAGTTTTCGGGACACTCCTTCTTCTTTGGCCTTCACAATCGGACCGCGGCCTATGAAGTCGCCTTTGTCAACCTTGGTAATCCAACTCAAGCCGGCTTCGATGGGATTGGTGGTTTCATCGATGTCATTGCCATATAAGCAGTATTTCATCTCCATGCGAAGTGTATCACGTGCACCCAAACCAATGGGGTCGATGTCAAACTCCTTCCCGGCTTCGAGAATGGCGTTCCAAATTCTTACTGCATGTTTGGCATCAAACGCCACCTCAAACCCATCTTCACCTGTATATCCTGTCCGAGAAAAAACCACATCGATGCCGTCTATCTGACCTTCGCGAAACCAATAAAATTTAATTGGGGATAACTCGATGTCCGACAATTTCTGCAGACTCGCTTCAGCGTGGCGTCCCTGGACCGCAAGCAGGCAAGTGTC
>JAABYK010000163.1:5236-8875 GCA_011775825.1 Candidatus Zhuqueibacterota bacterium | reverse complement strand
TCCTCCAAATTCTGCTTCATCCATTGAAAATCCTTTTCTCGATTTGAGGCGTTCACGATCATCATATAGTGGTCTGGGAACCGGAACAAAACCAGGTCATCGACCATGCCGCCATCTTCATAGCACATACCCGTGTACTGAGCTCGAGTATCAACCAATTTCGTGACATCATTCAATGTCATTTTTTGCAAATATTCCCGGGCATTGTCGCCCTTTATGATAAATTCGCCCATGTGGCTCACATCAAACATGCCGACGGAGCTGCGCACTTTCTTGTGCTCCTCGATGATGCCTCGGTACTGTACCGGCATCAAATAACCTGCAAATTCGACAATTTTTGCACCTAAGGATTGATGAGTGTCATACAGAGCCGTCTTTTGGGGATTCAAAATCGCTCCTTTCCGGTACTTTGATTCGTTTCGGTTGCGGTATCCAATCTAAATGTTTTTCAGGGCATTCTTGATTCGTTCAAGTCCTTTCTCAATATTCTCGACAGAATTGGCGTATGAAAATCGCAAATAGCCGTCACCATACTTGCCAAATGCGGTACCCGACAAGACTGCAACCCCGGCTTCGTTTAACAGATAATTCTCCAACTCCTGTGAACCCTCATTTATCTTTTTCACATTGGGAAATGCGTAGAATGCGCCCTTTGGCGTGATGCAGCTCATGCCCGGAATGTCGTTCAAACCCGCCACAATAATGTCTCTCCGTTTGCGAAATTCTTCCAGCATGGCATCGACTTCTTCTGTTGGGCCTTGTAAGGCCTGGATCGCAGCATGTTGAGAAAATGTGGCTGTGCAGGAATTGCTATTGATCATTAATCGCTCAATCTTCTGAGCCAGTTCTTCGGGCATGACCCCAAATCCCAGGCGCCAACCGGTCATGGCGTAGGTCTTAGAGAATCCATCCAAGAGAATGGTTCTCTCTTGCATGCCCGGCAAAGAATAAATGCTGTGATGTTCTCCTTCATAAATAATGTTCTTGTAGACTTCATCGCTAAGAACCAGAATCTCCTTCTCCCTGGCAACTTCAGCAATCACCTCGTTGTCTTGCCTCGTCAAAATGCCGCCGGTCGGGTTGTGCGGGGAATTAATGATAATCAGCTTTGTGCGGTCCGTCACTAACGACCGGAATTCTTCGGGGCTGAAACGAAAGTCGTTTTCCTCCCAAAGGGGCAGCGGAACCGCTTTCCCGCCCACAAAGTTGATCACGGACTCATAAATCGGAAAGCCTGGATTCGGATAGATAATTTCATCGTCTGAATCTATGAGGGCTAAAATAGCAAAAAACATGATAGGCTTGGCACCGGGAGTCACGACAACCTGCTCAACCTTCGGCCGGATGCCCCGCCGGGAATCGACATCTTCAACAATGGCCTCTCTCAGCGGCATGATACCGGCAGCTGGCGAGTAATGCGTTTCTCCTGCTCGTAGCGCTTCAACACCCGCTTCGATGATGTGCTTTGGGGTGGGAAAATCAGGCTCGCCAATTTGTAAATGCACGATCTCTCTGCCTTGTGCCTCCAATGCTTTCGCGCGTGCCATGACTTCAAATGCGGTTTCCGTACCTAATCGCTCCATTCTCTCTGCAAAATTCAAGTTCATCGTGAATCTCCGCAATATGGTTCCAAGTTATACTTCGCTTAAGGAAACAAGTTCTTCAATTGATCCCATCGTCGTATATCATTAAAGATTACGAATATCATGAGCGCTAAAAGAAAAGCCATTCCGATTTGCTGAATTACGACTTTCGTTTTCACAGACAACGGCTTGCGCCGGATACCTTCGATTGCCAGGAACACCAAATGTCCGCCATCCAAAACCGGAAACGGCAACAGATTAAAAAAACCTAAATTCAGACTAATAAAGGCGGTGAACATGAGCAAGGTGTCGATACCCCTTTTTGCGCTCTCGCCGGTCAACTGAAAAATGGTGATGGGGCCACCGATGGCCTCCTTGAACTCAATCTCACCCGTCACGATCAGTTTGAGCGCTTTCAAGATTTGGGCAATTGTCTGATAAGAGTTTACCACACCGTATTTAAAGGATTCAATGAGGCCGAATTTCTGATAAACCAATTCCGGAGCGATTCCTATCAGTCCGATTTCGCGTTCCTCTTGCAGCTCCGGTGTCACGGTTTTGGTAATCGTCTGCCCGTTTCTTTGCCACTTGATTTGAATCTCGGTGCCTGGCTTGCTATGGATGATCTCGGTCAATTCTTGCCACGTTGACACCGGTTGTCCATCCACAGCCGTAATCACGTCTCCCTGTTGCAGACCAATCGCTTCGGCCGGTCTGCCTTCCAGTACCTCGCCGACCTTTGTACCTTCAGTTCCTTGGACCATGCCGACAAAATACACGAGCATCGCATAGATAACCACCGCAGTCAGGATATTCATGAAGGATCCGGCAGAAATCACAATAACACGCTGCCAGATCGGTTTCGATTGAAATTCCCATGGTTCGCCGCGTATGTCTGTGTTCATGGTCTCATCAACCATCCCGGCCATCTTCACATAGCCGCCTAACGGTAACCACGAGATGCAGTAATCCGTTTCGCCGATTTTCTTGCCGATCATGCGGGGCGGAAAACCGAGAGAAAATCTCTCAACCCGGATCCCTACCATTTTTGCCGTGATAAAATGTCCGAACTCGTGGACAAAAATCAGCAAACCCAAAACAAAGATGAATGATATAATGGAAGTCAAAATCAAATCCTCTTGTTATTTACAACTCATTAAAATTCTTTTTGACATATTCTCTCGTCATTCTGTCGCATTCCAGAAGTTCATCAACTTTGTGACAGCTATTAAATTGACACTCGGTTAACGCCTTCTCGACAATTTCCGGGATTTCCTCAAAACTGATTTTCCGATTCAAAAACAAACTTACAGCTTCTTCGTTCGCAGCATTCAAAACTGCCGGAGCCGAACCGCCGTATTCCAACGCCTCATACGACAATCTCAAGCAACTGAATTTATTCATGTCTGGTGGTTCAAAAGTCAGGGCTTGCAGCGTCTTCAAATCCAGGCGCGGAAAGTCAGCTGGATAGCGGTCCGGGTACGTCAGGGCGTATTGAATCGGAATGCGCATGTCGGGCAGACCCAACTGCGCCTTGACCGAGCCATCCTCGAATTCAACCAAACTATGAATGATCGATTGCGGATGAATGACCACATCAATCCTGTCTGCTTCGATCCCGAAGAGCCAATGCGCTTCGATCACTTCCAAACCTTTGTTCATCAAGGTCGCTGAATCGATGGTGATCTTTTGACCCATGTCCCAATTCGGATGATTCAATGCTTGTTCAACGGTCACACTGGCTAATGCCGCATGAGGCAAGTTCCTAAACGGCCCACCCGATGCGGTTAATATGATAGAATGAATCGAGTCCACATTTTCCCCTGCGATGCATTGAAGGAGTGCGTTATGTTCGCTATCAATCGGTATGATTTCTGCACCTGTCTCTTTGGCTTTTTGCATGACGAACTGCCCGCCAATTACCAAAGATTCTTTATTTGCCAACGCCACACGCCGGTTGGCTTTGATGGCATTCAACGTCGGCTGCAATCCAACTGCTCCGACCAAAGCATTCACCACGATGTCCATATCGTCCCTGCTGCTGATTTCGAGCAGA
>JAABYK010000163.1:0-5228 GCA_011775825.1 Candidatus Zhuqueibacterota bacterium | reverse complement strand
AGTTTAACTCATCTTCCTTTAAAATCGCAACAGCCTTGGGACGAAACTTCTTGGCCTGTTCATACAGCAGCTTGATGTTTCGATAAGCCGTCAAATACTGAATCCGAAAATGGCTGTTCTGGGACTCCAATACATTGAGGCAATTCTTGCCAATGGATCCGGTTGAACCTAATATGCCAATTGTTTTCATCAATAAGAACTTATCTAAAACTGATTCCTATTCCTAAATCAAAACTATCGAACTCACTAAAATTGTACGAACCATTCACATGCACCAGCGGCAAAATATTCGCCTTTACACCGATGGTCGCCTGAGTTTCATTTTCATCGAAACGTTCGCCATCCAGGAATTCGTCATTCAATTTTAACGTTGTAAAATCGACGCCTCCGCCAACGTATAAGGTCAGGATCGGAATCGAATAACTTGCTACGGCCTTCAGACTTGCGGTGCTTACGGTACCGAAGTCGAACTCATCAGGCACAAACACGGCATGATAGGCGCCCAACACCATCACTTTCGGCAATGCAGGCAGTTGCAGGAGACCATATTTTATTCCCCCGCCAATTAGCGTCACACCACCACGGCTGTCGGATCTTGGAGGCGTGATATCTGAGTCCGCACCCGCACCAAGCGGAAAATAAAAGAATCTTCCCATCAGTTCAAAATTTGCCGGCAATCCGATGCTTCCGTGCAAGAAAGCCAAACCCAGAAAATCCTCCTGGGCAAACACAGGCAGCTCTTTGAATTCCTCAGGCACATTCGCCACGACCCCTCGAAGTCCAACGTCAATACCGGCGACACTGTGCATATCCGCTGTATGAAACAATCCCCCGCCTACGACGGAACCAAAGAATTTCAGGATTGCATCTACTTCCTGTTTGATTTCTTGCTCATTGTCAGCCGTATCAAACTTAAAATATTGTGTATGGGCAGAAGAGGCCGCCATCAACACCGAAATCGCAACGAAGATTGCCAAGAGACTCTGTTTCATCATAACTCCTCCTCAAGCAAGTATTTGAGTTTAAGTTCTTCTATCACTCTTAATTCGTTCTGGGATAATGATCTCTCTTCGAACAGTATGCCGAAATGATTTTCAAAGCCCGCCTTGATACATTTCACGATTTCTTGATACTCAATTCTTCGTTTCAAGATCCTTTCCATCGATACCGTATTTGCCTGCAACAAGTTGCGCGAACGTTGTAAGTTTCCGTTTCGTCGAGATAGATATTCGAGTATTTGCAAGTGTTCATCTCCGAGAATGATCGAGCCGTGCTGAAGCAGTCCGTTTCTAAAACGTCGCTGTGCGCTGCCCACCACTTTTTTGGATTCATAATGGATTTCATATTTTGCGGATGTGGCAAAACACGCAACCTGCTGGTTATACCGCGGCGATGACTGTGACACCTCTTTTCTTTCGAGAATCACTTCCGGGAGCATGTATTTCAACCCCTTCACAATGGCCGAGCTTATTTGATTGTAAAGTTCCGGTGGATTCTCCCCAAATAATGAATGCCCTCGGGGAATAATAACGCAATAAGTTACCTCATGAGCATGAAGAATCGCGCGGCCGCCTGTCGGACGACGAACCAGGCCAATCCCTTTCTGCTCACATTTGGTGGTATCAAGGTCGTCAAAATTCTGGTTATAACCGATTGAAATTGTAAAGGGGTGCCACCGATAAACACGCAACACCGGTTGACTAAGAGGAGCTAAAGTGGCCATGACCTCATCCGTGGCCATGTTGAAACTTCCGTCGGCTGCCCCCGAATCTATGAAACGCCAAATCTGTTTTTCAACTTTTTGCACCATGCTGCCTTGAGGTGATACAAGCTTGTCGCATCTTTACTCCCTGTCAACTACTGCGGCAGACAATTCCGCTTCGCACACTAAACGATCTTCGACAAATGCTTTACCTTGCATCTTACAGATCGACTGTCTGAATTTAATCATTTCCATTTCAAAACGCAACTGATCTCCAGGATGCACGGGCTGTCTAAATTTGACTTTGTCCATGCCAGTGAAATAGACCAGCTTCTCACCCGGCTTTTCCTGGTTATCTAACAGCAGGATGCCTCCGGTTTGGGCCATCGCTTCCACAATCAACACGCCAGGCATAATTGGATGACCGGGAAAATGACCGACAAAGTACGGTTCGTTTATGGTTACGTTCTTAATGCCAACAACCCGTTCTTTCGGCTTCAACTCCAGAATTCTGTCCACAAGCAAAAACGGATAACGATGGGGCAAGAACTTCTGTAATGTTAACGCATCAAATATGATCTTAGTCTCACTTTTACCTGATTGCTTCATCCCTCCTCCACAGTCGGCAAGCTTGGTGCTTCTAATCAAAAAGTTGGTTAAAAAACAACAAGGTGCTAATCAGGAGATTGTCCTGATTAGCACCTGTCAAGTGGGCTTCTCGGTTTTTTTTTCGTGATTAATTCGAATTTGAGTTGGTTTTTGCGGGAACACCTTTATTCAGCTCTTTCAACAGTCTTTCTGTGAGATCGGTCTGGTCCTCGGACGCATAAAGTATGTTAGCCGCAACGGTGTCGAAAATATAACTGTACCCTTCGGCTTCTCCTATATTCTTAATGGCCACGTTTATTTTTTTTATGACCGGCTCCAGAAGTTCTTCCTCCTTTTTTATAGCCTCACCCTGCGCCCCCCATTTCTCGTTCAGGAATTGTTGATACTTTAGATAAAGGCTCTGAATTTCTTGTTGTTTTTCCTGTTTTCTTTCTTCGCTAAGCAACAGGCTTTGTGATTCCAATTGCTCTTGCAAATCTTGAATCTGCTTTTGCATGCCCTTTGCTTCTTTTTCCCACTCAGCATTCAAGTCTCGCAATTTTTCCCTCACATCCTGAGCTTCTTTATAGGTTGCCAAAACTTTATTGGAATTGACATAGCCTATTTTTAATTGTGCCGATGTTGAACCAACTCCAACCACCAACAGTGTGGTTAAAACTAAGCATAACGAAAAGCTTAACTTAAAACCTTTCACACTTACCTCCATCTCATGATTATTATGATGATTAAATATTCAATACTCAATTAGAAACTTCTACCAAAAACAAAGTGGGGTTTCCACTCGCCGAATTTTTCACCTGTGAGACGATCAATGTTGTCAAACCCAAAAGCATAATCAAAACCTATTATACCAAGCATTGGCATGAAGATGCGCACTCCAACACCGACAGAACGACGCAAGTCGAATAAATCGGTCTCAGAGAGACTTTCCCATGTGTTTCCCGCCTCTGCAAATGCCAAGCCGAAAATCGTTGGGTTTGGTGAAATCGGAAAGCGAAGCTCCGTGCTGTACTTAAACATAACCTTTCCACCCGGAGTGAGCGCTCGGTTTGACAAAGGATCGTCATAGCCGCGTAATGGGATCGATCTCGACAATCCTTCACCGCCCATGAAGAAATGTTCAAGAAACGGGATATTAGCCGCATCGCTGCCAAAGCCCTCGATATATCCTGCTTGAAAGTTGTTAAAAAGGACAAAATTAAAGAAAGCGGGCGCAAACCATTCGTTTTGGATAGTGTGCTTATGGAAACTGACATTCCCACCCAACAGTCCGCCGGAGATCTCAGTAGAATACGTAAATTTGGAGCCTCTTGTGGGGAATTCGGGTCTGTCCAAGCTGTTTCGAGTAACTATTTGCGTTAAACTACTCGTTGTAAGAGGCCATTGTTGGGTTGCAATTCCATTGGGATTCGCTTGTTCAATTTGCTCTATGAAATTGGAAAGGTTGGTTCGATCAATTCGGTAAATCCAGTCGACTCTAAAAAAGTTGTCGGGCCAACGAAGACGCCGGCCTAACCGCAGACTGCCGCCCTGACTGCGTTGATCATAGCCTGTAAATCGACGGTCGCGCTTGGTATCATACAAGTTAATTCCAAACAAAGTCGGAGTGTCAAACAGCCACGGTTCAGTAAAACCGACTTGAATCGAACGAAACGCCCTTCCGAAATTCCAGTCAAAACTCAAGGTCTGCCCATTTCCCATGAAGTTATTCATGGTCACGCCAATGCTGCCGATCAGTTTGTCTCGCTCGCTGAACCCCGCGGACATATTGGCGGTATCCGTTGATTTCTCTTCCACCTCAATGGTGACGTCCACCTCTTCGTCGTTGACCGGTCTGACATCCGGTCTGACATCCGCAAAATAGTTCAGAACAAAAATTTCTCTTTGACTGCGCATCAATGCTTCCCGGCTGAACGTGTCACCAGGTCGAATCTTAAGCTCACGTCGAATGACCTTCTCTTTCGTTTTCGTATTGCCCAGGATGTGAATCTTACGAACCGAGACCGCATTCCCTTCAATAACTCGAAAATGGACATCCACGGTATCTTTACCGACAGGTGTTTCTTGAGGGGTAACCGAGGCGTAAATATAACCGGCATCGTAATACAGACCGCCGATTCGTTCGAAAACCGCTTTCTCGATTTTCTCCTTATTGTAGACGTCACCTTTATTGAAGTCCAAAAAGCTGTTTAACTGCTCTTCGGTAAAAAGTTCCTGCCCTTCCCACGTAATGTCGCCAAAATAATATTGAATGCCCTCTCGAACCCAAATGTCAATATACATGGATTTTTTATCCGGACCGTAATAAATGGAATCTCTGAGAACTTCCGCATCTCGAAATCCCTCTTTGTGATAAAAACTGATCAGCTTCTTCCTATCCTCTCGATATTTCTCTGGATCAAAATCCCCGCCACCGAAAAACAAGAACCCATCTTCTTCTGTATTTTCGAGTTGTCCTCGCAGTTCTCCATCCGAGAAGGCCTGGTTTCCGTGAAATGTTATGCCCTCGATCTTGACTTTGTTGCCCTCTTTAATTTTAAAACGCAAAACGATTTTTTCGTCTCGACTGCCGTCTCTGGTTTGGGGTTCAATATCAGCCAGTAAGTACCCCTTCTCTTCATACAATTTCGCTATCTTCTCTTTGGCCCGTTTAATTTCCTGGGGGCTTATGACCTGTCCTCGATAAAAGTCCAGTTCTTTTTCAATGTCTTTCTTCTTAAGCTTGTCATTTCCTTCCAGTTCGATCCTCTCAAGGCGCGGATATTCTTCTACCTTAATCTTGAGATAGACAGATTCGCCAACTTGCTTCTCCAGGACTACTTGGATGTCTGAAAACATCTTCAGACTCCAAAGCTGTTTTATGGCTTTTTGGATATCCTCACCGGTTATCGTTTCATTAACCGCCAATCCGGAATTG
>JAABYK010000479.1 GCA_011775825.1 Candidatus Zhuqueibacterota bacterium | reverse complement strand
ATAATACATCACCCAGTGGTTCTCGGTATCGCCGCGGTAGAGCGGCCGAATTCGAAATGATTTCCAAATTCTGTGTTTTAATTCCGGTGGGATTTCGTCAATGCCGTACAGATAGGCTGCCATCAACTCATAGATCACAAACATGCCGCGTCCGGACGCCGTGGGATCAACGAGTAAGGTTTCGAGCATTTTCTGGCCGGTTTTGACATCGGTTTTGCGGGAGAGTTTTGCCGCAGCCACGAGATAACCGGGCTCATTTGTCGTATCCGCGTAAGCGAAAAGTTGCTCGCAGCGTTGTTCATATTGATCGTAAATGGACGCCTCTTGCGCCGCGGCGTTCCCGCTAGACAGCGGGGTAAGGGGGTATATGCTGTTCATGGCGATGATAAGAAGAATTAAGATTGAATACTTTTTGGTACACATAACTTATTGTTAAGGATAACTAGATTGGTAGTTCACTAATAGGTACAAATTATGCTAAACTGAGCAAGAAATGAAAAGGTCAGCAGATCACTTCAAATAACCTCTTTATTGTCTGTTGGTTTTCCGACTACCACCGACAGGCAAGATAGATAATAAGGCCAACCGTTGGGACGATGGCCAAATAGTAAAGGACGGCTTCTTGTCGGCTAGTGGGGCTGAGTTCTTGATCTTTGGTGTTATCTTCTTTGCCGCTGAGCCGAATACAAATGTACCTCCAAAGTTCACAGAGGATTCTACAGACGTGCTTCTTGCCACTATAGGGCTGAACTTCTTTTTGACGAATTTCTATGAGTCTGTTTTCAATGAATTTTGGATAGGAGTCTGACTGCTTATCAAAGTCGAGAGAAAACTTCTTCACCGCCTCGTCCCATTTCTTTTTCTCAATCGCATCAATGAGCTCAAAACAAGCCCTTCGAACAGCCTTTGAGTATGAGCTATTGAAATAAATTGACACATATTGAGCATGTATGAAAATGAGGATGAAAACCAGCAAAAGGACCAACAAAAGGATAAACCCTGGAAAGACCCAAAAACTAAATGTTATTTCATAATTCACAGTGACTGAAAACAATGACCACAAACCGGCAAGATAAAACACGAGAGCCGCCCAGGCAGCAATTTCTTTACGTTCAGTCCATCCTGGAGATCCAGCTCTTTCTCTGTTTAGGCTGTCTAGAAGCATTCTGAGTTTTTCTTCTTTTGTGTTCATAAAGAAGCAAGGCAGAAACAAATGACTGCATTACTTTTCCAGATCATATTGAGTAAGCATCGCTCCAGTTTGATAAAAGATCATTGTACCGTAAAATCCCAGACCTGGGACGTTTCAAGACCGATAAATTCCCATTGGGCGCCCGCGTCTTCGCTAAGGAAAACACCGCCGCCGAGTGTGCCACAATAGACAACATCGCTGTCAGAAGGATCAACCAACAGCGCATGAATGTCGAGCCGGGTCAGGCCTTCATTGCAGCTCTGCCACGACCTGCCGCAGTCGACGGTTTTGTACACACCACCACGAAAGGTGCCGGCATAAAGAACCTGAGCGTTTGCAGGATCCTGGGCAAGGGCATAGATCGTCATGCTCTCCAGGCCTTCATTTATGGTTTTCCAGTGCTTTCCAGCGTCCGTTGAAACAAAAATACCCTCGTCCTCTGTCCCTGCGAACCATGTTTTTTCATCGTGGACACTTTGTAGAATGGTCCTGATGCCTTTCCCCTCCAGACCCAGAAGTCCCCAGGATTCTGCACCGTCGTTGCTCTTATAAACCCCGGCCTCCGTTGCGCAATACACAACTCCGGGATTGCTCCGGTCGACAATAACGCAGGGAGTAAAGGTGCTTTTCAGGCCATGATTTTTTTCGGTCCAACTACCCCCGCCATCCTCGCTCTTATAGATGCCATAAGCGGTGGCAGCATAGACGCTTTGGGTGTTGACGGGATCGATGGTCACTTTTAAACATTCCGTCATTTCCCAGCCGGTGGTAATGACCCAACTCTTGCCGGAATCTTTCGATTTTTGAATGCCATTTCCACAAGCCAGATAGATCACGTTTCCACCGCTGTTTGGCTCTATGGTGGCGGAGAAACACTTTGTGTAGTGCCACCCCCAGTGTTGCCAGGACTTTCCACGATCGCTCGTTGTAAATAGCCCAACCGTTGGATTGTCGCGACCAAAGATTCGAAATTTTTCCGTACTGCGTGTCACCGCGTAAAGTGTAGTATTTTTCGGGCTACGAGCTGAGGCTGATTCGGCTGTCGTTTCTGAGTATTTCAGCGCTTGTCTGGAGAGGGGAGGGGCCATATTTTCAAATCTCCCGAATGTGAAGAGTATTGACAGAAGATATAGTATGGACATAGACATATTGCTCATTCATCCAACAAACTGTTTGCACTTGTTTTGGAAGACCGTTATCTTGTTTTGTGAAAC
>JAABYK010000049.1:24699-28882 GCA_011775825.1 Candidatus Zhuqueibacterota bacterium | reverse complement strand
GCAAGATTTTTTCCTCGGGTCCGGGCCTTAGCGAATATCTTTTTACCTTGGCGGAAGCCCGCCTTGATGAACTCGACCAAGATTAACGGAGAAAATGACCTTTAAAGATTACATGAAGGCCGTAGCGAAGGGCGACTTTAAAACCGCCGACCGGACTTTAAGAAAGTGGGCGACAAAGGCAAAGGAGAAAAGAAATGAAAACGGAATATAGCTTCAACATTGAAAAGGAAACCAGTGGCAACGGCTATTGGCTATCGGCACGGTTCTCAAAAAGAGAGGACGAGAGAGAACGTGAAAGCCGTTATAAAAAGGAGCGTCTGTACGGCAGGGTATTTGATGAGGACCCGAATGATCAAATAGAAGAGTGCATTTTCTGCAAAACCCCAAAAGACCTCAACAAGAAAATAGCTACCTTTATCAAGAACAACCAATAATGCCAAAGGAGTTAAGCGATCTTGAACCAGGATACTATAAAACCCGCCTTTATTCACGAGGCCCTTTCGTGCCGGTGGAGGTCGGGTACGACGAGGAATTTACCCGCATACATGACGGCAGGATTGTCTCGGTCGGGGAATATTGGTGCCGGTGGTGGCCGGAACTTAACAACCCTTTTTACTGGTGCGCCGTTGACCCGTTTGAGGAAACGGGCTGGGGGCACCGCTCCGATTATTTTGAACCTATAGACAAGGATGAGTTTGAATGGATGCTGCTTCTGAAAAGCGTATAGAAGGACACCGGGCCGAGGGCTTTCCAAGCATGCCGAAATCCGTGGCGGAAGCCGTGGTGACGGTTATGGACAAGCTGGGAACGCTTGGGAAAGATAACAAAAACTCTTTTGATAACTACAAATATGCCTCGATTGACGATTTTTTAAATTTCGTTCACGGGAAATGCGCAAGCGCGGGCCTTTTTATTATTCCCCAGGAGGCCCGGGAGCCTTCTTTGAAAGAAACCCGCACCAAAGACGGCAAGCCCCTAATGCAATGGCATGCTTGTTTTGGGTTTATTCTTGGGCACAAGGACGGCTCCCTTTACGGCCCGATTTACAAAACCGTCATGGTTCAGGCCAACGGCGCTCAAGCGGCAGGTTCAGCACAATCCTATGCCCTCAAACAATTAATGCGCGGGCTGTTTTTAATCCCGACTGGTGACGAGGACGACCCCGACACCAAAGGAACGGCGGAACTTACAATGTCGCCGGAGAAAACAGCTGAAAGCGATTTCCAAGCAAAGGCGAATAAAATTTACCAGGCGTTGGGCCGGGCAAAGAACATCGATGCCCTTATCGAAATCTGGGAGAAAAATGCGCTTTTTACAGAGGAGTTGAACGAGGCAGACGAGGGCTCCCTGAAAAAGAAAGCTTACACATATCTCAGAAACAAATTTGAAAGCCGGAAGAAAGACCTTGAGCAAGCCGATTGACATGACAGGCCTTGCCATCCCCAAGCAGGGCGGGGTGAAGCGAAACCGGGCTTATAAAACCCGGCTGGTGGCGTTCCATATCGAACGGGTTGTCGGTATGGGGTGCCTGGTTTGCGGGCGTCCGGCTCAATACCATCATTCGCTTTTATACAAGCCCCGGCGAGAGGACAGGGGCTATCCGCTTTGTTCGGCCCACCATACTGATACGCGGGATTCCGTTCACCAGATGGGCGAGCGTAAATTCTTGGCCGAATACTTTATCCCGCTGACATGGGCGCGGGACGAGTGGAATAAAAGCCAGAGACTGTTTGAGGAAAAATAATGGATCATGCGTGGGTTGAATACAAGGTAACGATTGGGCGGCGGACCTGGCCTAAATATTGGTTTGCCAATGACGAAGCCTACATCCGGCGGCAGGTGGCCCGGCAAAAAGGGATTTCTGAAGACGAGGTGGAGGTGAAAAGAATTGATTAAATGATTTTCTGTACAGGCATAAAAGTTTCTGATTTGGCCTCCAAGGGGGTGACAGCCCAAACCGTGGTTTTCGTCCCCGCCGATTCCGATGCCGAGGAAAAAATGCGGAAATGCGAGGGTAAGACTTTCGGGGTTGATTATCGCCGCGGCCGCTCCCTGCCCCAACACAGGCTGTTCTTTGTGGCGTTAAGGAAGGTTTTCGAGAACCAAAACCAATTCAGGTCCGAAGATGATTTGCGCGAAGCCACCTTGATTGAAATAGGATTCTGCGAATTGCGGGAACGATTTAACGGTGAACGGTACAAAGTCGCCCGGTCGATGGATTTCCGGCTTTCACAAGACGAATTCCAGGAAAAGGTTTTTGACCCGGCTGTCCGGGCCTGGGAAGACCATTTCGGTTACCAGCCGGGGGAGCTGTTAAATGCCTAAGCCCATTGAAACACTGGACCAGGTGAGCCGGATCCGCCGCATCCCCAAGCGGTCCCGATATAACCACGGGGAATATATGCCGGTCCGCGAGGTGCCGGAACGGGAGTTTAACCGGATTGTGAATTCACTGGAACGGCTGATCAGACTCAACAAAAAGGATTGAAGGCTTAGCTATGGATTTTACAAGCAGAGAACGGGCAATGATTATCACCGCACTTGAGCAATTCAAGGTTAACCAAAGTGACGGGCTAAAGTTTTTCGCCACTGACATTCACGCCGGGAAAATTCGGGACGAAATGCGCGAAAATGCCAAACAAGCCGACAAGCTAATTCAAAAAATACACCATAACCCCTAAAGGAGAAGGATAATGGAAAACATTTTTAAAGAAATAAAGGCGGAACGCAAAGCCCAAGCCAAACACTGCGCCAAATTAGAAAAGGATTTGGAAATAACGCAGGACGGCCTGACACATTTCAAAGTAGCCTACGAAAGAACAATCAAAGAAAGGGATGCCGTTGTAAGGATTATTGGGGGTCTTAGAAAAGACCAAGCTAGAGTGGGCCCGATGGGCGCAATACACAAGGCAGAAACCGCACTCAAAAAGGAAATGAAAACATGGGGAGAGAAATATGAGTAGCCTAGAAGAACCCGGAGACTATAAAGCGAATAAGAAAACGGTTGAGTATATTTCCGACCTCCAAGCCCGCCTCGCCGCCGCAGAAAAGATTGCAATAGCCGCCTTAGAATACTGCGACAGTCTTTTAAATGATGGGGCAATGGACGGCGTCTATGAATACATGATGCACAAAGGGAAACCATACGATCCGAAGGGCATTCATCTACAAGAATGGATCGACGAAAATCTCAAAGCCCTCAAGGGAGAGAAGAAATGAAGCCGGATGAGATTGATAAGCTTGACGATTTGCCGCAAGAAACCTTGGACTTATTTATAAATTATGTCCAAAGCATTTGCATTAGCAACATTGATGCGGATTTGAGCGAGTGCCTAGAAACCGCAAGGGCTTCTGGTGCGATTGGATGCCTTATTCAAAACGCAAAAGACGAATATGCCGCCAAACGCTGTGCCGTAGTTAAAGAGGAAAACAAACGTCTGAAAAAACGTGTCAAAAATCTAGAGCCCTTGGGGGCAAAACTAATAAGATCACAAAATCAGACTAACAGGGTTCAAGCCCAAAGGGATGAGTTGCGGGTTTTGACCGATTATGTGCTTGAGCGCATACAGCACATGAGTTTGTCGGAAAACACCGATGAGGACACTATTCAAGCGGAAATAATCGCAGAAATTAAAAAGGTGAAAACATGGGATTAAAGACAGAAGAAGAATTGAAATATCTTCACAGCCCGATTTGGGCGCGGCTTGATGACAAAACCGCCCTCAAGGCCCTTGATGAATTGTGCGACCAAGCCCTTCTCGCCCACGACCTTCAGGACAGGATTAACAGGGTTTTGGGTATGAAGCCAGATAACCGGGAAGAAGAATGGACTGATGCTGATGATTTGCTTGAAGAAATCCAAGCCATTTTACGGGGAGAGAAAGATGACTGATGAATACAAAGACCTGACCCTCCAAGCCCGCCTCGCCGCCGCAGAGAAACGTGTGGAGACTTTGAGGGGGGCGCTAAAAGAGGTATCTTGGAAAGTAAGGACGTTCGCCGATACCCCACACACAAGGCAAGACCTATACGAGATCGTTAATTACTGCGACCGAGCCCTCAAGGGAGAGAAGAAATGAAGCCGGATGAGATTGACAGGAAAATAGCCAAAATAAAGGATTTGGTTGAGGACAGCATGAACGAAGATGAGGAAAGCTGGCTTAAAGCAGATGCGTGGCTTGAT
>JAABYK010000049.1:0-24645 GCA_011775825.1 Candidatus Zhuqueibacterota bacterium | reverse complement strand
TATGATGCTGGGAGAAAAGTCTACAACTCTGCACTCAAAGAAATCCAAGCCATCCTAAAGGGAGAGAAAAAATGATTAAAACCCTACACGGACTCTGGTGCTTGATTGCATCTCTATTGTTTTTGACTGTGGCTTTTCTTTTTATCTGGGCGGTCGGGGCCGTGGTTTTTGATAACTTCGACGTCTTTGCCGTGATTATACTCGGGCTGGTTTTATATTTTATGATTGCGAAATGAAAGGAATGAATGATGAAGAAAAAGTTGGTTGGATATTTTTTCGGCCCGGAGGGAACACAACCGATTTATGAAACCTCCTCAAAACGGATCGGAAGAGTGTCTGATATAAAATTCTGGCCCGAGGCCTTTGACCTAACCAAGAAGAGTGTTCGAAAGAAACTCAAAGCCATTGAAAAATGAAATGCTCTCATTGCCGGGAAGAAATAGAACAATGGGAAATAGATTTAGGGAAGTTTGTTTACCTTCTTTCGAAAGAATATTTACATGACAGGTGTTATAGGGAAAGGTTTAAATAAGATGAAATGGAAAAAAATCGGCAACAAGTGTCCGTTCAAGCCTTTTGAGAAATATTTGGTTTCGGACGGGGAACGGGTGGCTATAGTTTCGGCGCATGAACACGAGTGTTTTGGGTTTGACGTTGAAGATTGCCCAAAATGGATGTGGATTAAGTACGATGATGATATTATTGCGCCAGACTTTTACGACGAGAACAAACCCGAACATCATGGCGTTTGGGGATTTGACGATGAATTGTCCGACTATGACGAAATGTACGGCAAAGATCAGATTGATTTCATTCCGAAATATTGGGCCGAGTGGCCGCCGCCAGCACCTAAGGAGTAAGTGATATGAAGAAACTGTGCGCTTTAATTTTGCTGGCTTTGGTGGGGTGTTCTAATCCCGACCCAGAATTTTACGTTGATGGAAATTTTCTCGTTATTGAAGATAAGGTAATTTACATCCCCGCTATTGAATTCATTGATTGTAAGACATTTTTGCGAGACAGAATTATAATTAAAACGTCAGCTTGGGCGGCGACTTATCAGAACTGGATGTCCTTCAAAGACTGTATGATTTTGCGGGATAATATTGTGCGAGAAGTTGCCCAACAAAGGAGTAAGTTATATGGAAAAGGAAAAAAGTGATGTGGGCGTGAGATGGGGGAAAATAGATAAGTGGATTGATTCAATGAACGCCGGACGGTTTGGCGGAGGCTGGGAGAGGGCCGAAAAGGTTTTCTCTGGTCAAGAACTGGAAATAGCAAAGAGAATTGAACGCGCCTATTGGATCGGGGACGAAAAAGGTGGCAACAACGCAATGGTTGATTACTAACCCAACATCCGAGGATTGACTGTATTCCTTGCTACCTCTCCATAGTCTTTATGATCTTTCTTCCAATTCCCCCTGCAAAGCGGTATAACCGCAATCGTCAATAATATTGTCCCTAGATTTCTTCATTCTAAACCGAGCTTTTTTCAAAAGTGACATCATGGCGCAAGCATCCGCCGGTGTTATAGTTCCTTCAGGCAAATCAAGATAGGCTTCCCACAATCTGGCGACCCGGCGCATTGTTATAGAAGCTTTGCCGTGTTCTTTTGCCTTGTCCTCATTGATTAATTTGTCGGCGGCCGAAAGTATCTCTGATCGCAGTTTATTCATAGAGCCGCCCCTCTTCTGGTGACCCAAGGTAAAGCTTGGAAGTGGTTGTAATGCCGTGGCGCGGGTGAACCTTGAAATACCATTGGCTCGGGGGATGGGGCTTGGCCCTCATAATGGAACGGGAATATTCGGAAGGACCGGGAACGCAACCGTTAGCCAAGCCGTATTCAAGATCAAGCGCGGTGTGAAAGTGCCCCAGAAGAACCTTGTAAACGTACCTGTGTTGCGATGAAAATTCCTCGATGACTTTTTTCATGCCCCGGATAATGGGCGCGGCTGGCCCCAAAAATCCCATGCCCCCCCTAGCCCCGATTCTGTCCCCGTGCGTTAGCAAAAACCAGAAATCGAAAATGTTGAAATAGGCGTCCCCGGATTGCGGGGTGTGGAAAATAACGTTTTTATTACCTATAAACTGGTTTTCCAGCATTTTAGCTAAAAGATAATCATAATTCAGGGCGGAATACCTTTTTGTCCTTGGCCGCCGGGTGGTTCTGCCGTGGTTCCCGGCCACACTGTAAACTATTACTTTACACCCGGTTTCCTGCTGGATCAGGTCAATGCCTCTTTTTTCAATCGCGGCCATTTCCAAAATGGACTCAATGGATGTTTTCTCGTCGGTTTCCGCCAACTCGTCATGTATCCCGCCAGAAATGTGATCCCCGCCGCGCAAATAAAAGAACGTATCGGGCTTCGGCCCGGCCCAGTGTTCGGTTGTAAATTCTATGGATTTTTGAAACATTCTCTGCATGCGCTTTTCGCAAATATTAGCGTCAAAAGAATTAAGCCCATCCATATCTTCCAGATTAATAACCTCGCCGTATTGGGTATCGGAATGGAAAAGGACTGGAATCTCGGGGGCCGAAATGCCCCCTTCATGCTTGAATTTAAATGTTTTGGCCGGAGGTTTTTTGGCGAAAGAATCGTTTATAAAATCGTCAAGAAAGGCTTTTTCGTTTAATTGTCTCAAAAGAGAACGGTTCTCACGAATTAAACGGGCGTTTTCGTCCTGCAACTTAACCCGTTTCCGCGCCAGTTCGCTGTCTGGAATTTTCTTTTCAACATGAATATCCTTCAATCGACACCAATCTCTTATCGTGGAGCGGGGTATTCCCGTTTCCTTGGAAACAAAAGTGAAGTTTCCTGTTTCCTTGTAAAGGGCCAGGGCGTTTTCGATCTGCTTTTCGGTATATTTCGACTTCACAGGGCCCCCAGAAGCGCACCAGGGCGCAAGTCGGGTTTTTTGTATAGAAAGTACCCGGAGGAGGAGATGTTAATCCTGGGGCTTCTGAGGGCGGGAATCATTTCCTAAACCGCTTGGGAAATTTCTTCCGGAATCGTTCCAATAACCTTTTTAGCAAACCATCGGTATCGGGTTTGCGCGGTTTTCGAGGCTCTTTAAATTTATTCATCACCGCCGCCAAGATCGGGGGCAGGGTTAAGCGCGTCGATAATGGCTTCCGTTAAACCAGGGATAACCTCGCCCATGACTTCGAGCTGGGCTTCGTCAACCTGACCTCGGATGCGCTGGCCTTCAAAGGCTTTTTCTTCGGCGGCTTCGTACTCGAACCCAGTCCCATCGGGAGTCACTAGCGCGAAAGAGACATCGCTTCTTTCCTTGCCGTCTATAATTTCGATATTACACGGCGACCATAAGGCGGGAAGCGCGGAAATCACGTTACTGACTTGATCCGAATTAATCCCGTCCACCTTGTCGGCTATGGAAATAGAAAGAGCCTCTTCCTCGTGGCAGTATTTGACCTCGACAAAGTTAATCCCGGCGTACTGCTGTTTGGATGCGAGAAAACCCGGCTGGGTACACGCGCTCACAAATAAGGCGGTTGTTGCTAGTAAAATCGTTTTCATGGTTTACTCCTCGTTTTTAAATTGCCAGATGATGTAGCCGATAATGCTGGCCGCGCCGACCGCCACACCACCTTGTTCAATGGCGTTTAGCTGGTCAGCGTCCACAAATCCCATGGCCCCAGCCAAAGCAAGTGCGCTGGCGAGGAATCCGTTAACGGCTTTCCTGATTTCCGATAGTTTCATGTTCTTCTCCTCTTAAAAGCGTAGCAACCCTTTTTGCGCGGGCGGGCGTTTGCTTGGCCCACTTTGAATCCAAGGCCTCTTTCGCGGCATTATAGTAGTCTTTGGCCTTTAATGCTACCAACATTCGCTGAAATTTCAATAGTCCTGTTACACCAAGCTGGTAGCTCATGTTTAAAAGAGCCCGTTGTCTGTCCGCGTCCAGGTCCCGCCACCATGGCAATCTTTGATCCAGTTCCTTCTTTCTGCCGTTTAAAATATCCAGAAGCCAAAGCATGGCTACATTTTTGGGCATGGGCACCCGGCCTTTGTGTTCGGGGTCAATTAAAAACCCTATCCCGATGGTCAGGTAGCCCTCCGAATCCCGGTAGGCATAGGGCCGGAATCCTTCGTCGCGGATAAGATCGTCAACGATCATTTGAGAAGCCCCTTAATCTCCCCGAATTTGAGAGTTAAAATCGCAAAAACCAAAGCCGCCACATATTTAGCGGTTTTAACAAGCTTTCTGCGAAACGCAGAATCCATTTTCAGTTCACCGACATCATTTTCAATCTTGTCAAGCCTTGTGGAAACCTCTTCTTTGTGTTCTTTCATGTTAACGCTTAATGAATCGATTGATTTCTTGATATACCCTATGTCCTCGGCATATTTACTCATGGCAACCCTCCCACCTGTAATCCAGTTGCTTCAAAATGTTCTGAAATTCGATTTCGTCTTTTACTGTCAAGCCCCCGCCGTGGCACTTTTTTTTCTCAAGATATTCAAATTTTCTTAAAAGCCGGTCGAGCGTGTTTGCTTCGGTTTGCTGGGTCCACGGCTCCATTTCCTGCTGGTGAGATTGCATGGCGAAAACCAGGTCGGTTTCTGTTACAACGTATTTATCGGCTTGTTCCCAAAACGCAAAGACCGCTGTCCCCAGCCCTAAAATCCCGGCCAAGGAAATGCCTGTTATTTTGTGTGCCGTTTTCATCGCTGGGCTATGTGCAAAAATCCTGACCGTTGAAGCTTTCGGCCAGCCGAGTTTTCTCCCGTTAATGTTATAAGAATCTTTGTTCCGTCCCCATCCCATGCCGTATTGGATTGCTGGCCTGCGGAAATCGAAGGCCTGAAAGTAATTTGCGATGTGTTGCTAACAGCCACATCGTTAAGGGTAAGGCCCAGCCCCGTTGTGGCCGTATGGGTTGCCGTTGGGTTTGTCAGCGTCCCCGTTGTCCCGATAATGTTTATAAAATCAATGCCATAGGTTTGGCGGTCGTCAGTCGGGTCCATCGGTTGATCGTTTATCACTTTTGCAAAGTTAGCCATCACTTCACCTTTATAATCGTTCTTTCTTCATCCAGGGTTAATGTTGTCCGTTCCTCCGGCAACGTCAGTATAAGCCTTTCTGGGTCTAAAGTTAAGAGAATGGGAACTATTTCCTCAAGAATTAGGGCCAGGGCGGTACTGGTTTCGCTCGGTAGCCCCAAACTGTACAACTTCGCCGTTGATACGGCTAAGGCGGAGGCTGTCTCGCTTGGAAGCCCCAGATTGTAGATTTTCTCAATCGTGGTTGCGAGAGCAGAGGCTGTTTCCGTCGGGATTCCGACACTCATTGCCTTTGAATGAGTTAGCGAAAAAACAGAATCCGTCTCGGACGGGAGCCCCAGATTAATTACTCTCCCAAGAGCCACCGAAAGGGCGGAATCCGTTTCGCTTGGAAGGCCCAAACCAACCTGCTTGGAATGAGTAGCGGCCAGCGCAGAATCGGTTTCCGAGGGAATCCCGACATTCATTGTTATTGCGCTACTTTCCGTAACCTCCAAATAAAAAGAACAAAGAGAGTTATCGTTACCCCCATCGCCCAAATCAACGGTTACATCTGCGGCTGAGGAGTTATAGATTTTGCGGTAAAAATCTATATCGGTGTTCGCTACTGAACCGTCCTCAGCGGGACTAAAACTAATTCCAGTTTGATTGCCCCCTCTTTCTCCAAAGGATGCTAAAACAATAAGGGGTTCGGTTCCGACGCTTGCGTTAGCCGTTTGAGAGGCGGGATCGCCGTCTGTTATTTCCCCAGCCAAATCTTGCGGAGCAACACTGTCTGCCGCATTATCGGGACGAAAAACGAAAACGATTTTCCAGTCTCCGTTGGCCCCATCCATACCCGTAACAGATGAAGAGGCATCCCCGGCTTCCGCAATTTTATACTTATGGGAAACACGAATCGCGGCACCGTCATCTACATTGACTGCGGCCCCTACATCCGTCCATCCAGTGGGGGTGACGTCAGACGGCGGACCGCCGAAGTTAGTTTGCGCCCTTTGACAAAGGACCATAACATCCCCGGCCTGAACGTCAGAGGGAAGGGTTATGGTGTCTGCTGTCGAGGTTGCGGAAGATTGAAACGTGAGGGCCATTTGCGTCCCCTAGTTCGTTTGGCGCTTCATAACACCGTCCATTTCCATATTGTCCAGCGTTACATCGGTTCCTGAAATCAAATCAAAGCGCGTGTGAGACTCAAAACTCGCCCCCGTATTATCGTCAAATTGGTCAACAAAAACCTTTGTTCCTTCGGGAAGGTTTCTCGTTATTTTAACCTCATCAAAGCTTCGATTTGTCAGGATTGTTATTAATTTAAGCGCCATCTAAGCCGCCCTGAAAAAGCCAGCCGAGTTAAAACTAAGGGTCAAATCGGAACCGTCGGTGGTTGCGCTTACGTCGTAATGGCAAAGCGGGATAATATTTGCATCCGTACCCGCGCCCGTATCCGAGTCATAACACATCAAAGCCTTAACCAGCGTGTTGTTCGTGCCGTTGCCAGCCGAAGTCCAGGTCTGGTCAGGGGCGTCAACGTCGTATCTATTGTTCGTATCATCGGGGGCAGGTAAAGCCGCCAGTTCCGCATCGGTTATTGTTTTGCGGGCGTAATTTGTAAAATCAGCCTCGGTATTCCCGGCGGCTCCTAATAGGGCCGAAAGATCGTCGTAATCTTCCAGCGTTGCATCAGCTTCCGCCGCCTTTAACAGAACAACAATAAACGCCGAGTTGGTGGGGTCGTTGCTTTCGACACGATTGTAGAATTCGACAATCCTGCCCTTTGCTATATTCATTACTCCATCAGCCATTTATTTTCTCCTTTTTCTGTTTAAACCCCTTCGCGCCGGGTTATCCCAATACGGGTGCGAAGGCGGGTCCTCTCCGGTCAATGCCTTGTGTAACGCACCACGCGTCACTGGCTTGCCATTAAGCTCTTTCCCTTTCCGGTACATCCCCTCCAGACATCCCGTACAAAGGCGCTGGTGCCCTTCTGTAAGGCTTTCAGGGAGGTTTTGTACGTCAACCGTCATATCCTTTCTTACTTCCAGTCGGCATCCGGGGCATTTCATGATACCGTTTCCTCGATCCCGTTAGAGATCAGAATTGTTATAGGTTGTTCCCCGTTCCCAGGCGTCATGCTTTGCGTTGTCGCCCCGGTGCCCCCGTGCGTATATTTTACGTTGTCAAAAGCCTGCAAATTCCCGCTGCCGGACTTAACCCTTGTTCTAAAGGCCGCGTCCGCACCAAGCCCGTCAACAACAACATCCTTGACCTCGTCTAAAAAGTTTTTAACCGCCGTGGTGTCCTCGTTCTGATAAGTGTGGGTTGCCCTTTCAGTCCACGCCCCGCCGGAAGTCGTCCGGGTATCAAGCGCAATCGTAACCGTTTTGGGCAAAACAACATCTTCGCCTTCAATCCGTTTCGTGGTGGCTTGATCCACTTGCACGTCAAACTGAAGCGAGTAGGTGTTATCGTTGTCCTCCTGAGTTGCCGATTTTTCGATAACCCACGCGGTTGTCCCGCCAGTCGCCCCGGTATCGGTTACATTCGTCGGGCCGGAAGCCGCAATTTTAAACTTGGCTGACAAGTCAAATCCCGATGTGGAAGAGTTTTCGGCCTTAACCTCTTTATACCAGCTTCCGGTTTCTGCCGTCCCCGTGGGCTGACCAGCCCCGCCGCCCACAAAAACAATCCCCGGAATTTCACCACGCGCCGGGTTAAACGTAATGGAATCGCCATCATTTGCCTGTGCAATGGCAATCCCCTGCCCCACGCGCCTTTTGCTGGCGTCACCAACCTCGAATTGTTGCACATCGGCGTTTAAAGTTCCTTGATTAGCCAAGGCCCCAAACCCTTTCCAGCCGCCCGAATCCAAGCCCCGGACTTCAAGTTTTCTTAATTCCCCGCCAGCGGTTCCCGTATCCCAAATTTTAAACGTGTTATCCCCCGTGGTTAAATTTGTCACCGCCGCTTCGTAATTGATTTCCGCCGTGGTATCAGTGTTGCTCAAGGTCGTAGTCAAGGTAACGTCATTAATAGCAAGTTTCGCCCCTTGAAATCCTACGCCAGCCACCAAAAGGCTCCCATTCCCCGTTACAGGAGAATCGAAAAAAAAGGTCGTTACATCGGTCGATGAAACCGTGGCCGATGTTGCAATGTTCAAACATCCATCGTCCCAGGTAAAAAAACCGGGGTTGGTAAGGTTTCGGATGGCTTCGTTAAAAGCCGTCGAAACGTCCCTTGACCACCTTTCAATAGCGGCAGGGCTCGTGTCCCTAAGAGGGGGGATGTTAAGTTCTTTTACCATTGCGTTTCGCTTCTACATCTATTCCTGTTATTTCTGTCCATGCTTCAGTGGGCCTTAATTCAAAGCGATGGTACTTGCCGTTCGCCCTTAAAAGCACCTTACCGTTTTCGCTCGAATTGTTCTGGACTTCTTCAGTCGCGCCGAAATGCCGCTTTGTGCCGACATAAACATCGTGATCGGCATCCACCAGCCCCCTGGCCGAAAGCACCGTTGCATTAAATCCGGGGAAAAGTTCAATTTCGCCAGTGGAAAGTATAGCACTTAAAGCCGCACCGGTGAACTGCACAAGATCATTACTGGAATCAAACCCGCCGATTTGTGTGCTGGTTTCCTGCGAAGTGTGCAGGCAAGTCAAAATCTGGTCAGAATCCGCCCACCTGTTGCTCGCATAATTGTAAAGCAGAAGCTTGCGGGTCGAGGACGTGGGGTAAGACCATATAATTATCGAATTTTTGGGATCGAGCCCAACCGACATCGTGTCTATATTAGCCCGGTCCAGTTCGTCAAAAAACGTTTCGGTTATCCGGTCGGTTGAAATATTGACGCTTTCGGCCCCGTTGAAAACCTGGAAGCCCTCCTCCGAAAGATAAAACGTTCTGCCCTTGTGTTCGACAATCGACCCTCCGGCAATGCACCCTATCGCGCCTTCTACTCTGTCAAAGGTAAACCGCAAATTCCCGCCGACAAAATTCATGCGGGTTATGGCGTGTTCCTGAAGGATGGTCCCGAACTCCCCCCCGGTCCCGCCGACAATAGGGCCGCCATCAGGCACCGGCTGGGTTCCGCCACCGCAAGCTTGAGTCCACTTTTCGGAATCATTCACCGCTGAAAAAGTGATGTCGTCGGTCGTATTTAACCCGACCAGAACGTCCCGAACCACAATAAACGCATCCGCAACCGGCGCGTTGGTAAGGGCCGCAAAATCCGTATCCGTTCCAAGGTCGAATTTTTGCGTAGCGTCTATCCCGTTGGCGGCCACAACCCTGGAGCCGAAAAGCGTAAACCGCCAGTTCGTGGTTGCCGAATAATCGCCGCCGGATGTTCTGGTAACTTCATCCCAGGCAGGATCAGTAAATTTATAAAGCTTTGTGGAGGTCCCGGCGAACGTATCAACCGTCCCGTCCACTCTTTTAACCGAAAATGCCCCCTTGCAAGCCGCTGCAAGCGCGTCAGATATGGAAGTCGGGGTTTTAAGGGGTTTATACCCCCGGCCCTGCGGAATAACGTTTCTGGCCGTTATACAGGGGTTGCCCAGATTCGGGAGATCAGGAGAATATGCGCCAAAATTAACAATCATAAATCCCCTACCCTTTTTTGGAAATCCGGGGATTCTTCCATCAAGCGGTTGACCTCCTTGATAAACGCATCCTTTTTGTCGCTCATAATTGCCCGGCCCAGCGAATTAACTTGGTTCCTGTTAAAGAAATCGGGGTTGCTGACGAGCTTATCTAAAACCCTTTGGGGCAAAACGTCACCCTCCTGGCGGGCTTGGGACATTTGTGCCACAAGGGAGAAAACGCTGTTTCTCGGAACCGCCGTCAATGCATCAAAGAACACCGGGAATTTTTCAGCTTGCGGACCGCGAACACGTCCCAATCCAATCGTCGCCGCGCTCAACCCCAGAATAAAGGCGGCAAGGGTTTTTTCTGTCGCGAAATCCGCAGATTCAAATATATTTTGTTCATCAGGGCCGACAGCATCAAACATCCTTGAAGCAATAAAAGCCGTACCGAAAAATGACGACAAACCAGCAAGGGGCTTGCTTAAAAGGGTGAGAGAAGCACTCCCAACGGCTTGCGTACCGGCCCCAAAAGCCGCAAGCTGTATCGGGTTGGGGTCGCCTTGAAGAAACCCGGCAGCCAACCCCTCTAAGCCAGCCTCGGCAACCCTGCCAGCACCACGCCCGATTGTCGTTTTAACCCTGGGGAGTTTTTCAATGACATAGTTGGTAACGATGTCGTTAAGTTTTCTTTCGTGCGGGCCGATGGGACGCGGGGGTTTTATGTCAAGCCTTCTCGCTTTCAAGCGCTTAGCCTTGAGGCGGGGGTTTCTACCCCGAACAACGGGCGCGCGCCCAGCTAGCACTCCCAGCGCCGTCCCGGTAACCTCACCAGCCCCAGTGGAAAACGGCCTTACAGCTTCATTCGCCCGGCCCTGTACCTCGTTCAAAAATTGAGCCTGGTTAAATCTCTCCCCCAAGGTGCCTGTAAGGAGGGTTTCGTTCCCGATGGCTTCTCTCGCCGCCGAAAGCCCAGCGTCAAATCCAGATTGCAAATCAACAGCATCAACACGAGGGGCGTTTATCAGCGCCGAGGCTGGCAACTGATCGCGCTGTTCCTCAAGGTTCTGGCTAAACCTAGCTCCGAAATCCCCTTCTTTAAAGGGCGTCTCGGCTGCTGTTTGCAGACCAGCGCCCCCGAACGCCAAAGCACTACCAAGCGCCTGAGGGGCACCTAAAACCGCATCAACAAACCCCTTGCCGATATTGTTTAAAAAGTTCAACACATCGCTTTTGTTAGTGTCTTTGGCCTGTTCTACTAAAAAGTTTGCGTTTCTGATAAATCTCCCAACGCCAGGGTCCACCCCCTCAAGGTTTTCCCCGGCTTGACCAGGGGGAGAAGGATTTGATGCTATCCCCAGTTCTCTCTGGATTTCTTCATCAGTCATTTCCTCGGGGGCCTTCATAAAATACCTCTTTTTTGCGCTTCAACCATTAAATCCGCTTCGCGGATCATTTTTTCCAAACCGCCGGTATCAATCGGCAATCTCTTTCTCCTAATAATGGCCAAAAGCTCACGCCCTTGGGATGCCAAAATCTTTGCGTTTGTAAACGGGTTTGTCCCGAACCCAGCCAAGGCCTGCTTAATGCTTCTAAGCTTTTGATCGGTTAATTGGCCAAGAGAGTTAAGGGTTTCAAATGTATCAATAAGAACATTCGCGGCACCCTTTTTGAGGTTGTCTCTGGCAATCTGTATATCTTGTGCGTCATCAATGCCAAAAAAGTTGCCAATAGTCGGGAATTCCGATGCAAGCCTAATCCCAAAATCCCTCACATCTTGAAATTCACGACCAGGTTCACCAACGGTCCCCTGTAAATCTCGATTTGCCTGGAACACATCGTTAAGATTTTGTATCCCAGACACAATAGCATCTGAGGTTTCTCTTGTTTTTTCTTCTGCTGCTAAATTCTTTTCGCGTAGCTCCCTTGTCTCTTTTTCCCGCGCCCTAATTTTCTCGTCTGCATCAAGGCGTTTGAGCAGTTCGTCTATCCCGCCAGCCTTATCTATATTCGCAGCGGCCAAAACCTCATCTTCAGTCAATTTGCGGCCAAGCTTACGTTCGATTACTGCTATTTTTTCAGGGAGATTTAGCCTTCCCTGTTGCTGTTGCGGGAAGAGACTGTTGACCGCTACGCCCGCCACGGCTTCCGGCGCTACCGTCCCCAAAAGGCCAAAAAGGTTTCTTTCCCTCGACCTATCAACACCGGGGGAAGTTTGGGTGTTTAAAATCCTGTTAGCGGAATCGCCAAGGTCGAGATTGGCCGTGGCTCTTTCCGTTCCGCCCGGTGTTACCGTTGAAGGGACATCGGGGAAAAGCGTTTCGCCCAAAAGCCCCAACGCCTCGCTACGCCTTTTCCGGGCTTCCAATTCCTGCCTTCTTTCGCGCAATTCCGCCCGCAAAAGCGGGGGCGCAAACCCTTCTTCAAGGGCCTGCCCAAATCTTGCGAGATCATCAAAAAAAGCCATCAGAACTGTTGCCTCCCAAACGTTCTTAAAAGGGGCGGACTAATCCCAGGAGCCCCGAACAGGGGCGGCTCAAGAACCGCATTGGGTTCTTGGGGCAAATTCGCAATCGGAGGTATATTTAAGCCTGGGATTAAATGGTTAAACACACCCTGCGCCCTGCCCTTCAAAAGCCGGTCGTTCACATTCCCAAGATTCAAGTCAACGCCCTGCGAAGTCGTAGGCTGGGCGGCAATGATTTCCTGCGGCGATACCGACCCCTGTACGTCCTGCGGGGGCAAAGCCAAATTGGAGGTTCCCGAAACCTGGTTATCCTGCAGATTAGCCAAGAACGCATCAATAAGTTCGTTCACGTCCTGTTGCTTGGTTTGTTCTTCCGGGGTTATCTGTTGCAACGCCCCGCCGAAATCTTTTAGAAAATCCGCAAACCCGCCGCCGGATTGTTCAACCACCTGTGTATCGCTGCCTCCGAGTATGCTATTCATCGAAAAACTCCTTTTTAATGGCTTTAAACCCGTTAATTTCCATAACCATTTCGGGATAAAGTTCTTCAACCTCATGCGCCATCGGGCCGACGAAAGTCCCGGTAACGCCAAGTTCGGGGATATATTCGAAATTGTACATCATAACGCCCTTAAAGGTTTCGCCCGTAGGCTTGACGTTTTGTTTCAGTCGAATGTCGCAAAACAACCCGCCAAGCGAACCCAGAATCCCACCGATACCGGAAGCAATCTGGGCACCCGAAGCGTTTTTGCTAACGTTGCTGGAAATCGGGAAGCCGCCAGCCGCCGCAAGTAGCGGATTAAGGAAAAATTCAAAGCTCTGCAACGGTTCTGTGAGCGTGGCTTGATTCTGTTGCTGGATCGCGGACCCGACATCGAACAGCCTGCGGGCTTGCGAGTCCTGAACCCCCTCCACGGTCGGCAACAACGACAATCCTGCAATTTGGCGCTGACGTTCATTCTGGAAAGCCCCTTGCTGTCGCGCGAGATCGTTTTCAAAGGCGGAAAATTCAAACGGGGCCAACGCTTGAGTAATCGCCTTTGAAGTCGTCGCGGCTTGCGCTTGCGACCCCGTGCGGCCCGCGAGGCTAAACTGGTCCTCAACCTGTTGCCCCACTTGCTCTGCGATAGCGTCCCTTGCCCCTTGAAGCGCAGGATTAAACCCAGCAAGGGAAGGGTCAGCACCAAAGAAATCCCCGCCCAGAGTTGCGTTTAAATTCTGTTCGGCGGTAGGAATAAATGTCGATTGCGGCCTGTCCTGTAACCGCTGAAGCCCGGCAACCTGGGCCGCGTCAAAAGGCTGCACGAACGGCGGGTTTTGCATCTGGAGCCCTTGGGTTTGCGAAATAATGCTTTGCAATACTTGCTGGGCAACAGGGTCAAGCTGTTGTACCGTTGTGGTGCTTCCGCCGCCGAAAAAGTTGCTCATTCTTTTCTCCAGATCATCGCCACCGGCTTGTAGCCTTTGGCTTTCAATTTCCTATCCCAGCCGAGCCGCCCAACAACCTCCATCGAATAACCCTGCTCCGCCGCCCAGCCTTCAATCCCGTCAATATGATCGAACCAGGTGTCCAGATCATAACCGGAGCAAAGTTCAAACTGACAGTATCCGCTCTTATAAACCCTGGTTACCGCCACGCCTTTGATTTCAGGATACTTTCCGCCTTCCGCAGCCAGCCAAAGCTGCCTGTGTCCGCTTTTCAAATCCCGTTCCAATTCACCTTCAGAATATCTGTCGCCCGCCACTTCGATGGCCCGGTCAATGGCTTTCGAAACCAGCGGGTAAACCGCGTTCATTTCAGCTTTTGGGACTGCGAATAAATGAGTCATGCCACCACGCTCCCGAACCTGGAAATAATAGGCCCTGCCCTTAATTGTCTTTGAGCCGCCTGGTTTACGCCGTCCCTGGCCGCTGCATATAATTGGGTCCACACCGGAAGCCGTTCGTCGTTCATGATATAGGGCGCTCCCGCCACCAAAGCCCCGTAAAGGTAAAGCCCCGGAGCGCGAGAAAGAATATTGTTAGACGAATTTGTATCGGAAAGCGCGGTTTCCGCCTTGTAATAGATAACTTCCCCGGAATAACTCTGATCCGTATCTATATCAAATTCAAACTGGGCATGGGTTGTAAAATACAGGGGCTTCCCCGTGCCGGTGCGCCTGTAATTCGTAATGACGTGGGGGGAAAGATATTCAAGAACCGTCACCGGATCGGTCAAAAGGCGAAGTTCAAGAGCCTCCAAATACCCGGAGGGCAAAGAAACATACCTATCGTTTACGGTCAGGGCATCCCGGTTCAGCATTTCCTGAATCCTGACCTCGTTTTTGTGCCGTTCTTCGGCTAATTGAATGAAAGTGTCAATTTTGCCTTCAAGGTTATAGCTTTCAAGGTGATCGGCTATCTCTTGACGTAAATCGCTAACATCACTGATCGCCATTTACGCCCCCTGGAGCTTTCGGAAATCTCTTCCCTCTGTAAGTGTTCTCAAAACGCCTTGGGCGCGGTCCGTTTTAGACTGCGTTATTTCCCGATAGGCTTCATGTTTTTTAACGCCCCAGTGAGCCGCCGCAAGTTTGCTGGCCTCTTCCATGACATTAAGCGGGATGGAAGCCTTAAACTTCAGTTCGCCCCTGGGCATGGTGGTTTCCTTTAAAATCTTGGCGCGCTTAAAAACAGGTTCCACATCCTCTGATTGGTGTACCGTAATCGCCTTGTTCCCATAGCTATCCCAGTGCTGGCTATAGGTCGTAACGCGATTTCCGTTTTTAAATTTGCCAAGTGTTTTCATAAAGTATAACCCGCCATATTCAGCTTACCGGCAATCCCGGCACCGCCAGCCGCCAACTTAAGAATTAAAGGCGCTCTGGCTACACCGTTCAGCGGCGAATGCAAGGCCACCTCCAGATGGTCGTAAACAGGGAAAGACTTGGAAAGCGGCAGGATTAATGCTTCGGTTGCAAAGTTAGCCTGGGTTCCGCTCATATCAATAGCACCACCGCCAACCGAGGACTCAAGCTGAAAGTCATCCCCCGAAACCCCCACCACAAAATAAGTGTTGCCGCTCGTCAAGCCAGTGGGCGCTGTTCCGCCAAGAGTATGAAAAACAACCTTGTCAGCGTTCGCCAAGCCGTGGCCCGATACCGTGAAGGTATCGGCTGTCAAGTCCAGAACTGCCGTGTCCGTTAAATCCATCGGCCCGACTTTTGAAAGGCCGTAAAGATCAAGGGCGGCGTTGGCCGTGTCGTCAAACCCCGCGCTCAAAAACGTTAACTTGTGACGGCGATCAGCAGCGCCAGCAGAATGTTCAAGGGTTGCTTCTGCATTGTCGCTACCGGTTGCCGTTTCTGCCCAGTCACTTGCTCTTGGTGTCATTACTTGTCAACTTGTGCGAAGATGTAATCAGCGTCAATGTTCGCGGATGCAGCGGTTCTGGTAAAGCCTGCAACAACAGGGCTTAACAACACATCAGCTTTAACAGCATCTACCATTGCCGTTCCGACCTGTGAGCCGTCGATAAAGAACTTGGCTCCGCCTACCGTGTCAACTTCAATTCTAAACGTCTGGTAGGTTGCCGCCGTGGGCGCAGTCCCGGAATCCTGGTGCGTTGCATCGGTTCCATTGTCAACCCCTACAAGCCACCAATTATCGTCGTCCATGCTCGTATCGAACATAAAGCCGACCGCATCGGTGGCGTTCGTAGTGATTGTGTTAGCCGAACCAGCAGAAGTAATGGGAGCTTCCAGCGAACCAACCTGGTCGGTAAACCCGACGAACACGCTGATATTCGTGATTGCCGAAAGTTTGACCCGGGCCTCAAATACCATGCCGCCTTTATCGGATTGGAACGTAAGGGCGTTACTGATTTGAGTGCCGTTGGCCGCCATTGTCCCGGCAGCCCCAGCGCCAGTAACGCCTCTTACAGCGCCGCCAGCCTGTGCGTTAAAGACCGGATCAGCAGCAGTGCCGTCAGAACCAGAAGCTACCGCCCACAAGCTTGTGGACAACGTGGGTTCGATAAAGTCGTCGGCTACTGTCTGTTTCGCTCCGAAAGAAGATGCGGGAGAAGCTTTTTCAATAACAACAAAGTTGTCATTGTTGTCAATTTGAAAAACCTGATTTCCTGTTCGCTGGTTTTCAAACCCTACCGAGCCGTCTGCATTTTGTACGAGTGAGAATCTACTCATTTTTTTCTCCTAATTAAAGGGCGGGGGCGTTAGCCCCCTTTACCCTTACGAGGTTGTCAGATCGGCAACAACGCCAGAAGCCGCTTCGTTGCGGGCTTCAAGCGTGCCTTCGATAAGAATCTGCTTGGCATCCGAATCCCCCGTTTTCGAGAGATCAAATGAAAGCATATTCCTACCCGGCAAAGTAGCCAGAGCGAACTTGTCCATTTCCAGAACAAAGGCATCCCGCGCAGGCGAAAACCTGTTAGGAATAACCCTCAAGTCACCGAAATCAGACTGATAAACATCAATCGCAGTGTGAAGGGTGCCGTCCTCTGATTTCTGCATGAACGTGTTGCCGCCGGTAAATTCAGAAAGCTTCTGCTTGTTAAAAGACCCGACCATAATAACGTCAGGGTTTCCGCCTTCATCCCAGCAAGACCGCAACACCGTCCGCAAAAGGTCCTCCGTGAAAGCCCTTTGCGTGCCGTTCGTAGCCGCGTCAGTGCCGTCACCAGTGGGATCGGACCCGCCAGTGCCGCGTGACGTGTTCGTGGCTAACCAGGCCGGAAGTCCGGCCATTTCAGAAGCCGTTGTCGCGTTGCCAGTTACCTTGGCATTGTTCTGGGTAAGGTTAACTTCCCAGTCGCGCTTCAGTTCTTCACCGCGAAGCATAACCTGATAATCAAGTTCATCCGCGCGGCCAGCCGTATCAACCGACCGACCAGTGCCGGACACTCTCGCGTCCTTCGTGGCAATCATGGTGCGGTTGCCAAGCCTCGTGGTAGCTGTAGCTGAATCCTGCGGCGCGTCGTCACCCTGGATTGCTTTGTTTTCCGCAGCAGCGGCCAGCGTGTCGGTCTGCCATTCGTGATTTGTGCTTGATGCCTCGACATGGGGAATACCGTTGCCGAAAGGCGTGTCTGTGGGAGCGATGTTCCAGATAATATCTGACAAATCCTCCCTGATACCGATTTGTGCAAAGGTATCAAAGGTTCCAGTGGGCTGAGCCATTCAGTCCTCCTATGTTAAATGCCCGCGCACCATGCGCGTGCTTCTACTGGCTCATCTATGGATGGATGTGGCCTCACCGGGAATCCGTCCGGCACGGCGTCTAATGGGATGTAAGACCCTTACATAATATTAAATTTTGCAAGCGATGTAAACAGGAAAGTTTTAAACTTAAACTAACCCTTCGCCGCCCGCTTCGCTTTTAGCAATTCAAGCGCGGACCGGGGGCTGTGCTTTTGAGCGTGCAAGGCCTGTGCGGTTTTCAGTTTTTTGGATTTCAACTGATCCGTTGACTTCGCGGCTCCCGGCTTCATGGTTTTGGGAACGGCGGCAATTTTCTTTTTCTTGGCCGGACCTTCCGCCTTCATCTTATCGAATTCATAGGCTTTTTTGGCAAAAACCCAAAACCTGTGGTCAAAGGCGTTCTTAATCTCGTTTTCGTTAAACCCGCTGGGGTGTTTCAAAAGATAGTTAGTGATCTCCGCGCCTTCTTTCTTGGCAACAGAATCATCCTTCCATTCAGGCATTGCTTTATAAAGCGCCTCCTGTTGAACCCCGACATATTCATCGAATTTTTTCTTGTTCGCTTCGGACATTTCCTGCTGGGATTTTTGATAATCTTCCCTCGCGGCGGCCAGCCTTCCATCCAAAGCCTTTTCAGCGTCCTCGAATTCCGCCCTTTTAACCGCGTAGCTTGTGGGATCGTCAACTTTCAGTTTTTCCCAGTCAACCCCGTCCTTCTTTCGTTGCAGGGCCTTTCTTTCGTCCTCGATCAACCTCGCGGCCACGCCTAACTGTTCGTTAGCGGCCTGTTGCTGTTTTTGGGCCTCGGCCTGTATATCTGCAGCCTTGGTTTTGGCCTGTTCGAGTTCTTCCCTGGCGGCTTCTAGCGTCTGGTTTGTTTCCAGAAGTTCGGAAACAGTAACTTCGCTTTCCTGGCCGTTTATTTTGCGCTTCAATTTCAGGTTTTTAAGAGTTTCGTCCTCCCAGCCTAGCCTATCGGCCAACTGGTCAAAGGTTTCGACAACATCATCGCCCTCGGGTTCCTCTTGAGGCTCCTCGTCGGGTTCTTCTTCTGCTTTCTGCTCTTCTTCGGGCTCTTCTTCTGGTTCCTGCTCGGGAGCGGCTTCAGGTTCCTCCTGCGGCTCTTCTTCTGGCTTTTCTTCCGGGATTTCACCGGCAAACTTGTCGCCCATGCCTTGCTTGGCAAGCTTGGCAAGATGGGCCTTGCGTTCTTCGCTCGTTTTTTCTGCTGTAATCTTTTCTTCGTCAGCCATTTAGCTTCTCCTTCATTTTTTGCCACGCGGTCGGGTCCTTAATCCTTAAAAGTTCGTCCTCCGCAATATTGCCGGTCCTAACCGCGAATTCAAACTGGTCCTTGAATCTTTGCAGAAGCTTTATAGACAAATAAACCCGTTCCCGGCCTTCAGTGTCGTTCGGGTCGCTTCTTTTCCAGGTTTCGTTAAGTGCGTTTTCTATTTTAGAAAAAGCATCTTTCACCAGCTCATTGTCAAGCACGTCCTGGGCTTGTTTGCCTCGCTGGGCTTCCATCCTTAGCTTGTTTTCGTTCATACCTTGCTCCCTGGCACATCCTTGCCAAATTTAAGCTCGAATTCAGTTAACTGGTTCGCCAGTTTTTCAAGTTCAATCATGACAGTATTTTTCTCTTTTTCTTTGGCCTGATTAAGCTTTTGAACCTCTATAGCAAAATCGGCCTTGGCTTTTTCGGTTTCCAGCCGTTGTTTCTGGGCGTTTATGGCCTGGCGTTCCGCGTCAAGCTTCTGTTTTTCGGCTTGCAACTGCAAGGCCTGTTTTTGCAAGGCCATCTGCTCGTTGGAAGGCGGCGGGGCCGGAGTATCGCCCGGATCAGTAAAAAATTCCTCCGGTTGCTTGAAATTCGCGTTTTTAACAAGTTCCTTCGCGGTATTGTAGATGTTTTTGCCTGAAACAATCCATCCCAAGCCACCGGCATCCACAATCGCCTGCTGAAGCTCCCGAATCGCTTGTATGTGCAACAAATTTTGTTCTCTGGTGCCGATTCCAAGCCCAATATTAACCGTCATGTTTTCCCTTGTCCGCCATTCAGTCGGATCAACCTCAACCCACTTGTTTCTAAGCTCGATAGTTTGTGGAATGTCCTGGTGTTTCCTCAAAAGTTCGTGGATATGCAGGAAAAGAGACTTAAACCCGGTTTCAACGTAAATCCTGGCAACAGCCTCCTGCTTCATTTTGCTGGGATCGGTGGCTTGAGCAAAAACATTTTGCTGAATGTGCTTCATGTCCTCGGGCTTCAAGCCTTCAACATTGAGGCTGGTCCCGGTGCGCTCTTGCTTAACCTTGTCATAATGTTGCATCATGGCTAGGGAATTCGGGGCCGTAAATGGGCGCTGGGGTTCAAATACATTTTCCTGCGGATTCCCCCTAACCCTGACGTTCACCCCAGGCCTGACCGTCAACAAATCGTCCATAGTGTGATCGCCCATGCCGAATTCGTTAACAAAGGTCCGGGGCATATTGGAATGATAGGTGTTGTCAAGGGCTTGGCGGGTCAAAACGGTTTTAACGTCCTGAATGTCCTTTGTTTTGTCCGCAAAAGCTTGACCGAAATGTTTATGGGGGAGCGGATAAGGGCAAATAACATGGAAGGGTTGACGATCAACAACTTCTTTCGACAAAACCTGCCCGCCTGCGGTAAAAATCTGCAACAATTCGGCCTTGCCATCCCCGTCCGCGTCTATTCTCAAATAAGCTTCCCGCAAAAGAATTTCGTCCTGTGATTTGTCCTGCGGACCGCCGGTTGTCTCGTCCGATTTGTCCCGCCGCGCAATATCCTCCGGGCTGGTCGGCAACTCACCGTGCGCGGGCAAATCCTCAACAATTGTGGCATCAAAGCCCATTTCAATCAATTCGTGGCGCTTTTTCTCTGATTCCTGCCCCACAAATCTGGCATCGGAAGGATCAAGGGACCGCGCATCCGATGAAATCCGGTATTCTTCCGGCGGAACGTTTTCAATCCGAACCCGGCCCCGGCTAGCCAGACGTTTTGCGGCAATGTCAAAAACCGTTACTTCTACACCCTCGATAATTTCAGTGCGGTCGTTTTGTTCTGTGACCTCAAGCTCTTCGTCTGAAAGAATATCGTTAAAAAGCTGATTTTCGGTCAAACCCTTGTAAGTTTCCGGGGTTATTTTTTCGCTTTTATCCCACCACGCCTTTACAATGCCGTTTTTTTGGATACCAGCGTCCATGAACCAATTATAGGTAAGTATAAATGACGGGTTTTGCTTGAAAAACACATAGTTGACATAGTCGGATTCTTGTTCTGCCGCTGGTTCGTCGTCCGCATCAACCGCTTCAAAGGAAACTAGGTTTTCCTGCGTTGTAAAAATCCGCAACAGGGACGGCATCATGCCATCAATCACGTCCGCGACATCGGATGTAATAACCTGGCTTTGCCCGGCTATCGTGTTTTTGGGTTTTTTGCGTAAATAATAATCGTAGTTTTCAGCACGATCTGTCGAAATTTCCCCACCGTCAACCCCCAAAGACGATTCAAATTCGGCATCGACAATCGAGCCTAGTTGATCGAGATCAAGCTTATCGGCCATCAGATGATGCTCACTTCAGGGTAGGGGGAGCGCCTAACGTGGGGAGTGTCGCTCCTGCGCGCAAACTTAACGCCCGCTACGGCATGGTTGGTAGCGGCCATTAATGGAAAGGCCTTAATTGGGATTTTGGCATCGTGGCGGTGAAATTCGTTAAATTCCTTAAGCCACTCCTTTTGCCCCGCGTCGACCTTAAATCGTCCTGTTTTCATGCGCTCCCTTATGTTTTTCGATGTGACTTCAATAAATTCCGGCTTTTCGCTCACCGCTTCCGGTAACATATTGCAGCCGTACTCTTCTTTAAGCCGGTCGGCCATTTCCTTGTTCGCCCAGGCGATGGGTATGTGCCGTCCCCTTACGTTTATGCCGTGCGCCAAAATCGCCAAGTCCCCTTCTTCAAACACCAGCGCATCGTACAGGTGAAGGGTATCAACCTTTTTATCGTGCGCCAGCCATACAAGCCCGATAACCCCGTCCTCTTGAACCTGCATACCCGCGATACAACCCCATTCGGGGGCAATCATTTCTTTTTGGCCCTTTTCTTGGCAACTCGCTTTGGTTTCGGTTCTGGCTCGGGTTGGGGCGGGTTGTTTATGTTCGCGCAAGCGGCTTCGGCTTCGGCGCGACTCCCATACTCTTCCCCGATTGCGTTGCCGTTATCGTCAACAACAAACCAGTGGTTTGTAAACTGTTCTCTGCGATTTTGTACCCAAGCCATTCATTTTCTCCTTTTGATAATTGCGCCCCTGGCCTTTGCCTTGGAAAGCGCGATTGCAGCCTCTTGCCGTGTCGCCGCCTTTTTCCCTTTCTTTCTTCGTGTCGCCCTTACCCGTTTCGGCGGATTTTTTTTAACTTCACGAAAGGCGGCGTTAATAAGCCGCCTGGATTTCGTCATTTTAGGCATTAAGGTTTTCCAAAATGCTTTCCTTGTTCACCGGGTAAACCCGAGCCTCGTGTTGTTCCTCGGAAGCTATGGCACAAGCCATTGTCAGGGCCACAAGCCCATCAATTCTGCCGCGCGAACGGCGTTTGTCCAATTTTCTGTTACCAGCTTCATCAGATTTTATTGTAGCGTTTTGCGCGCACATGGTCAATACGGGGTGTGCGCCATGTTTCAGTCTGCCGTTCAATAAAAGGGATTCTGTCGTACGCCACGCGGGGGACATGGAAACAAACCCCTGCCCGAAATCCACAAACCTCGAATCCACGAAAGATTCAGCGAGCCCCGCCTTGATAAGCCACGGCCTCAAAAACCTCATGTTATACCGGTCGAACGCTATCCGCTTGACGTTCTTTTCCTTAAAGAGTTTCACAAGGTGCTGGGCAATGTAAGAATAATCGACCGATTTCCCCGGCGTGGTTTCCAAAAACCCCTTTTTGTGCCAAACATCATAGGGGACGCGATCTTTCCTTGACCTTTCACCTAATTCGTATTCGGGGAGCCAGAACGTGGGATAAACCGACCAGTCGTTCGATACCAGCACCAGGGCGGTCAAGTCGTTAACTTCCGAAAGGTCCAGGCCTCCATAAAGAATTCTCTCGCCTCTGGGTTCGGAATCGTTTTGCATCCACACCGCTTTTGTAACGGCAGGGGCCGCCGTTTCCACCCTTTGGTTCAGTGTAAAATTGCGGTATTCGTTTTCATAAGACGGCATCCGCTTGGCCTTGGCCGCCTGCCCCCTTAGTTCCTTGGCGTTCAAAAAATCATTATAAGCCGGGTTCGCCTGCTTTAAAGCCTTGACCGAAAACGGGTCCACATCATCGTCGGCAGAGTGCATAATCAAAACAACGTGCGGGTCTTTCCCGGTTTTCGCATCGTCGATTAAAATTGAAAGCAAATCATTATCGGTCGGGGCCTGGGTTGAAATAACAATAGACATGGGTTCCTCATGCGCGCCCATTGCGTTTTCAATGGCGTTGTAAAGGGAAGAGTTCGGCCCCTTGACTTGGCCCAGTTCATCGTGAATCGCCAAAACGGTCGATTTACCGTGCGCCGTGCTAGCATCGGCAGAAAGCGCCCTGTAGAACGTCCCCAGCTTTTCACACCGCAAACTCTTTGCGGAATCGCCGGGAATAACGTGTTTTTTTAAAGTAGGGGACAGCCTGATGATCTTGGCGGCCAGCTCAAAGATAACCGCCGCCTGGTCCCGCGAAAGCGCCGTACTATGGATTTGGGAATTTTTGCGATGTTCAGGGCCGCATAGATGGAGCAAAAGAATAAACGCGACAAAAGAGGTTTTCCCATTCTTTTTTCCTATCGTGATTATGGCCGTCCGCGTGCCGTGGGGGTTGTCGTAAATTTCCTTGACCCATTTTTTTTGCCAAGGTCTTAACTCGACTTTTTTGCCCACGTCCCTCCCCTCGGGAATCCTGCAATGCTTCTGAATCCAGATTATATTGCGTTCGGCCCTAGTCATTGCTAGCCAAATCTAAACCCACCTGTTCGGCTTTCTTGGTTTCTTCGATGAACATATCGGGCTGCTTGTAGGCTTCCTCAATGCGCTTACAGGCTATGTCGAAATACTTTTCTTCGATTTCAATGCCGATGAATTTGCGGCCTAGTTTTACGCAAGCAACACCAGTGGTGCCAGAGCCCATGAAGGGGTCGAGGATGGTTTCGTTTTTATTTGTCCAAGAATAAACGTGGTCTTGTGCCAGCTGTTCAGGGAAAATCGCCGGATGGTCAAAAACATACGAGTCCTTGGCCGACTTCATAAATCCAACATCATAAATCCAAATGTTTTCTAAATTTCTTTCCGCTTTGCCCATTGCGGATTTCATGGGCGTTGTTGTGCCGTCGGCGTTTCGCTGGCGTGAAGATGATTTTACCCTATTGTGTACTTTCGTGGGGACCTTAATAATGTTAGTGGTTTTCGGTTTGCCTAAAGATAAAATAAACATATATTCAAAAACCTGCGCATATCTGGTTTTGTCAGGAAAAGGAAAGGCATATTTCCAATAAATCATAGTGTCGTGGATATTCATTCCAATTTCCTTAAAATATAGCGCCTGAAAAAACGAACTTCCCGTTTCCGAACCTTCCTTAACCTGGTCCCCCACGACCCAAACGCAAACTCCTCCAGGTTTTATAATTTTTTTTATATGCTGTGCAGTGCCCTCAAAGTCCCAAGAAAATGATTTCCCATATTCTCTTAAATTATCATAGGGAGGGCTTGTAATCACAGCATCAACCTTCGGAAGATGGGGCATAATGTCGAGACAATCTCCTAAAAATAGTTGGCAATCGCCTATGACAGCCGTGGGTTTAATCATTCCAGGGCTCATCGCCTTCGTTCCGATTCTTCGCTTTCCTTCGGTCGTAGGTCGCTAAGTGGGTCAACCGCATTTTCGTGGCAAGAGATGCGATAGCTCGGGTCTGTTCTTCTTCCGATCTGCACAAATCGCGGTAGACCTTGATCTCGTCTTTATCGAGCTTTTTTTGCGATTCCATTTTATTGACAAGGTATGAAAAATGCCGCGCCCTCGAAACGTGACGGCAATACTGCGTCAAAATAGGGAACGTTTCTTCAGTGAAATAATCCGCCGCCAGACTTTCAACAACATCCTGCCAAATGTCAGACTGCTCCGGCGTTAGTTCGCTGGGCGGCGCGGGACGCTCGACAACTTCAACCCCGTCCTTCTTTGCGCCCCCCACAACCGTTAATTCCGCTCTCGATTTTCTGCCGCGTTTTCCCATTTTTTTCCTTAATTAAAATTAGTTTAAGCCAAAACCTTTTTTGTTACCGTTATTCACAGATCAGTCCCCCCGCCGTTCCCCAGCAAACTTCTCAAAATCAG
>JAABYK010000344.1 GCA_011775825.1 Candidatus Zhuqueibacterota bacterium | reverse complement strand
CCATCAGCCGCCCGACGATTTTGACGGCGTTTTTAGGATACTCGCTCGTAATCGTTGCGTTGTTGTTCGACTTGGGGCGACCGTACCGCATCTGGCATCCGTTGGTGATGTGGAACCCCCATTCCGTGATGTTCGAAGTAGCCTGGTGCGTGATGTTGTACACCATCGTGCTGGCTCTCGAGTTCAGTCCCATCGTCTTCGAGCGTTTTAATCTAAAAGTGCCCTTGAAGATGATCCGAAATATTTACTTGCCTATTGTGATAGCGGGTGTGTTGCTCTCGACCTTGCATCAATCTTCCTTGGGTACGCTGTACGTCATCGTCCCGGATAAGCTGCACGGACTTTGGTACTCGCCACTGTTGCCGGTGTTCTTTTTCATTTCGGCCATCGGCGCGGGATTGGCGATGACAATTTTCGAATCGTTCTTGAGTTATCGCGCCTTTGGCAAACGTCTGGAGCACAGCGTTCTGACGGGACTTGCGAGAGTAATTGTGGTGGTATTGGCGGTTTATTTTGTTTTGAAGTTTCAAGATTTGGCACGTCGCGGCAATCTCCACCTGGCTTTTGAAATTAGCCGCGAAAGCGTCCTGTTTTGGGGAGAGCTTGGACTCGGGGTTATCTTGCCAATGCTGCTTTTAGTCATCTCAAAGATCCGGGAGACGCAAGTTGGCTTGTTTTTCTCGGCGGTTTTGGTCATCATGGGATTCATCGTAAGCCGATTGAACGTGAGCATCACCGGCATGTTAAACTCGGAAACTTACTTTCCGAAATGGACAGAGTTTGCTGTCACCGTGAGCATTGTGGCTTTAGGGTTTGTCATCTTCGGTTTTGCTGTCAAACATTTCCCGGTATTTCCAAAAGAGGAATTAGAGTCCGGCAGTTTCGTTCCACCTCCGCGTCGCCGTTCGCCGGTCTTCTCAGGGAATACGGTGTTAGCCCTCTGGGCTTTCTTGTTGATTGGCATGATCACCTACGGCATGACCAAAAGCTACGAAGACAATCACAATCCCAGATCAGACGATGCCGCTTCGGTTTCCCGCGCAGTGGACCCGTTAGACCAAGAATTGGAGCTGCCCGATGAAATTGTGTTTCCGCTTGGAGAAGACAGTCCCGGCGTCGTGACCTTCAGGCATGAAACGCACGTTCTGCTCCAGGACAAACCGTCCTGCAGCGCCTGTCACTCCGGAATGTACGATATTCTTGAGGCGGATGATTCGCAAAAGCAACCGCTGACTATGGAGGTCATGTACGAGGGCAAATCGTGCGGCAAATGCCACAACGGCGATGATGCATTCGATGTTGAGGAGGAATGCATGACGTGCCACATTGAGGAATAGGAGACATGACGTCCTGGAGGTTTCAAAACCTTGCAGGACGTTTAAGAAATCGATTGGAAGGAAGGACATTCAAACCCACTCCGAGGGGCTTCATGTTTTACATTCCTGACTGATTGCATTTCCGGTCGAGACGCCGGAGCTGACTCCGGTAACAAACTGAGAAGTCATCGAAGTTAAACATCATACAAAGGAACTGGAGAACACCCATGAACGACAAAGCCAAAATCCTGATCATCGATGATGATGAAGCGCTGTTGGTAAGTTGCACCAAGGTGCTGCAAAACAACGGGCACTGTGATATTATAACGGTCACCGACAGCCACAAAGCACTCAGAGAGATAGAATCAGGCGAATATGATCTCATCATCAGCGATCTAGCCATGCCGGACATGACCGGAATGGAACTGCTCCATAAAGCGAGACTATCTGTCCCTGAAACACCGTTCGTGATTTTCAGTGCCTATGGCAACGTGGAAAGGGCCGTCGAGGCCATGCGAGAAGGCGCATTCGATTTTATCGAAAAACCTTTTAAGGCCGAACGCCTCAGAGTGGTGGTTGAAAAATCTCTACATCATCGCAACTTGCATAAAGAAAAACAGGCGCTCGAAAGTGAATTGCAACGAAAGTATGGCCTGGACAACATCATTGGCCGGAGCCAACCCATGCTGCAGGTGTTCGATCTGATAACCCGAGTGGCCAAAGGCGAATCGAATATCACTGTTGTTGGCGAAAGCGGCACCGGCAAAGAATTAGTGGCACGCAGTATTCATTCCCAAAGCAGTCGGAAAAACAAAGCCTTTGTCCCGGTGAACTGTGGGGCATTTCCGGAGAACCTCTTTGAGAGTGAGTTGTTCGGTTATGAGAAGGGGGCGTTTACCGGTGCCCACCGTCGAAAACATGGCTTGTTAGAATTCGCTGATGGGGGCACGTTTTTCCTGGACGAAATTTGCGAATTAAGTCCGACGCTTCAAGTCAAGCTTCTTCGTATGTTGCAAGACAGGAAAATTCGTCGGGTGGGAGGCAATGAACTTCTTGAGGTCGACGTTCGGATCATCTCGGCAACGAATCAAAATCTCGAGCAGGCACTCAAAGAGGGGAGTCTGCGAGAAGATCTCTATTATCGTTTGAATGTGATTTCTATCCAACTTCCGCCTCTACGGGACAGACGAGAAGACATTCCACTGTTGTGTATTCATTTCATCAAAAAATTTTCCAGGGCCACACCAAAGAGCATAAAAGGCGTTTCAGAGGAAGCTCTAAGATGTTTGGAGAATTATAACTGGCCGGGAAATGTGCGCGAGCTTGAGAATGTTATCGAGAGGGCGATAACCTTTGCAACCGATGACTGGATTCAGGTGAAAGATCTGCCCGAGAAACTGACACAACAACAGACTGAGAACAGGCCAGTTCAGGTGGACATCCCGCTTAAAGATGCGAAAGCGAAGATCGTGAGTCAATTTGAACGGGATTATCTGACGCAAATGTTGATTCGCCACAACGGCAACGTGACAAAAGCTGCCCGGGACAGTGGCATCGACCGGCGCACATTTCATCGTCTTTTGAATCGTCACCGGATTGATTCAAAAGTCTGGAAACAATAGACTGCTCGCTTGAGCATTTCAATATTACAAATAAGAATTCTCTCAATATGCATGAGCTGACCATAGCAAATTCCATTGTCTCGACGGTGATGGAAGAAATCGACCGGCGGGATTTACCGCCGGTCGAAAGAATTGTTGTCCGAATCGGGGCACTGAGTGATGTCGTCCCGGAGGCGCTGCAGTTCAATTTTGAGGTCATCACCAACGATACCGTTCTGGCCAACACGGAACTCGAAATCGAGCACGTTCCGTTGGAAGGGACATGCCGCATGTGTCATCATGATTTTGCGGTGGACGATTTTATGTTTACTTGTCCCAGTTGTCATTCGACGGACATTCGCGTCACTCAGGGTGAAGAACTCGACATCGCCTATTTGGAAGTCGCCGACGGGAGTGATGATGAGAGAAGCGCGTAAAAACTCCATCATGACAGAAAATGTTAATCAGAGACTTTATTTAAACGACAAAAATATGGATGGTCTATGAGCAAACAAGTCAATCTTGAAAAAAAGGTCTTGTCTGAAAATGATCTTCTGGCAGCGGAGATTCGGAAACAGATGACCGAACGCGGAATTGTCTCACTAAATTTGGTGAGTTCACCGGGATCAGGTAAAACCAGCCTTTTGGAACAAACGTTGGCTGCGCTAAGCCTGGATCTACGCATTGGACTCATCGCCGGCGACGTGCAAACCGAAAACGATGCCAACCGCTTGGTGCGCGCGGGCGGGAAAATGGTGCGTCCCCTCATGACAGGCGGCGCCTGTCATCTCGATGCCAAAATGGTCTCGCGTGTCCTGCCGGACTTTGATTTGGCTGGGCTTGATCTGCTGCTTATCGAAAACGTCGGCAATCTGGTCTGTCCCTCGTCTTTCGATCTTGGAGAAAACATGAAAGTGGTGCTCATCAGTACGACCGAAGGTGACGATAAGCCGCTAAAGTATCCCGCCATGTTCAGACGCTCGTCCGTGATGGTCATCAACAAGATTGACCTTCTCGGGACTTCGGATTTCGACATCACACGGGTCAAAGAGAACGCCCGAAGGATCAACCCTGATCTCGAGATATTCGAAGTATCGTGCCGCACCGGAGCGGGGCTTGAGCGCTGGTTTGAGTGGCTCGTGGATTTGATGGCTAAGAAACAAAAGGTTCATGGCGAACGGAGCGATGTGGCGATGGCGGATGCTGACTCAGAGCAACGATGACAAAATAGCTGCTTCGACCTATCGTCATTATTTGTGGCGCTTATAACGGTCAAAAAAATTTTTGACCATTATAACCGATATATTCGACGATTTTAAGACCATTATAACGGACAAAGCCAAAAGAATAATTTAAAGAAGGTGACAAAAATGTGCTTAGCCATCCCTGGAAAAGTCGTAGAAGTTTATGAAGAAAAAGGTCTGAAAATGGGGCGGATAGACTACTCTGGAACCATCAACACGGCATGCCTGGAATACGTGCCGGAGATTCAGACCGGGCAGTATGCCATCGTGCACGCCGGTTTCGCCATCAGCGTCATTGATGAGGAGGAAGCCCAAAAGACCTACGAAGTTTGGGAGGAACTCGTGCAAGCGGCGGCTCAAGAAGGCACCGACATTTTCGGTATGCCACTGGGTGAACAAGATAAAAGCGACGAGGGGCCAGGCTAATTTCGTACCGCCAACATCTCGGTTGCATATGCTTGCTGTACGCATCTCAAAAAGAATCACCATTTCATAAAAGGCGTAAGAAAGGAGGGCCAATCCATGAAATACCTCGACGAATATCGTAATCCTGAAATCGCTCGACAGATTTTGGACGAACTCCGAAGCGTCACAACGAGACCGTGGGTGATTATGGAAATCTGCGGAGGGCAAACGCATTCCATTATCAAGAATGGCATCGACCAACTCATTCCTGACGAGATTGAGCTTGTGCACGGTCCGGGTTGTCCAGTTTGCGTGACCCCTCTGGAGCAGATTGACAAAGCTTTGGAAATTGCGTCTCGACCGGACGTGATTTTCACCTCCTTTGGAGATATGTTGCGCCTACCGGGTTCTGAAAAAGATTTGTTTGTAGTGAAGTCCGAGGGCGGCGATGTGCGTGTGGTTTATTCGCCGTTGGATGCCGTAAAAATCGCCCGAGAAAATCCCGACAAAAGAGTGGTGTTCTTTGCGGTCGGCTTTGAAACCACCGCTCCCAATAACGCTATGGCTGTCTGGCAGGCATACCGCGAAGGTTTGAAAAACTTTTCGATCCTGGTTTCGCATGTGCTGGTTCCGCCAGCCATGAAGGCGCTTTTGTCCTCGTCACAAAATCGGGTGCAGGGGTATCTGGCCGCCGGTCATGTGTGCACGGTTATGGGGTGGGAAGAGTACGAACCCATTTCTGCAGAATACAACGTTCCGATCGTGGTGACCGGCTTCGAACCCATGGACATTCTCGAGGGCATTCTCATGGTCGTGAGTTTGTTGGAGCGTGGCGAAACAAAGGTCGAAAATCAGTATTCACGGGTCGTTCGCCGTGAAGGGAACCGTCCTGCTCAGGAATTAATCCAACGCGTTTTTCAAATCTCCGATCGTAAATGGCGCGGGATGGGTGAGATCCCGTCGAGTGGACTGAGCTTGCGACCTGAGTTTCGGGACTACGATGCCGAGGCCGTTTTTGAACTCGGCAATCTGCGGGTGGAAGAGCCGCCCGAGTGCATCAGTGGCCTGGTGCTGCAGGGGTTGAAAAAGCCGTACGAATGTGCGGCTTTTGGCAAAGCGTGCACCCCGCAAACCCCACTGGGCGCCACGATGGTGTCATCCGAGGGGGCGTGTGCAGCCTATTATGCGTACAGTCGGCATGAGAGGCAAATGGCGTAGAGCTTGGAGGGTGGAGCGCAAGGTCATTCTCATCCGAAAACTCTACTTTTTTCTGACCAACAAAAATAGACATGTTGCGATAGCCAAAAGTGAAAGAGAACCATGAACAAAACCCTGTCCCCCGAAAGTTTCGCACAATGCCCCCTGCCGATCACAAAGCACGACACTATCCAACTTAGCCACGGCAGCGGCGGCAAGATGATGAACGATCTCATCGGTAAGCTGTTTCTCTGGGCGTACGATAATGATCTTCTCAACAAGCTGGACGACCAGGCTGTTTTCGATTTAAACGGACAACGGCTGGCTTTCAGTACCGACTCATTTGTCGTGGATCCGATTTTCTTTCCGGGCGGAGACATCGGCGAGTTGGCCGTGAACGGCACGATCAACGATGTCTGCATGAGTGGAGCCAAACCGCTTTTCTTGAGCGCCGGATTTATTATTGAAGAAGGCTTCCAGTTGGAGGATTTGAAGAGAATCGTAGAATCCATGCGTGCGGCGGCAAAGCAGGCTGGGGTAAGCATTGTGACTGGCGATACAAAAGTCGTTAACAAGGGGAAAGGCGACAAAGTTTTCATAAACTCTTCTGGGATTGGGCTCATCGAACATAAGTTCATGATCAGCGCGACCAATCTGAAACCCGGAGACCTGCTTATCCTCAGCGGTACGCTTGCGGACCACGGCATGGCGATTCTTTCCAAGCGTGAGGGATTGGCCTTCGACGCACCCATTGAAAGTGACACGGCCGCGCTTCACGGACTGGTCGAGCGAATCCTCGACGCCGGAGGCAGTGCCGTGCATGCCATGCGGGATCCGACACGCGGCGGACTTGCAGCAACCTTAAACGAGTTTGCAGACGCTTCAAACGTCGGCATACGCATCCAGGAAAGTCGCATCCCGGTGAAAGCGCCCGTGGCCGGAGCGTGCGAAATTCTTGGCATGGACCCTCTTTACGTGGCAAACGAGGGCAAATTGGTGGTAGCGGTGGCGCGGGAATCAGCACAGAGTGTGCTCAAAGCCATGCAAGCACATCCCCTCGGACGCGAAGCCGTCATCATTGGCGATGTGGTTGAAGACAAACCGGGTTTGGTGTCCATGCAGACGCACATTGGCGGCTGGCGCATTGTGGATATGCTGGTCGGTGAACAATTGCCGAGAATTTGTTGAGGTGCTTTTACCTTCGGAGGAAAAGATGCAGAACTTCTATTCTCTATCGGTTTTGTTGATGTCGACGTTGACCATTGGGGTGGTTCATGCTCTGGCCCCGGACCATTGGGTGCCATTCGTCAGCGTTGGTCGCGCACAAAAATGGTCGAAAACAAAACTGACCTGGGTAACGCTGCTTTCCGGATTCGGGCATGTCGGTTCGTCGANNGGCTTGCTTCTCATCGGCTTTGGTTTGGCCTACGCCATTTGGGGAATCAAACACGTCCATCGTCACCACCATGCCAAGATCGGTGCAAAACAGTCCGTGACCGTTTGGGCCATCGTGGCGATTTTTGTTCTCGGGCCGTGTGAGCCGCTGATTCCTCTGATGTTTATCGCAGCCACCCATAGTTGGACAGCGGTGTGGCTGGTGGTAGCAGCTTTTGGCCTTGTTACCCTTGTGATGATGATTGCTCAGGCACTCTTGGCCTATATCGGGATTAGACTTATGAGCTTGCACAAACTGGAGCATTATTCGCACGCGACTGCCGGTGTGGTGATTGCAGTGACAGGAGGTATGGTGATGTTTCTTGGCATCTGAACCCAATGTCAGTCTGCTTGTGAATAGCGCGAACTATTGGCCCATAATCATGACAGAACGGTGAATTGTCCAAAAGAAGTGACGAGGGTGCCAATTCTTAGGAATGTCACTTTTCTTCTTTCGTCAATCGTAATGCTTTTTGATAAAGTATCTTAGCAATTCTAAAATCGACATTTTGGAGGTCATCTAATATGGGCTTGATTTCAGCAATGATGGCTTTCTTCTTCGCGCGTAAAAGCAAACCCACTGTTTCAATAACTTTAAGTCCAAGTTGCTTGGCGATACGTCGAGCCTTTTTATCATCAAGCACTATTAAGACATCCGCCAATTCTCGATTACTGCAGAGGTCTTGCTTAAGGCTAATCATTATGTCAGTTTTAAACGGTCCAGCCGGAGCCGATGACGATGGTCGAACAGTCGCCTGGAGGTTGCCCAGATTGCCGCGATGGTGCCGAAGCCTGTGCCGACGGCTATCAGAAACATGATCAAAACCTGATATTTGACGGCTTCGGTGGGCGGACTGCCAGCCAGAATCTGCCCGGTCATCATACCCGGCAAACTCACGATCCCCGCCGCGGCCATGGCGTTAATAATAGGAATCATGCCTGTGCGCATGCTGTCGCCGCGAATGTCGGCAATGGCTTCGTCACGGGTCTGGCCAAGCATAAGGCGTTGTTCAATAATGCTACGTTGTTGCCAGGCGGTCTGCGTTAAATGATTCATCGATAGAGCAATGCCATTCATCGTGTTGCCTAAAAGCATGCCCAACAGCGGGATGGCATATTGAGGATGATACCAGGGCTGTGCGCCGACTACCACGATGAGAGCTAACATGGTCACCGCAAAGGATGAAATAAACATCGAGCCGCTACCGACGCCAAATCCCCACCATCCGCTGAACCGCCGCTTCTGCCGCGCCATAACCTCACGTCCGGCGGCAGCCAACATGATCAACCCGATGAGCACAACCCAGGGAAGCTGCACGTTGGCAAACAAGGCCCGCAAAACCAAGCC
>JAABYK010000453.1:1225-1414 GCA_011775825.1 Candidatus Zhuqueibacterota bacterium | reverse complement strand
TTTTCGGCATCATATACGGTAACCCGTTCTAAATATGTTTTATTCGAGAATCCAAGTATGAAGTTTTCCATCCCGTTCGGGAGGCGTCTGCCGGGACCCGCTTTAAAGCCAAGGCTATCCATAAAAAAGCAGTTTGGTTGCAGGCAGATTTCTGACAGCAAGCATGACATGATCAATTTGAGCCTCTAA
>JAABYK010000453.1:259-1098 GCA_011775825.1 Candidatus Zhuqueibacterota bacterium | reverse complement strand
TCCCATTTGGTCTTGATCTCAACCAGCCGATCATAGTTTTTCCCCCAGGCATCTTGAAGTCGGTCACCGACCTCCTCTTCGGTGAGAAAATTGACGTATGTGCCGCCTGTGGAAAAACGGCGCAGATCCTGCCAAGCGTTTCGCGCCCATTCAATGTTTTCCCGGTCATCTTCGGGTGATTCCCATGAAGCAGTGATATTCAAAACTGTCTTGGTTTTGCGGTTTCCAACCGGAGAATGCTCAACAGGAATTTTATTCAGTGCTCCATCGAGCTGGAAAAGGATGATCGCTGAATGAGGCGATTTGATATAACTGCCGTGCTCGGCAAATTTTTCAAGCATCTGGGGATCATGTCCGGGTAAATATTCGGACTTCCAGTAATAACGCCGCCCTTTGGGCTGCGTCGCATCCAGCAGGCTCTGCTGTGTAATATAGGGTCGTCGTTGGATCACATCTCCAATTGGAGAACCAAATGCTTTAATTGGGGTTACCAGTCTTTCCCCTTCTTCGATTGTTCCGCTGTGACAGACAAGGATAGCTGCTATTGGCTTGCCATGAATCTCTTTTGGCAGCCAAGGCGCCGGTGGGGCCGGACGTAACAAAACCACCGAGGTAAGTTCCGGTGGCGCTTGTTCGGTTAGGGTTCGGTACAATTCCAGTACATCGTTTGCGTCTTCGCCTTTCCAGGCTATTACACCGCCCACGATTTCCGGTCCGACAGGATGAAGCTTGTACTCAAATTTGGTGACCACTCCGAAGTTGCCACCGCCGCCTCTTAATCCCCAAAATAGATCAGGGTTTTCCTGTTCACTAGCTCGCACAATGCGTCCATCTGCCGT
>JAABYK010000453.1:0-167 GCA_011775825.1 Candidatus Zhuqueibacterota bacterium | reverse complement strand
CGCATGAACCGTGTTGGTACTGTGGTCCACCCAAACCCCTCTCATTAGCGACATGTCGATCATCAGTCCGCCATCGCAAACAGCAAGTCCCGAAATGTTATGACCGCCGCCTTTGATGGACAACAGCAGCTCATGCTCCCGGGCAAAATTCACACATTGAACGACAT
>JAABYK010000582.1:7640-7815 GCA_011775825.1 Candidatus Zhuqueibacterota bacterium | reverse complement strand
ACTCGGGATCGTGAAACCGGTTTTTGAACACATTGTAAAATCCGGTCAATGAAGTGTGCCATTGTCGATTTAACTCCTGCTGAAATGTGAAGCGGGACAGATAGCGGATATCTTCGGAGCGTGCAAATGGCGTCGGGTTGGCAATCTCCCCAGGGGTTCCGGACTGCAAATGGTA
>JAABYK010000582.1:0-7484 GCA_011775825.1 Candidatus Zhuqueibacterota bacterium | reverse complement strand
AAGATTGTATTTTAAGCGACTCGACGATTGGCCGAGTTGCACAGCCAATTCTCGGGTATCGAACGAACCGAAACTCGAGTGCTGCGAAACATCCAATTTCTTAGTGCGGGTTCCCGATTTCGTACGAATATTGATCACGCCGGCCATGGCGTTACTGCCGAAGAGAGCGGAGGCGCCGCCTTTGAGAATTTCGACGCGCTCGATGGAAGACAGCGGAATGGCACTTAAGTCTGCGGTGCCGTTCTGTGCGCTGGCAAATCTCTGACCGTCGATCAACACCAAAACCTGATTTGATTCGCTACCTCGGAGCGAAACCGTTTGCTGAGCACCGGCACGACCGTAGCTTTTAACAAAAACGCCGGGAACCGTTGCTAACAATTTGGCGACTGTTTGGGCGCCGCTTTTTTGAATCTCTTCCGCCGTGATGATCTCAACCGATGGCGCCAATTCGGTCAAACTCGAAATGGCCTTCTTGCCGGTAACCGTGACTTCCTTAAGCAACAAGGTGTCGGGATGCAGGTGAAAATTGATTTTTGTGGTGATATCGCTCCTGACGTCTATCTTTTGCTGCCTCTCTTTGTAGCCAATCAACAGACAGCGCAGACGGTAACTTCCGGGGGGCACCCCGGCGATTTGATACGATCCCCAGGCGTCGGTGGCGTCGCCGTAGTTGGTGCCTTCCACAATGACATTGGCGCTTTCCAAGGGCTCGCCTGCAGAGGAAAAGACCTGGCCTTCGATTTTCACCGGTGATTGGGCCGCTGACGAATGAATACCAAGGATNNCTATGCATAGTTCTCCTGGCGATTAAAGAAAATTAAAGGCAGAATTATGTTTGATCCCCCGGGAAGATCTGAGCCTCCAGGGGCGCTCAACAGGAGGACCGCCGTGGAATAGCGAGGAGGGGTTTAAAATCAAAAAACCCCAACCTCCAGGGAAAGGAAGTTGGGGTTTAAGTGATCGAATAAGTCAGAAGCCCTTCCCTCGAAGGATTCCACGGGCAGGTCTCCTGGCTTACAGCTTCTACCCTACTCGTCGCGCCTTCCCATCCCAACGCTTCGGACAGTGGCTAATGCGACTTTCGTAGCTGCTTACAGTTGCGGGGCAGCACCGGATTCTCACCGGCTTCCATTTCCCAATCCGAAAAGTTTCGAATTAAGATTACCCGTGTCTTTACAAATTTGAATCAATATAAATTAATAGCTTCAGAATGTCAAGCAAAAATTCTCATTAGGCTCAAAAAAAATGTTTCCTGGAAGAGACAATAATTTCTTTGTGGCATGTCTGGCACGTGTTATCAGAGATTTGCGGCCTTACGACCGCACTACAAACACCGATAACTAGTCTAGACTAGCAAAAATTGCAGTTTTTAGTTTGTACAAATCACACCTTGGCATTAGCAATCGCGGCCTGACCCACGGCGATGCCTCCGTCATTCGTCGGTACCTTATGATGAGTCAAAACTTCAAATCTCTCGCTTAGCAGTTTTTGACATATTCTTTCTAAAAGAAACATGTTTTGAAACACACCCCCACTTAATGCGACTCTGTTTAAACCTCGTTCCTCCCGAATTCTGGAAACGACGTTGCGTATCATCTCCACAAGTGCATTATGGAATTTGGCCGAAATCTTGCCAGTGTCAATCCCGGCTTGTAAATCGTTTACGATCGCTTCTATTAAGGCATGCGTCTTGACGACTCCTTTTTCAAAATTCACCTCAAGGACATTCGCATCCTGGCAATCTGCCGATACTTGCATCTCCAATTCAACAGCAGCCTGGCCCTCATAATTGACCTCGCTTCGAATTCCGAGAATTGCAGACACGGCATCAAATAAGCGTCCCATACCGGATGTCAAGGGGCTGTTTAGGTTTTTGTCGATCAGTTGCTTCAAAATATGCCATTTTGAATGATCGATTTCCTTCACAAACTCGATACCTAAATTCAAAAAGTCTTCCCCGAAACTTTGATATAGATAGGCTGCCCCCATGCGCCAGGGTTCTTGAATCGCTTTGACACCCCCAGGCATTGGCGCATACTCCAGATGCGCCACCCGCTCAAATTGTTCAAAATCCGCTACCAAGAACTCCCCACCCCAAATATGTCCATCGGTGCCGTAACCTGTGCCATCCAACGCCACCCCGATGACCTTCTCCGCCACGTCATTTTCCACCATACAACTGGCTATGTGGGCGTGGTGATGTTGGACACCGATTTTTTGCAAGTCGCCCTCCAGTTTCTGAGCGTATTTTGTCGAAAGGTAGTCGGGATGCAAATCATAAGCGATTACTTCGGGCTCGATATTAAATAAGCGCTTGAAATGTTCTACCCCTTCCTCAAACGAAATCAAGGTCTCTAAATTCTCCAAATCACCGATGTGGTGACTGAGGAAGGCGTAACTATCATAAGTCAAACAAAATGTATTTTTTAACTCCGCACCGCAAGCGAGGATGGGTTTCTTAAATTTGAAATCCATCTTGATTGGAAAAGGCGAGAATCCCCGTGATCGACGAATAATGGTTTCCTTTTCATCCCAAACGCGAATTACGGAATCATCACACCTGATGTGAATTTCTCGGTCGTGCATTAAAAAGAAATTGGCGACGCTTTTTAATCGTTCCAACACATCTTCGTTCTTATAGCAGATCGGTTCATCCGAAAAATTACCGCTGNNTATATGGAAGCATGAATCCAAGGTGTTTTTGATTAGGAGCAACCGATGGCGCAATCCTGGAATTTTCTGTTCTTGGCAACAAAACAATGGGCCTTTGTGGCGAAGTCAGAATTTGTTTCTCCGCAGAGCTGATATGACAATACTCCTCAATCGCTGCTATATCCAAAGCCATAAGGGCAAATGGCTTATCCTCTCTATATTTTCGACGACGAAGAGTGCAAACGGCTTCCTCATTTAACGCATCGCATACCAGATGAAAGCCTCCGATCCCTTTCATGGCAGCAATCTTCCCTTGTTTCAGAAGGTTGCTTGCCGCATGAACGCCATCTATGGATGAGTATGCCGACTCATCCAAAGTATGGCCATTACTGTCCAACAATTGCACCATAGGTCCACAGCTCGGACACGCATTCGGCTGGGCATGAAACCGCCGATTCGAAGGATCGTCATATTCACTTTGGCAAAGCTCGCACATCGGAAATTCAGCCATTGTGGTTTTTGCACGGTCGTACGGAATGTCTATTATGATGCTGAATCGCGGACCACAGTTTGTACAATTGATGAAAGGGTAGCGGTAACGGCGATCTTCCGGATTGAAAAGTTCTTGCAAGCAAGCATCACAGGTGGCTATATCTGGTGAGAGGAGGACAAATTTTTCGCTGACGGATTGGCTCGGTCTAATTGAGAACTCTCGATAACCAACAACAGGCAGATTATCTCGATAATTCAACGTCTCAATGTTCGCCAACGGCGGGGGATTCGATCGCAATAATTCTAAGAGTTTTGTAATGAGTGCATCTTCACCCTCGACATCAATTTGAATGCCTGTCGAGTCGTTCAAAATATACCCACGTAACCCAAGTTTTTTGCAGAGATTAAAGACGTAGGGACGGAATCCCACCCCTTGCACAACCCCCCGAACATTAATTTGGGTTCTCTGTATCATATAAAATGAATGGCTACATTATCTGTCTTGGAAAAAGATAAAACAGCAACTCCCAATAATCAATCGTTTTAAAAGCAAGCGGATTGATCAAGCCGTTCACTATCTTCTGGGGCTGCTGAATCCACAAGCAACTGATGCCTGAAGGTCAATCCTTCACTAAACGAATGGTCAAATCTAGTCCAGGAAGGCCCACTCGATACCAAATCTAAACATTCTTTCAGGCATAGGAAAACCAGGCACGAGTTCGTAACTTATGCCAAAAATGTTTTCAAAAGAGGCGGTGATTTTTGCATCAGAAAACTGAGCGGTCGCTTGTGCGTCGAAAATCACTTCAGAATCCAAATCGACTCTTGTGGGGGTGGATCTGGCCGTCAAGAAGTTTATGCCATGCCGTTCTCCGAGCACCCTGCCCACGAACCTCGCCCTGAAAAACACAAACTTTTCGAAGAAATGATGCCCGACTTCCAGGTAGCTATAAATAGCATATTCCGGAACCTGCAACTGTTTTTCGGGCGACTGTTCCGTCAGATTCAGATAGGAACCAACAAACCCAAATCGGCCCGTACGCCAAAAATCCCAGCTGAATTTCAAATCCAAACCCGCGGTGGTGCGATTATCCAAATTCGATACGGCAATTGCCAGCGTATCGGCAAGTATCGAGTTGCCGATCCAATCCTCAACCCGATTAGCAAACACGGATGTCCGGAACTTAAACTGGTCCTTTTTCTCAAAGGCGTAGCCAATCTCAATTGCAGAACTTTCCTCATCCGAAAGACTTGGGTTCCCTCGAAAGAATTCGGTTGGCCAAAAGCGTTCAGCAAAGGTCGGGTATCGTTTGGACCGCTGAGCACCAAACCATAAACTCTGTCTATTAGAGGGCTCGTATGCGACCCGCAAAGATGGATTGACAGCCAGGGAGAATTCCTCATGTTTTTCCAGATTGACTTGAATGCCGATTTCCCATTTCTCAGGAAGGCGGTACACATCTCTGACAAACACACGGCCAAATCCATCATTGTGGTCCACCAATTGCACACTATTTAAATCATCATGGCGAAACTCACCGCCAATAGTCAACCAATGATTGCCAAGCAGTAAGTCGTAATTAAAATTAGTTTTAATAGTAAGATTCTCGTTATCAAAGGAAAGGGTATCTACTGTCGACTCCTGTTGAATCCTGGTGAAATGCAATCGCCCGAGGAGGCGACGTCCCGCCTGCGCCAGATTTCCAACTCTGACGGATAGCACCTGGTCGAGACGATCTTCTTCCCATTGACTCACCACATTCCCAGGCACCCAATTGGGGAGAAAAGGCGCAGGGACTGTAACATCGTTCTTGTTCAAAAAAGCCAGGTGCTTGATAAGAACGTTGTTGACTTGATGAGAGACTTTGGTTAGAACCCGGGTGCCTTCGTGGCTATTGTTTAGCCCATCAAATTCCTGACGATTTCCATCGATCAAAAAGTCCGTTTTCTTTGTAATGGGCAACCCGAACATGATGCCGATATCGCTGTACCCAAAATCTCCAGCACGAAATAAGACTTTGGAAAAAGGCCGACCCCCTTGAAACTCGTAGGTCTCAGCTCGCAACATACCTCCAGCGGCTGTCAGACCAAACGGCGCAACGGATCCTGGCCCGAAAAATTCCAGACCTTCCACTATATTTAAAGGCAGGAACTTACTGGTTACGAATCCGTTTATGGGTTCGTCCAGGAGTATGTCATCCAATGCGATTTTACCGTCAGCTTGACTTGAGCCTCTGAATATGAATGGAGAAAACTGGCCGATGCTTCCCCTGTCCAAAGCAGTCACATTTGGCAGCAATGGCACATAATCAACCACATCCTCAGCAAGAATTCTGCTGATTTCCGAATCTTTTGCAATCCATCTGCTTGCAATTGGCTCAGTCCTCGAATTCAGGGAGTCCATTTCGGTGGCAGTAGATGAATCACTTGTGGAGGTAATGATTTGTCCGATGTTTCGTCCAGGGGTGAAAAGGGTCATGAAAATTGCAACAAAGACGAATTTGTGCTCGATTCTTTTCAACTCAAATTGGCCATTCTTAGCTGATCCACTCTCTTCACTCCCTTGATAATGACCGGTAAAACAATGGCGAAAATCAGAGTATTTCCAATAGCATGGACAACATACCAACCCAAACCCAACGTGAAGGTGACCTTCATTTGCTCAAGGGAGAATCCAGAGATAAAAAAAGAGCTGGCATCGGTCATAAAATCGAAAAGCAAAGTCAGCACCAACCCGGTGAAGCCCAAATAAGCTGTGCTGACCCAGGCCGTCGATTCAGGGTTGAGCATTGTTTGAAAACGTCCCCCGACGTACCCGACGAGGATGCGATGCGTGACTTGCGCCACCAACAATGGCAGCGGTGCAACGCCGTATGGATTCAAAATCGAATAGAGTGTTTGGGCGATCAAGCCAACTAACATGCCTTTCCTGGAACCAAGCAAAATACCGGACAAAAACACGATGGCTGTAAAAATCTCCACGTTGGGCACGGCTATGAAGAGATAACCGCCAGCAAACGCCAAAGCGGAAAAAATTCCAACCGCAGAGATTTCAGTTAATCTCATTTTCATTAAAAAAATATCTTAGTAAGAAATGCAAAAAGGAAGCGGAAGAACTTACGAACCAAGAGATTGGAGAGAGAACGATAAGAACAAACCATGAAGGTTTCAAAAATGGGTTGTCTTTTTTATTTCAACGAAATGATTTAGAGGACCGATTCCTGCACCAAGCTCCAGACTGGCCTCAATCGCCTTCGTAATATACTTCTTGGAAACGGAGACGGCTTGCTTGATGTCATAGCCTAACGCCAGATTGGCAGCAATGGCCGCAGAATACGTGCACCCTGTGCCGTGGGTGTTTTTTGTCGGGACTCTTTCGGCAAAGTACTCCGTGAAACCCTGGCCATCATATAAAATGTCCAGAGCGTCCTCACTGCGGTGCCCGCCTTTTACCAAAACATATTTGGCGCCCTTCTCACAAATGAGTTTCGCAGCTTCTTTCATATCCTCTCTGCTCTCGATGGTTATCCCGGCCAGAGTCTCTGCCTCCGGAATATTCGGCGTGATGATTTCCGCCAGCGGCACGATTTCTTCGATCAACGCACTTTGGGCATCTTCCCGAAGCAAAGGATCTCCTCCCTTCGCTCGCATAACCGGGTCCACTACCAAATGCGGAATCTCCAACTCGCAAATTTTCTTCGCCAATGCCTTGATGATTGCCGCATTGGAAAGCATACCGGTTTTGGCGGCATCCACGCCGATATCCGTGGCAACCGCTTCCAACTGCAGAGCTACAAACTCGGGCTCCAAATCCTGGACGCCGTGTACGCCCAGGGTATTCTGCGCAGTAATAGCCGTCAAAACGGACGTGCCGTAGCAACCGAAAGCATGAAATGTCTTCAAATCGGCTTGAATCCCGGCGCCCCCGCCGGAATCCGAGCCGGCGATTGTTAAAAGTCGCTTAATCATAAATATTAATCAAAAACAGTCAAAATAATTGAAGAGTCAAAATGATTAAAGAAAATCTGTACATGGACAGTCCATTTCACCAAACATTACTGCTCCCGACGTGAGGTGAAGTTGGCCATCGAACTTGCCAATTCAACTTCATGGCTCTCAAGATGCAAATAAAGCGACGGGAAAAGGGCGTTCTGAAGCAAATTCTTACGGTGAAGTTTGATACGTTCAATTTCGTGTAGCGTATCGGCGGTAAAATAACTTCACCACATTTCGGGCAGCTAATCATGGGAATATTCTCTATGATTAGTAAAACTTTCCCCTTGCCGTGCGGTTCTGTTACTTTGCGAATTCGCGCCCCCTCCTGGCCGCAAATATCGCAT
>JAABYK010000208.1 GCA_011775825.1 Candidatus Zhuqueibacterota bacterium | reverse complement strand
AACACCTTCCGGCCAAGTCGGGCGCCCGCAACTTCTTCTGCAAACGAAGAAAAGTGCAAGTACCCTATTTTAATTAAATTCCTTAACGGCGATTAATGATAACTGTGCACGCATTGAACACAAAGGAATCGCCTAATCGATTGCAATATTATAAGGAGCAGATTCATGAATTTTCTTATCACTTACAGGCGAAGACAATGTCTCAACATTGTGTTCTGCCTTTTCTTGGGGACGCTACTCATCCTCAGTGGATGTTCCGGTTCCAAAATTTCACCAACACACCCGCAACAGGAATTTAGCAACGCTCAACTTCTTGAACTTGCGAACACAGGTCAGCCTGTCCCAGACCGTTACATTGTTCTATTTAACTTCGAAATTGCAGAGCCGGCTTCTGTAGCCAGTGAAATGGCTCAGGCTCACGGAATTGCACTAGGTCACACATTTGAAACTGCTGTCAAAGGTTTCTCCGGAATCGTTCCTGCCGGTCGCCTCAATGCGTTAAGAAACGACCCCCGTGTGCTTAAAATTGAAGCGGTGCACGTCCAACAACTCGATGCCCAGAACCTACCGAGTGGCATCGACCGGATTGAAGCTGACAGGAACCCAAGTGCAGACATCGATGGAGTGGACGATGTGCGCGTCGACGCTGATGTCGCTATCATCGACTCGGGTATTGATGGAGATCACCCTGACTTAAACGTAGCAGGTGGTGTTAACTTCGGCAATGGGCCGTCCAGGAAATGGAAGGACGGCAGCGGTCATGGCAGCCACGTTGCTGGCACGGTTGGCGCTCTTGACAACGGATTTGGGGTGGTAGGCGTCGCGCCGGGTGTTCGTGTATGGGCTGTGAGAGTGTGTGGCAACAGCGGCTTCTGCTTTACCGATGATATGGTTGCGGGTATTGATTGGGTTGCAGCTCGCAAACAAGAATATAAGAACATCGGTGGCAGCCCTGGAATCAACTTTGCCGTGGCCAATATGAGTATTAGTACCAATGATGATTCTAGTCCTTGCGACGCAAACTCGGACGCAGTGCACACAGCTATCTGCGGTTTGGTCAACGAAGGCGTGGTTTTCAGTCTCTCGGCGGGCAATGATAATCGTGTCAAGAATGCCTATCCTGAGGTTCTGGCGGTTTCCGCCCTCTCGGACTTCGACGGCAGGGGCGGTGGGATCGGCTCTCCGACGTGCCGTACCGATGAGGACGAATCCCTCGCCAATTTTAGCAATTTCGGGCCGGAAGTCGATATCGCAGCCCCCGGCGTCTGTATCCTTTCCACCTGGAAGGATGGCGCGTATAACACGATCAGCGGCACCTCGATGGCATCCCCACATGTAACTGGTGCTGTTGCCCTCTACCTGCATGCCAATGGTCTTGCGCCAGCAACGGATGCTGCAAGCGTAGACGCGATTGAGCAAGCCATTCTGAATGCAGCGCTTCCACAAAGCGACCCCTGCGGGTTTACTAATGAGTTTGCGTCTAATGAGCCGCTGCTGTTTGTGAATGCCACAGCATTCGGAGGAGATGGTACCTGCGATGACGGGTCCGGACCTGTTAATGACCCGCCTGTTGTAACTATTACCGACCCAGCGGCTGGCTCCGGCTTTGCATCAGGGGAGACAATTACTTTTCAAGGATCTGCAAGCGACACAGAGGACGGAGATTTAACCGCGAACCTGGTCTGGACTTCCAACATAGACAGTCAAATCGGTGCCAGTGGAAGTTTCTCTACAACTTTAAGTGACGGCACCCATATGATTACTGCAGAGGTAACCGACTCAGGCGGAAAAACCGGTAGCGATGCTATTACTATTACCGTTGGATCAGCGCCGGGTGTTACTGTCACTCAAATCAATCCGAATTCAATGCAAGCCGATACTTCTGTAGATGTGACGATCAGCGGGACTGGCTTTGCAGCGGGACCTGATGTGACGTTCGAAAACGCTAATGGGCCAGCGCCAACAGCTTCCAACATTGTCTTTGTCGATGCAAATACCATCACGTGCACTGTTACTGCACCCAGCGGTGGACCACCGCGGCCACGCGTTTGGGATGTTCGCGTAACCAATACAGATGGTTCTACTGGTGTATTGGCAGACGGCTTCACGGTCACAACACCTAATGGTACTATGGGCACTGATATTTAAACAATTTTTGCCGTATGATTTGGAGGTTTGGGGGGAATCGACTTCCTTCCCATTCTACTTAAGCCCGAAGTGCCCCCAACTCCATCGATTGCGGTAACAAAGATGACCAAAGGTTTGGTTTATAATCGCCTCTTCTGCCCTATGTCCCACCCCACCAAGAGCACCTGACGGTCGTCTTCTCCACGCCAGTTGGTGTGAATTGTCCGTCGTTGACAGGGAATACGGATCGATTTGAAGCGGCGCTCTATGTTAGTCGCTCGCCTAACACCAGCGTGGAGCCAACTCTATCACTCTGCGTAATTGCCTGGTTTGTGTAGGCGGTCGCACAACGGCTGCCCAACGCCATTTAACCCGGATCCCCACAACACCCGGTGTGCGGGTCCGCACTGGCCGTTTCAAACGTGCCGCTTCGTGACTAGCCCTTCCATCTAACGGGACAGGCTTCCTCCCCACAATCCCGAAGCGTCGGGATTGTGCAGTTGCCTTTCGCTAGTAATTGCTGTACATTTAACATACAGAGATTCACTTACAAGGGACTTGCACCTATTAGTTCACCCCGTGGGATAAACCATCCAACGGGGTTCATGCCCATGCCGGGGGTACACAACGACATGCAGCCGGCAGCGCTACGCGTCGCGCCGCTGATGCTGGGCATTGTACCGGACATGGCCAGTAGTACGGTGGAAATATTTACACGAGGTGGTCGCGAGGAGCCGAAGGTTTGTTTCTGTGATATATCCACCGCGCATTGTGGAATCCAGAAATACGGGATCAGAACGAGAGAAAAACCATCATGGAGGTGACTTTGTAAACCTTGGCTGCTGAGAATAAGACCATAACCCCATAATTCGCTTTCTTGGTGGCCAAGGACTTTTATTTACTGGTATGTACTTTTCCCTTGATTCATCAAGGGCATTATGTTATCTTTAAGAGAATTGACCAAAACATCTTCAGAAGTTTGCGATTGTGCAATGTCACTCAGTCGTGCGGCTGAAATTCGTGGTTGAACAACCGCGACCGATTGGGGTGAGTTGGAGATTCTATGTCTGCTATAACCCAAAAGTAAGAACAGTGGGAGGTATTATGATTAGAGAATTATCTTTTCTGTCATTAGTTCTATTATTATTGACCGCGACTGTTACGCCTCAAGAGAAAGAAAATTTGGAAATCGAGGAAATGGTGTTTTGTACTGCTGTAGAAGAAAGGGAACCCGTAGCGGTGGACACTGTTTTTGCGGATACAGTAGGACAGGTCTATTGCTTTACAAAAATTATCGGTGCTACCGATACAACATCGATTTCACATGTGTGGTATTATGAAGACGAAGAGAAGGCAAATGTTAATCTGGCGGTCAAATCAAAATCCTGGCGAACTTGGAGCTCAAAGAAGATTTTGCAGGAATGGGACGGCAAGTGGCGAGTCGATGTTGTTTCATCACAGCAGGAGATAATAAAAAGTGAGGAGTTTTTAATAAAACCAACATCGGAATAGTTGCGTGGACTTTAAACGTAGAAGTCCGTACGCCAAGAAGCTTACTAAATCTTATTGGCGCTCCGCTGTTTGTTGGAAACCCTGACACGGTAAAGGTTAGCCACTGGTCGTTAACCCGACACCGATCTCAAGACCATTAAATATCTCACCCGGAAGAGGTCGCCCGGCTGTTTGCTAAAATAAAGGACGAGCGCAACCGGGCCATGTTCAACACGATTTACAAATATATGGGTCTGCGGGCTTCGGAAGTGGGATTGCTTAAGATCGACGACGTCGACCTATATCGGCGGCGGATCCGTATCTACCGACTCAAGGGTGGCGTCTCTGGCGAGTGCGGCATCTTTTCGGATACGGCGAGACTTAGGAAGGCGTATCTTCACACTTCTCCCACACTATTTTCCCCTTGCATTTTACAATATAAGTTTGTTTACTTTATGTATAATCGAAAAAATCCAGACTGCAACGCACGGCTTCCCCCTACGGAGACAGAGAATCGGAGTATCGACTGAAAGGTACCTTCAGACACACCCCAATCTGATAATTGACAATCCTACACTGAATGCAAACATCTTCAGCGGTCATGAAGGCAGATTCATAACGCATCACCCTGAATTGCAGCAATTTTGTTGATTTGATTTGGATGTATGAATACGTTTGGGTTTAGACTGCGAAAATGTTGTCCAAATACGTGATTTTGTGCCTGGCTTTCAGATTTGGACTGCACACGCATGCCTCAAAATGGTAAAATTCTGCAGCCCAAACCTTCAATAGTCGTATTACAACACTACTTTTCGGTCATTCAATTATATGTTAGAAGTGTAAAATATCCGTGCTCTTAAAAAGAAGAAATTTTGCAAAATGAACCTTGCGGTTAAATTGCGCATAATGTATATTTTCTTAAGATGGAGATCGAAAGAGTTGTCGAAGCCATTGGAGCAAAGAGGATTCGGATCACGGATCACGCCGATGAAGAAGCGCAAGCTGATAAACTAAAATATGAAGAAGTATACTTCTCTGTATTGAACGGAGAAATAATTGAAGATTATCCTAAAGACAAACCCTATCCCAGTTGCTTAATCTATGGCCAAACATTCGCAGGTGAACCGGTTCATTCGGTCTGGGCGTACAATAAAAAAACGAAATGGGCGGTACTAATCACAGTCTACAGACCTGATCCTGAGCGATGGATCGATTTCAAAATCAGAAAGAAGAAATAATGAAGCCTTTTGATAAATGTCCTATTTGTGGCAACGAACTTATCGAAAAAGAAGTGGAGAAGATTCTTCGTGGCGGCAAGCATACCGCTGTTGTAACCGTACAGGCAGAAGTTTGTCTGCATTGCGGGGAGCGTTTATATTCGGAGGAGCAAGTCCGTCTTTTTGAACAGATTCGGACAAAGCTTGCTAAAGAGCAAACTCAGGATTACGAACACATGGGGAAATCCTATCACGTACCTTTAAGCTAATTTCAAGGCAAGCTGCTTTTTATAAACGTCTCCCGCACTACTTTCACGTCGTGTCATCATCTTATTAGTTGAGAACCTGAGGAAAATAAATTAGCACTATATATTTCCAACATTGCCTGAAGAGCCCTTGGCAAGTTGGGACTTCTAACTTTGCCTTGAGCTGACCAAGGTCTGCGGGTTTTTGGGTTGGTTTTTTGCTCTTTCGAAGGCTTATTTTTAACAAAACGTTAGGTGCAATTAATCCCTTGGCACAGCTCAGGCTGTTGTTATATGTTAATGAAACCTTAATTCAATAATATTGCTAACCTGCAAACTCCAGGTTCTGAGATTCTGGCTCTCGAATCAGTATTGACTTTCTATCGGTAATTGTTTATTTTTATGGCATGATATTTTGCACGAAAAAAAAGAAGTTTGATTTATCTGGAATTTTGGTGATGGTATTTTATTTAATTTCTATCATTTTGGCACCTTTGTTCCATCATCACGCTGAAGAGCATCATCACGACTCGGTAAATAGCGGATATCATTCCCACACGGCGCCTTTCTCAACACACACATCCGCACACCACGCAGACGGCAAGCAGGAAGATACCACATCTCAACATTTTTGCGATACGATTACTGCACATGAGGATATGGTGGGGGTAATCCAGGGGCATTCCGGCAACACGTTCAATCCGGTCAAATTTTTATCTACCCTGGTTTCATCTATTAAATCATCTCTCGAAAGTAATTCTCATAAGGTTTCCCGTCAATATGCTTTCAACTTGTTACCGCTGCAACCGCAACAGGATTATTGCGTCCTTACGGCGACAAATCTATCTCCTCCACAAGCTTAACCTTCATTAAGAAAAACCCCTTTATTTCTTAACTGCCGGAGATCGATCACGGTCAATCACTCGTGATCTTTTGTCCTGGTGATAATTACTCTTTGCATTTGTGGAGGATTTCCTTTGAAACGAATTCAAACAATAGTGTGTCTCGTTGTTACTCTTTTTGCCGCGCGAGCTGTGGCACAAGACATTGAGGGAGAGAAACTGACATTAACTTTGCCGCAAGCGGTCGACCGGGCTTTGGAAAACTATCCGGCCATTGCGATTCAACAAGATGCCGTGAAACGGGCGCAGGGACTGAAAACCACAGCGGGTATTTTCCCCAATCCAACGCTCACATATTACCGGGAGGACCTGAGTTTTAATGACACGGATGTTGGCGAGTGGATCCTTTCCGGTGGTCTGCCTCTGCATTTTCTGTGGACGCGCTGGTCAAAGGTGGCCGCTGCGGGGCAGCAGGTTGAGGCAGAGCGATTCTTCTTGGCTGATGTCCGACGTCAAATTACATTTGAAGTCCAGAAAGCGTACGTTGAAACGTATTTCGCCGAGAAAAATTTGCAAGCCTGGCAAAAGGCCACCGCCGTGTTTGATCGGGCTGCTGAGGCCGGCCGGGCCCGTTTCGCAGATGGGGATCTGTCGGGCTACGATCAGCAGCGTATCGCGCTTGAACAGCTGCGATACCAAAAGGTAGCCGCCGAGGCCCGGGTAACGCTCAACAACAGCAGGAGACAATTGGCGTTTCTTGTCAATCCCGAACAAGACGATGTGCTCGTCCACACCACCGATGATTTTCAAACGCCCACGCCAGAATTGACTGAGCAGAACTTGCTCGACTCGGCCCTGGAAAACCGACCCGATTTACAGGCTGCCAGCGCCACTTTGCGAAGTAAGCGGGCCTATTTGACGGCAAATAAGTGGCAGGCGCTGCCCGAAGTATCGGCCGTCGCAGGGTACAAAAAGCAAGTGGATGACTTTAAGGGGTCGGTCTTTCAGGTTAATGTCAGCATCCCGATCTTCGACCGCAATCAGGGACAGATAAAAACCGCCCGGGCCGAATTAGATCAACAGATTTTAGAAACCGGCTTGCTCGAAAGGAAGATCGCGATGGAAGTAAAGCAAGCGTTCGAAACGGTCCGACTTTATCGCAGGCAAGTCGAACAGTTCCTGCAAATGGAGAGTGAATCCCCGGACGAATTTCTGGAAACCGCCCTGTTTGCCTACAGGGAAGGGGAGATGTCATTGCTTGAGTTGCTCGATGGCGTCCGGGCGTACAGCGAATCCTTTCAGACCCGGAACGATTTGCGCCGGCAATATCTCCTCAGCATTTTTGCATTGGAGAACGCGACGGCGACGCGACTTCTGGATTTTTAAAAAACTGTGAAGCTAAAGAGAGGCTATTATGTCAAGACAAGCTATTTATCTATTTGTTTTTGGGTTTCTGATTGGGATTGCGGGAATCGGCTGCCATAGCCATGATGAAGCCAGCCAAGAACACGAGCATGAAGGGACCTCTGTCACGTTGTGGACGGAGAAAACCGAGCTGTTTATGGAATATCCGCCGCTGGTCGTGGGAGAAGAAGCAGCCTTTGCCGTTCATCTCAGTGACTTGAGTGATTTCAAACCCGTCACTCAGGGCCAGCTCACCTGTATATTTACGAAAGGCGATGGCGAACAGGTAACCGTCATGGCGGATGCCCCAAGCCATCCCGGAATTTTCCGGCCGGTTGTGACTTTCTCGGAACCGGGGGAATACGACCTGGAGCTGCGGCTGGAAGGGTCACAGGTTTCGGATGTGATCCGGGTAGCGGATGTTCGGGTTTATGACAATGAAGCGCACATCCCACATGCCGAGGAAACCGCTTCCGGAGAAGAGCTGATTACTTTTCTGAAGGAACAGCAATGGAAAATCGACTTTCGCACCGAGTCGGTAAAACAGCATGTGCTCTCGGCTTCCGTGGGAGCGGTTGGAGAGATTTTGCCGAAACACAGCATGCACGCCCAGGTCCCGGCACCGGTCAATGGTGTGATTTTGGCCGATCAAAATGAACGCATTCCCAATCTTGGCAGTCGGGTTTCGAAGGATCAAGTTATCGCCGTGATTTCTCCTCCTGCGAATACGGAGACCAGTCTGAATGCCGTTCGCGCCGAATATCTGCTCGCCAAAGCAGAGTATGAGCGAGCGCAACGCTTGTTCGAGAAGGAAGCCGTTCCGCAAAAGCGATTGGAGGAGGCGCGACTGAAATATGAAAGCAAAAAGGCCGGGTTTGATGTCATTGCGCAGCAGGTTGATTTCGGCCCGCTTGCCAATGATGATGGCGTCTCGGCAATGCACTTTCACCTCAAATCCCCCATCGACGGAATTGTCGAAGACATCCATTTTCATGTCGGCGAAACAGTGGCGCCGGGACAGCAGCTGTTCACGATCACGAATCCCGGTCGGATCTTATTGAAAGCCAATGTGCCGGTCGCCCGTATCGCACAGATAAGAGAGACCGGTGATGCCGCTTTCAAGGTTGAAGGTTACGAAAAAGAGTTTCGAGTCGGCGACCTTAATGGCAAACTCATCTCCATTGGCAGCCTGGTTGACGAGAAGTCGCGTACCGTTCCAGTCATTTTCGAAATGGCCAACCCTGAGAACGTACTTAAAATTGGGATGTTCGCTGAAGTCCGAGTCAAAACCTCGGAAACCGTCGAAGCTCTTGCCATTCCGAACAGCGCTATTTTTGACGACAACGGCACGCCCGTCGCCTATGTGCATGTCGGAGGCGAGTCCTTTGCAAAACGCGTCCTGGAGACAGGTATCACCGACCGCGGTTACATGCAAGTGCTCTCTGGTGTTTCTGCAGGCGAGCGGGTGGTTACGGTTGGGGGATATCAGGTGCGGCTGGCGTCGCTGTCGACTTCGGTGCCGACAGGTCATGGGCATGAACATTGAGGTAAAGAAAGGAGGTCATAATATGAATAAAGGAGTTGTCACGCTGTTGGCTGTAATCTTCATACTTACTGTTGCCTGC
>JAABYK010000524.1 GCA_011775825.1 Candidatus Zhuqueibacterota bacterium | reverse complement strand
TACGGTGATTTTGCAGCCAACGATTGCCTCTTTCTCGCCGACGAGTGGAACGATTGGCACGGAGGTAACGGTCGCGGGCACGAATTTTTTAGGTGTTTCGGCGGTGTCTTTGAACGATCAGACATCAAACTTCACCGTCGACTCGAATAATCAGTTGCGAGCCATCGTGCCTTCGGGTGCGACGACTGGTCCCATCAGTGTGACCAATGCGGCGGGTACAGTGACGAGTGTGGATGATTTTACGGTGACCAGCGGACCGGGGATTGCTTCGTTTACGCCGACGAGCGGGACAGTTGGCACGCAGGTGACGATTACGGGTGCGAGCTTTACGGGGGCGACCGGCGTTGGATTTAATGGAGTTTCTGCTTCAAGTTTTGCCGTGGATTCGGACACGCAAATTCGAGCCAACGTACCTACTGGCGCAACCACGGGGCCGATCAGTGTGATCAGAGACGCCGGTGCAGTCACAAGTTCTGAAGTCTTTGTCGTGCTGGCCCCACCGACCATAGCGTCGTTTACACCAACGAGTGGTTCGGTTGGCACGGAAGTAACGGTTGCAGGGAGCGATTTTACCGACGTCACCTCGGTGTCCTTCAACGGGGTCGCTTCGAGTTTTTCTATCGATTCCGATAGTCAGCTTCGTGCCACGGTGCCGTCTGGGGCAACGACAGGTGCCATTAGCCTCGTTAGTCCCCATGGCACGGGCGTCAGCGGATCGGATTTCACCGTGACGGTGCCTTCGACGCCGAGCATCACGTCTTTTAGTCCGACCAGTGGTATCGTGGGCGATGAAGTGACGATAGTTGGGGAGAATTTCACCGGAGTCACGTCAGTTTCGTTCAACGGCACCTCGGCTGAATTTACCATCGATTCGGAGCTGCAACTGCGTGCTGTCGTGCCCAATCAATCCACAACGGGTCCGATTCACATTACGAACAGCGATGGGAGGGGGACGAGTGCCTCGGAGTTTTCGGTCCTGGAGTTGCCAACGATTGTCTCATTCAGTCCGGCCAGTGGTCCCGCTGGTACAGAGGTCACTATTACCGGCAGCAACTTCACGGATCTCCTCGGAGTTTCGTTTGATGGGGTTGCCGCCACGCTGTTCACCGCAGATTCTGANNNNGTGACGACCGCCGTTGGTGCCGCCACAAGCCCAAATGACTTTACGGTTGAACAGAGTCTCACGTCGTTTTCCTTTGTGGTGACGGACGACGCGTATACCCGTTCTTCCCGACCGAATCAGAACAACGGCCACGACCACGATCTGAAAGTGAAGTTCGGTTCTTCAGCGGTTAGATATACCTATTTGAAGTTCAACGTCAACGGCCTGGCTGGTAGCATCAGAAGTGCGAAGATTCGCTTATTCGTACAAAAAACCGGTGGTTCGGCGGTGTCCATTTATCAGGTGTCAAATAATTATGATGGCACAACCACACCCTGGGACGAGCTGGGCCTGGTTTGGGCGAACCAGCCTGACATTAGCGGAGCGCCTCTCTTTACCTTGTCTGCCGCAAACCCCGATGTCGAGGTGGAATTTGATGTGACCCCGGCCATAACGGGAAATGGCAGTTTCAGCTTCGCATTGACAAACGACGTTGGTGACTTGGTTGAGTATAGCGCCAAGGATCGCTCAACAGATGGTTCCGACCCCTTATTGACCATTGTCACGGAAGGAGCCCCAGTCTCACAGCAGCCTCCGGATATTGCTTCTTTTGACCCGGAGAGTGGTCCAGTCGGTACCCAGGTGACGTTAACAGGCAATCACTTCACCGGTGTGAGTCTGGTAACATTCAACGGCGAGGCTTCCAGTTTCAACGTTGTCTCGGATAGTGAGCTAATTGCGACGGTTCCGGATGACGCGACGAGCGGTCAAATTAGGGTCACGAACGTGAATGGGACATCGATAAGCTCAACAGATTTCACGGTCACGCCTACGGTTTCGACGGATGTTACATTCAATCCGACGGAGGATTCATTTGTGTGGTCAGCTCAACCGGACAACGATTACGGTAGCGCCCAAGAGCTTCGCGTAAGGGAGCCCTCCTCTGAAGACGTTAACGCTTATCTGAAATTTAGCGTCACAGGATTGTCGGATCCGGTAGAAAGCGCTGTCGTGAGGCTGGAGGTGCTTAATGACAGCGATGACGGGGGAGGCATTTATAGCGTCTCAAACAATTATGAAGGGACTTCGGAGCCCTGGGATGAAGATGGCCTGAGGTGGCCTAATGCCCCGGCGATCAGCAGCATCCCTTTGAGTTCGGTTAGTGCGGTAAGCGTCGGAGATGTTGTGGAATTCGATGTGACAGCGGCCATTTCCGGTGACGGGGTCTACAGTTTTGCGATCTCAAATAACTCGAGGGATGTTTGTAAGTATCATTCGAAAGAGGGTTTAGTTTCGCCGGAATTGGTCGTGTCCACCGGTTCGGGCAGCTCGAGCACGTCAAAGGTGAGCCCTGAACCATCATCTGTATCAGAAAACGAACAGGAGGAGCGATCCAGTCAGGAATCGGGAGACACATTACCAGAAACGTTAAGCCTGCTGAATTACCCCAACCCCTTTAATATTGAAACCACAATCGAGTACGCTCTCCCGGCAAAAGCACGTGTAAGGCTTTTAATTTACAACTTACGGGGGCAAAAGATTCGAGAATTGGTTGATGCGATCCAGCAACCAGGAACTAAAAAAGCATTTTGGAACGGAAAAAATGATTCCGAGATCGAAGTGGCGTCGGGGGTTTATTTTGTCAGGATAAATGTCGGATCAAAGGTCATATCCCGAAAAATCACTCTCCAGAGATAGTTTTCCTAAATTGACACAAAACACCTCTTTTCTGATCTAACACTTCATGGTAGAGTCAAACCTGAATCTCACGATGTTTTGAAAACATTCTAGGCTTATGCGTTTTCTTGCGAGACCCTGAAGTGAACCGTCAAATAGTAGTTGTGAATTCCGAAACGGTTGAGGGGGATCCTAACTGTATGATTGCCGGTGAGTCCTGCGGGATAACGGACCGGCACCGGTACTTCTCCGTCGATCGAACCCTTTCCTGCGCAACGCAGGCATTCCAAGAGTCCGACCCCTCCCCGGCCTCGGCATGTGGGACAGGTCGCATGCACAGGAACGTTGATACGCACCTCACCTCCATGACGCGCTTCATCCGGATTTAGAATGACTTCAACACTGAGGCTTTCGAGTCGTTCTGACTTGGGTCGAGTTGCGCCGGTAAAGTTGCGCCAAAGCCGGTCGAAAATTTCGTCAAATGAAGGGGAATAGGTTTCAAACGAGCGCGTTAAAAACACCTCTTCCACGCCCGGTCTTTCGTGGGGACTCACCGGTTCGATTGGCGAACGTTTCCTCCGGGGTCGGGAGCTTACCTCGACGGGTACCTCATGTGTCCTTCTTCTGCGCCTGTCAGCATCGTAATGTTGCCGCCGCTCGGGATCACTCAAGATTGCGTAGGCTTCCTGAACATCTATGAAGGGAGCACTGTCCTTGCCGGATTGATCGGGATGGAGTTCCTTTGCCAATTTCCGATAAGCGGATTTAATCTCTTGTTGGCTTGCATCAGGGTCAATTCCGAGAATGATGTAGTAGTTTTTCGCCATAACGTACCTCCAAGATTAGCTCCTCGGTTTTATACGAGTGCTTACGTATCAAATTTCCTTGAAAAAATCTTGGAAGCTCGATTCTTAAGTTTACAAATGGGGGAAAAGTCTTGAGCTTCCCCAGCCATTCGGCTTGTATGCTCATTCGAATGAACACGTCATTTGACAACTAAAGACATCTTCGGAACGCAAAGAGACAAATTCTGTGCCAGGTCAGAGATAAAGTGTTACTATCTGATTTTAATATATTTAGAATCTGAAATTCCAGCACTTAAACTTAGTCGAGATTAACCTGTAGCTTGTTAAAATTGTCTTAAGAATTGTGTAAAATTGTCAGAGTCAACGTGGAAGACTTTGACTCGTATGCAACTTTGTCATAACCCATAAGGCCAAATCTGGTCACGAATAACTCGGAATTATCATTTAAGTAGAATAAAATTATAAACTTAAACAATTATGTAAAATATTTTGGCATGCGGCTTGCAAAATGTATGTGTGAAGAAATTAGAAAAAAATAAAGGAGGTTTACAATGTTTGTTACTCGTTGGAATCCTAATCGTGATTTCTTGCACCTGACCGAACAGATGAATCGACTCGCAAATGATGTGTTCGGAGAGGGAGAAACACCTGAAACGTCTATGCTGAAAGGTACATGGAATCCGCCAGTCGACATTAGCGAGGACAATGAAAATTTCTATCTTCGCGTCGAATTGCCTGGCCTAAACAGAGAGGACATCAAAGTCAATTATGAAGACGGGCTGTTGACTCTCACGGGTGAGAAAAGGGCTCACAAGGAAGAGAAAGATACCAATTATCACCGAATCGAGAGAAGCTATGGCAAATTCGAACGCAGCTTCCGACTGTCCTCTAACATCGTAAACGATAAGATATCTGCGAATTTTTCCAATGGCTTGCTTTCAATTACGCTGCCGAAAGCTGAAAAGGCCAAGCCCAAAGAGATCGAAGTGAAAGTCAAGTAAGCCGTTTTGAGGGTAGTCAGCAGTTACTGGCAGGAGCGGGGTGCTTAGCGCCCCGCTTTTTTTATGCTAATGAAAGACCGACGTGAAGTCTCCCAAAAAGTCAGCCAGCTCCAATCAATAAGAGCGCGATTCCACTTGCTTTTTTAGCCTAAAAAGGCTAAACTTTTGGTGGCTTATTCGTAAGTCCGTCCGATCATGCTTAGTTTGGGAGATCCTAAATGGACCTACTCAAAAACCTGGTCGACACAAGTCAGTGGAATCTCATGGCGATCATTGCCTTGATGGGTGTGATTGCCGCGTTGCTCGGTGGCGTTGTGCAAGTGCTCGTTCAGGAGTGGCTGCGCCGCCGCAAAGAAAATGTGCTGGAAAAGGAGTTCGGCGCTGACTTCTACCCAAAGGATGTCATCCGGCAGTCCACGCGTTACTACGTTCGACCTGATTACACCAATATGGATCCCGCTCACGAACCGGAAATCAGGCAGACCATCTCGGCAACAGACCCTCTGTTCGACAAAATTGAGGAGTTGTTGAATGATAAGGCCAGTGACCGCCACTTCATCCTTTTTGCGGATTCAGGCATGGGCAAATCTTCATTTGTATTAAATTATTACGCTCAAAACCGATTGCGGTCCAGGCGAAAACGCCGTCGTTTGGTGGTTGTGCCATTGGGCCGACCCGGTGTGGACGACTACATTCAAAGAATTGGGAACAAGAAAGAAACGGTCATTTTTCTTGATGCATTTGACGAGGATACGAAGGCAATTGGTGACCATAAGAAACGGTTGACTGAGCTGATGAAGTTGTGCCAGGATTTCAGGCGGGTTTTGATAACCTGTCGTACCCAGTTTTTTACACGTAAGGAAGAGATACCTGAGCACACCGGCATCGTTCGTATCGAGCCTCATGCCAAAGGTGGGAAATACTACGAATTCTGGAAACTTTACCTGGCGCCCCTCGACGATGCCAAAGTGGCCCGGTACATCCGCAAGCGCTTCCATTTCTGGCAGCCCAGAAAGCGGCGCAAGGCTCGGGCGCTGGTGAACAAAGTCCCCCTGCTCAGTGTGCGGCCCATGTTATTGACCCACATTCCGGATCTGATTAATGAGGATGTCAAGGTGGAGTTTTCCTTTCAGCTTTACGAGATTTTGGTGAATAAATGGTACGAGCGCGAGAGAGGGTGGATTGACCCCGCCACCCTTAAGTCCTTTTCCGAAGACCTGGCCATTGAGCTTTATAAAAAGCGCAAACAGCGGCGGGGCGAATATATGCCACACAGTGAAATCATTGCTTTTGCAAGTAATCACAACCTCGATGTCGAATCGTGGAAGCTCACGGGTCGGTCGTTGCTTAACCGCAATGCGGAGAACCAGTTCAAGTTCTCGCACCGATCCATCATGGAATACTTATTTGTAAAGCGCTTTCTCGAATTACCTGTCGGTGAACGCGTAAAGTTAATCTGGACCGACCAGATGAAACTGTTTCTTTGAGGTATGCTGAAAGCATCGCTCAATGAGTCCGGCACACTCACATCGAATCTGAGCAAAGTCGACTTGACCGATCTACCGGAGCCAATTTACCAGTTTCGAAACCGGCCGCAAAGAACTTCGGAAGCCAAGGCGGCTGAACTCATTCGCAGATTTGACTTTTATTGCAAAAGTGATTACAGTTGGTCTAATCCAAATGGCAAAGGCATTCCGCATGATTACCAGATTGACTCATCGGGCGAGGTTGTTTACGATGCGTGTACAGGCCTCCGCTGGCAAAAGTCGGGCTCACCCGAACGCCTCACTTTTAAAAGGGCGTTGGCTTACATCGCGCAGCTCAACCGCCAAAAGCTTGGTGGCCACTCCGACTGGCGGCTGCCGACTCTTGATGAAGCCATGTCCCTGATGGAGGCCAAAAAGCAGAGCAATGGTTTGCACATCAATCCGATATTCGACAAGACACAGGATTGGATTTGGACGGCGGACAAAGAGAGCGCCTCTCGTGCCTGGGTGGTCTATTTCTACGTCGGTGGTTGCGACTTCAGCGCTGT
>JAABYK010000521.1 GCA_011775825.1 Candidatus Zhuqueibacterota bacterium | reverse complement strand
CTGACTATATATCAAGAAAAAAAGCTAACCGCATAACACTCCAGGAAGAACGATATGAAGAAACTACACACTCAATCGCTCTCAAGCACCTTCTTGATCCGCTCAAACGCCCAACCCAACTCCTCTTCCGTAATGACCAAAGGCGGGGCAAACCGAATCACATTTGTGTGGGTTTCTTTGCAGAGCAAGCCCTCGTCTTTGAGCCGCTCGCAGTAGGGTCTGGCCTTGCGATCTAATTCCACACCGATGAACAAGCCCCTGCCCCGAACGTCCACAATGTGGGGGTTACGAATGGTATTTAATCTTTCCAGGAACGATTGGCCCAGCGTATCCGCGCGTTCCGGCAGCTTCTCCTCGATGAGCACATCCAGAGCTGCTAAAGCCACGGCACAGGCCAACGGATTGCCGCCAAACGTGCTGCCGTGATCGCCCGGATTAAACACGCCCAGCACCTCTTTGTTTGCCAGCACCGCCGACACGGGCATGAATCCGGCAGACAGCGCCTTACCGATGATGATCGCATCCGGTCGCACGTCTTCATATTGAAACGCAAACATGCGTCCGGCGCGGCCGAGTCCGCTTTGAATCTCATCCAGCATAAACAGCACATTGTTCTTCTGGCAGATCTCCTGGGCCTCCGTTAGATAGCCATCGGGTGGAATCAAAATGCCGGCTTCCCCTTGAATGGGCTCCACAAGGAATGCACAGGTGTTGGGAGTGATGGCCTCCTCAAGCGCCTTTGCATGGCCAAACGGAATCATCTTGAAGCCGGGCGTGAACGGCCCAAAGCCATCACGGTACTGGTCTTCAGACGAAAAGCCCACGACGGTGGTCGTTCGCCCGTGGAAATTGTTTTCACAAACGACGATCTCGGCTTTATCGTGTGGAATGCCCTTTTTGGTGTAGCCCCACTTGCGCGCCGCTTTGACCGCCGTCTCAACCGCCTCGGCGCCGGAATTCATGGGCAGCACCATTTCCATATTGGACAGCTTGGCCAGTTTCTCACAAAACAGCGGCAGCTTGTCGTTTCGAAAGGCGCGCGAGGTGAGCGTCACTTTCTTGGCCTGCTCGATGAATGCGTCCAAAATCTTAGAATGACAGTGTCCCTGATTTATTGCGGAATAGGCACTGAGACAATCCATGTAGCGTTTGCCTTCGACATCGTCCACCCAGACGCCTTCCGCACGTGAAATCACAATGTCCAACGGATGATAGTTGTGGGCACCATACTTGTCTTCTAACGCGATATATTCTTCGGTGGACTTCAGCACGATGACCTCCTTTGAATGTTTATTTCAGTGGTCAATTTTTTAACCCGTAAATAATTCATTTGGATTTGCCAAAAACTTAGGTTAGTCTCTTTATAACCAGACACATCTAACATCATACAATCTCGAAAACAGTTTTACCACGAAGTACACGGAGGTCACGAAGGATTCAAAATCTTTTAA
>JAABYK010000491.1 GCA_011775825.1 Candidatus Zhuqueibacterota bacterium | reverse complement strand
GCGCTTTCTCAAAGTGCATTTTACATTCACTGCTATGTTCTCTTAAACTTTTTTGCGGGTGATGATCGTGTTAGCGCTTGTAGCGGTCGATGGAGAATGAGGTCCGGCACTAACCTGACCACAGAGACAAATGACCGTCATGAAAACAATCAAAAGTGCGTTTATGCAAATAAGGAGCACATTTAATGTCAGAACTGAAAATGACACAAGATGAAATACTCGAAAAGTATGAAATGGCACCGGTTCGCTTGGCAGAGTTGCTGGCAGCTCTGCCTGAGTCCGCACTCGATCTTGCCCGAGAAAAAAACAAATGGACAATTCGAGAAATCGTCCACCATATTGTTGATTCTGATTCGATGGTCACTTCTATCATCATGGCAGGTCTTGGAAACTCCGGTTGCACCTATGATCAAAGGTGGTATCCGACTGACAATTCTTGGGCGAAAACCTTGGCCTACGGGCAACGTTTGATCGAACCGGCTTTAGCTCTTTTTCATGCCAACCATCGTTTGGTGGAACAATTAATTTGCGTTTTGCCTGACTCTTGGGAGAGATTTGTGATCTTTCGTTGGGAACGCGACCCGGAGGGCTCTAAGATCACGGTCGGCAATCTGATCCACAGTCGCGTGCATCATGCGCAACACCATATAGGGCAAATTCAGGAGACAAAGCAAGTTCATGGACTTTGAGATGAATTGACTTGCCGGATTAGACCGATGTATGTCATATTGCGATAGTCGCGATGATCAAAAATTTGACTATCAAACAGTACATAAATGAGTTTAGGATGGACATAAAGTTGAAATCTAATAAAAGTAAATCAAGGGATTTCTTGGTCATAACGCGTCAAAAAGCAGGCTCTATTATTGCTGGGATTGCCGCAGTTGGTTTCCTTGGAACAGCCGCCCTGCATAGCACGGGTCTTGATTCAATTACCCAAATCGCGGGGCAGTCACCGACAGGTCTTGGTTCAGTCGCACCAGCTTTGTGGCTTGCATTCTCATTTAATCTTTCAGTTGTGGGTCTGATCGTGGCGATCATAGCTTTCCGCCCAAGCACGATTGGTCGCTTAGTCTTGGTAGTCGCAGCACTAAGTCCACTAAGCGCAGCAACTTTGCA
>JAABYK010000278.1:8873-11817 GCA_011775825.1 Candidatus Zhuqueibacterota bacterium | reverse complement strand
CCATAGGCACGCACTCGCAGTTTGTGTCGAATGGCAGCTCCGGCCATTTTGTCGTGATAGGCTTTGTAAGCCTTTGTATCATAATAGAGACTTCGCACCAAATAGGCGCCATCTTGACTGGTATGTACGTCCGGGCGCATAAAGGCCCTCAAATCCCGCGTTAAGGCCGTGCGCGTGGTCCGGTCTACCATGTACTTTATTTCCATTCGCCGGAATAAGATCATCCGGCTGGAAGCCAGGGCAGCGCTATTTTCTACTTTAGAGTTCAAGATGATTCTCCGGTGTAATCAACGTCACCTCTCGGACAACTCCGTTACTGAGTTCACTGACGATTTTCTCCGGAGAGGCTTTTGAGGCCAATTTCACGCTATACGTGTATTCAAAATCTTTCCCGTGGTCGATGTCGGTAGCGCCGCGTAGTTGCTTCCATGAGATAAGCGACTGCGCTTCGGGCTTAATTGAATTCCACGGCTCCTTCTGATCCGACCGAAAAATGAGGATGTAATCGGCCGAACCAGCGGCATTGTGGCCAATCTTGGACATAACCACGGTGACCACGGAGATGGTGCTCGTGCCGATAATCGCCACCAGCCAGGCATTTGCACCACAGCATAAACCAATTCCAATGGCCAAAAATAAGAACGTCATGTCTTTTGCATCTTTAATCACCGTCCGAAATCGAATGACCGAAAGGGATCCGACTAAACCCAGGGACAGCGCCACATTGCTGCCGATGGCCATCATGACCATCGCAACAATGGATGGGATTAATAATAAGGAAAGAAAAAACGACCGCGTATAGGCGACACCGCTGTGCGTTTTTCGATAGACCGTAGCCCAAACAAACCCAAGTGAGAAGGCCAGCAAGAAGCTCAGCACCACCTGGGCCGGGGTTAAGTCGACGTTCAAAACGTTGCTAAAGTTCATCTAAACCATCTCCATAAATTATCTCTGTGATTAAGATGTTCAACCTGGTCAAGCTGCTGTTTGAACACTGGTTGATTCTTCAGGCAAACTACTGTCCACAGAGTGACCATTTTTTTTCATCTGGCTTTCATACCATCGATATGTTTTTCCTAATCCTTCCGCCATAGTGAAACGTGGCTCATAGCCAAGCAGATTTCTTGCCTTTTCTATGGCAGCGATGGAATCACGGACATCTCCGGGTCTGGGTGAGGTGTATTCCGGAGTGATTCTTTTATTGCTTATGTCACGCAAAAGATCAAGCAAATGATTGAGCGAAATTCGGCGTCCACATGCGACGTTGATCACCTCACCCGCTGCGCTCTTGGAATGACAGGCTTTGTAAATCCCATTTACCAAATCCTCTACAAATGTGAAGTCTCGTGATTGCTTGCCATCTCCGTAAACAGTTGGCGGCCGATCACTGAGCACTGCTTGAATAAAGCGCGGAATAACGGCAGCATAATGCGAATTGGGATCCTGTCGAGGACCAAAAACATTAAAGAATCGCAGGCAAACCGTTTCCAGGCCATGCAAGTTGTAAAAACATTTGAGATAAAATTCTCCGGAGAGTTTTGACACGGCATACGGAGACAGGGGCTGCGGCACCTGTTCTTCCTGACGCGGGAACTCGGGAGAATTGCCATATACCGACGAGGATGACGCAAACACGATCCGTTTCACCTGGCTGTCCTGGGCAGCATGCAGCAACTTCACGGTTCCGCTCACATTGATATCGGTAGTCAGCATCGGGTTCTTCACCGAGCGCGGAACCGAAGGCAATGCCCCCAGATGAATGACGTAATCAATGTCTTTGACTGCCAAGCGGGCTTCTTCTTCTTTGCAAAAATCGCCATCAATGAGCTCTATGTTTTCCATAACCTCTTTAAGGTTATGGCGATTGCCGGTAATAAAATTGTCCAAAACGCGCACGCGATGATTCTGATTTAAGAGATAGCGTACGACATGCGATCCAATAAACCCGCCACCGCCAGTAACTAAATAATGATTCATGTTGTGAGCCTCCGGATGTTATAACCCAAAATAGCAAAAACATAGCTGTTTGAAAATAATCTCAATTAAATGGCTGGAACGAAAACGGGCGTTTGCTGTCATTCCCGAGATCGTTTATTCGGGAACCTCCTGCCTAATTCCAGGAGATTTTCGGCATAAAACAATACCGGAATGACATGCACGAACGAGTTTTCGTTCAGTCACTAAATATACTCTTCGTCATGACTGTCTGCTCAGAGCAAAGTCATGAGCGAATTCACTTTCCTTCACTCCTTCCAATCTTGTAAAGTATTGGTTTAATACGCCTTGCATCGAGTCGAATTTGAAATCGTTGAGCAGTTGTCTTAATTTTTGTTCCGTTTTTTCAATATTCACTTTATGCCTGAAGCGCTTGAGCGCACTCACCTTTGGCATAGGATGAAACGGATCCAACTCCCACGGATGAAAAGCGATGACAGCCGGTTGCTTTTCGGCTTGGTTGATTTTGTTAATGCCAAATTTTGTGAACGAATAAGGAAAAAATCGTAAGTAGCCGCCCGCCACAATCGGAATATTATTCCCAGCAATGCGCACCGTCGAGAGCGGAAATACAATTAGCGTGCCCGTCTCACGCTGTATTTCGTGCGGAAAGCGCTCCGAGTTCGGATTCCCGTAACGCTTATGGTGAATGGGAAAGACACTGGAATCGACCTTGAATCCCTCTTCGATTAGAATGTCCCAGGCCCATTCAGACGATTTCACAATGGAGTATGTTGGGGCGCGAAATGCCGTAACCGCCTTTCCCGAAATATCTTCCAGAACGACTTTATTTCGATGAATGTCCTCTCTGAACTCAGAAGGTGTCAACTCGGAAACGCGTCGGTGCCAATAGCTGTGACAGGCCATTTCGTGCCCGGCATCGGCGACCTCGCGGACTAAGTTCGGATAGTGCTCAGCCAGCCAGCCAACCGTAAAGAATGTCGCACGA
>JAABYK010000278.1:2957-8800 GCA_011775825.1 Candidatus Zhuqueibacterota bacterium | reverse complement strand
TTAAACTTTTGCCGAGCCTGGGCTATGACGTTGAGGCTGCCATCTCTCGATTTGGTGCCCTCGGATGATATTTATGAGGGCCACCAAAGCGGCGCTGTTCGCAAGGCAATAGAAAAAAGGAATATAAAGTACTCGCAGGTGGCCTATGCGTCGGTCTTTCAGTAGAAAGCCAATCCCTGCCAGGACATAAAAAATGCTCTGTGAGATAGCGCACACTCGGTAAAACAGGCCGTCTGATATCAGCGTGATGCTGCTCACAAACAAGAAAAGCAACATAACCGAAACCAGCCTGCGCAAAAATTTATGTGTAAACAGAATTAAGGAATAGAAACCGTACCGAAACGGATTGAGCAGCGCTTTTCGGAGCAACACACCGCGCAAACCCCTGGTCATCATACGCACTTTGCGCCAGAACTCGCGATTGGCCGCTGGAATCGCAACCTCATACGCCCGTGCCTCCTTCTCAAATACCAGACGATAGCCCTGCTCGATTATGGACGTTGAAATCGCAAAGTCATCCGTAACAGCGGAATCGATTTGTGGTTGGTAAAGTTCTCGACGAATCGCATAGATCGCGCCATGTGCAGAAATGATGCTCCCGGTCCGACTCTCCATCTCTTTCAGCCACTTGTCATAATTCCAGTACAGGTTCTCGCCGTGACCGCACGTATCGCCATTGATATCGGTGGTGTAAATGGTGTTTCCTCCTACTCCGCCTACTTTCGGATCCGCAAAATTCGAAACAAGTTCACGGACGGCCTTCTTGTCATAGATTGAATTTGCATCTGAAAAGACCAGGATGTCCCCTTTGGCTTCAGCAACGGCATCGTTGAGCGCATGGATTTTCCCTCGACGCGGCAAACTCAACAGACGCACACCACAATCTGCGTACATTGACACAATAGCCTCGGTGCCGTCGTCTGAACCATCGGAGGCAACAATGATTTCGAGTCTGTCTTTCGGATAGTCTAACTCCAACACACTATCGAGCTTTTCGGCGATGCTGGACTCTTCATTATAGGCGGCGATGATCATACTCACAGATGGGGTAATGCTTTCCTTTCGAACTTCTCGGTTGAGTACTGCTCCCACGATGATGACGAGCATCGCAAATCCCGCATAAACGAAAAACAGTGAACCCAAGGAAATCCAGAAAGCTAAGACTGACAACTCTATTTCCTAATCTTGGTGAATAGCGTAAGTGAATTTTTCAAAATAATTTAAAATCAAACGGTTCAATATGCGGATGACTTGGTAAAGACGAGGCAGGCAATCGTATGGGCTCATTTGACACCTTGCCCTTTGAGCACGACAGCAATTGTGCGAAACAAAATCCGGATATCTAACCAGAGAGACATGTTCCGCAGATAGGCAATGTCGTAGCGGGCCTTATCATCCAGCAGCAACTCACCCCGGCCATTCACTTGAGCTAACCCCGTGATGCCGGGTTTCAATTCGAATCTCGCGGTATGCCACAAGTCATAGGTGTGCGCATTGTAAGAACTCGGACGTGGACCAACCAGCGTCATGTCCCCCATTAAGACATTGAATAACTGCGGTAGTTCATCCAAACTTGTTTGTCTTAAAAACCTCCCTACTCTGGTAACCCGGGGATCGTTTGTGATCTTGAAATCGGGTGGGTTCAATTCATTGAGATGAAGATACTTGTCTCTGAGTTCGGCAGCATTTTTGACCATTGTTCGAAGCTTGATAACGCGAAAAGGCTTTCCACCCTTGCCTGTTCGATTTTGGAAAAAGAAGAAAGGGCCCGGTGTATCGAGTTTTACGGCAATATAACACAGTGCCAATAACGGTAAAGCGATTGGTAATAAAGCAGTACAGATAACCACGTCCATAACGCGTTTAATTCGCAGATACGTTTCCTTACCCAAAATACGCTTTTGGGAGCCCAACTCATACCATGGCTTACTCTCTGATAAATCCAGGATCAAAGTTGAACCATTGTTTCCTTTGTTTGGGCTCACTTTGCCGTTTGTTCTCTTTTCTCTCTTTTCTTTGATCAACTGTAACATAACCCCAACCGTAATGATAATCACCTGTCTATTTGCTTCCTTTGATTATATACCTTTTCATGAGACCTTTGCGTACATTCTTCCACAGCTTTTCTGACAAGATCTTCTATGATGAGACCGTCTGAAGGGAATTGGGCTATCCCGGCCACCAGATGGCCTGCCGTCCTCTTAAAGAGTAATTTCTTCAGCCGTCGCACAGTTTGAGTGGCCTGGGTCAGATCGGACTCAGGAAGCAGGATGACGTACTGATTGTTGCTAACATCATATGTGGCAATGTCACTCTCCCTTAACGATTCGCTAAGAATCGAACCCACCAGCGAAAACACCAACTGAATGGTTTGCATAATATTGTGATAAGAGCTTACGCTGCCGTTGCCGGTCTCTGCAACCAGGCTCCTTTTCAGATCCAGCAGCAATTGATCGCTCTCGATTCTTAAAACGATCAACGTTAGAGGCCGATTGTACCGTCTCACGCGAGCCAATTCATTGGACAGTTGAGGAAGCGTGCGCCTGAACGTGGGAACCGCTCCAAGCTGCATGTCCGAAGAAACGAAACGGCCATTTGATGGATGAATTTTAAAGCGTTTGCGTCTACTTAAAATGACAAAAAAAAGAAGCCCCACAATGAGGATGGCCCCCGTAAATGCAAGCAATGTGCTGTCCAGCAATGTAAGTAGTCCCTAGTTGCTTCTCGTTAAGATGCACGTCCACATAGCAAACCGATTTTGTTAGACAACCTACGTTTGTTCCTTGGAATGAAGAGGTGCGTTGTACCTATTTAGTGGACGAAAACGGCCTCTCTTGACATTCCCGAATGTCTTCATTTGGAATCTCCTGCCCCAAATCACAGGATTCCGGCCCTTGCCGTGGCAGGAAAAAGCTTAAAAGATGCCGGAATTATCAAGTCTCCGTTCGGACACTAATTATGCTTTGTAATAATAATTGCTCTTATAGATTCCGTTCAAATCAACATTGTTTAAAACGGTACCTACCACATTCGCATTGGCTTTTTTAATCAGGCTTTTTGCCTTGAGCAACAATTCTTCGTTAAATTTCTTGGAATCCACTACAAAAACGACCCCATCCACCATAGCCGAGAGGATCATGGTTTCCGGCACCAACAAGACGGGCGCTGAGTCAAACATGACGATATCAAACTTTGTTTTTATTTCCTCCACAAGGGCCTTCATGGAAAACGAGGCGACCGTTTCGCTCGGATTCTTCAACTGTTTACCGCTCGATAAGATCTTCAAGTTTTCAATCTCCGAGACTTGCACAGCTTCAATGAGAGCGCTATTCAGTATGTTAAAATTGTTCTTCCCTTTCAAACTATTGATCTTCGAAACAATCTGATCATCTAAGACAAAATCAGAGAAGTTCTCAACAAGATCCCCCATCCCCTCTTGACTGACAACATTTCCCAGCAAGGAGCGCTGCTCATCCGTTATGCTTAATTCCTGATCCATTGCACTATGGTTGACCAAAAGTTCGCTCAAACCGGGTTCTCTGTCCAGCCCAAAAAGTGAATGCAAGACCGGCTTTCTCATGTCGGCATCGACAAGTAGCACCCGTTTACCTAAATTCGCCAGTGCAATCGCCACGTTTGAAATCGTTGTCGACTTACCCTCTTCAGGCCCAATGCTTGTGAATAAAAGCGTTTTGAAATTCTGCCCAACACCATGAAATTGTAAGTTCGTCCGCAACATGCGATATGATTCGGCCGCTCCGGACTTCGGGTTGAGCCGCGCAATTATACCCCGCCCAACAAATGATTCCTTGGGTGAACGCCCGTTAAGATTCGAAGATTTGCCATTAAACGACGTTTTGTCAATCCTTGGAATGGACGCCAACACAGGCCACTGCGTCAGGTTTTCCAATTCCTCCGTAGAATCCAAAGAGCTGCTAAACGTTTCTAAAACAAACGCGATACCCAATCCAAGCATCGTACCCAAGATCAGTCCGATGGTGACATTCAATTTTTTGCGAGGCTTGATCGGCTTCTCGGGTAAACGGGCATGGTCGATGATTCGGAGACTGCTGGTTTTTTCTGCTTCCGAAATCTTGGCATCCTGAAGCCTCTCAAGCAAATTCATGTACGTGTTGCTCTTTGCGTCCCGTTCCCGAGTCAATTTGATTAAATTGTATTCTTTTGCCGGTAAGGTAGCCAGCTTTTTTTCATACTGATTAACAATGTTTTTCAAAGCCGCTTCCTGGGCCTTGTAGGCTTCCAATTCTACCTGCAACGTAAAAGATTCATTTACGTAGTTGGCCAGTTGGACCTGAGGATCGCTGAAATTTCCGCTTTGTACCTGCCTCATGGCTTCGTTGGTGAGGGTTTTCTTGGTCTCCTCGATCTCTCGGTTCAATTGAACAATTTTGGGATGATCCTCAGCATATCCTTGCACTCGAAGGTCAGCTTTTTCAGACTGAAGGCTGACCAGCTTCTGCTTCAATTTGTCAGTCCAGGGACTGCCCACATCGGTAATCAGAGGCACAAAATCTTTCTTTTGTTCTGCGATTTTTACCTGTATGGTTTCGAGTCGTTTTTCGGTGGAGCCACGGTTGCCTTTAACCTGATTGTAGAGAACTTCAGCTTCCGTGAGCCTTCGCAAAATCTCTTCGGATTCTCGGTTGAAGGACGTGATTCGGTTCTCCTCTTTGAAGTTTTTTAAAGCTTGCTCCGCAGCGTTTAGCTCTTGTCCGACCCGATCAAGCTGATCTTGAATAAAGTGGCGAACGTTGCTTACTCCTTCCTGGCGGATGCGATAATTTCTTTCCAGGAACGACTGTGCAGCCGCGTTCGCAAGCGACTTTGCCAGATGGGGATCCGGCCACTGCACGCTGATGCGGACGATATTCGATTTGCTGACCGGCATCGCTGCAATGTTCTTTTCAATTTTCTCGCTCACATATGTCTTAAAATCAAAGTCCGGAGGACGCTGATCTGGCAGTTTTATCCGTTGCAGGATGTTTTCGTCCAGAGAATTTGTCACATCCTCAGCAAACGCCAGGCTCTTGATTTCCTCCACTCGGTTAAAAATCAGAATTTCTCTTGAAGCGTCGTAATCGAATGATGACAGACCGCCCACAAATTCCTCAAATACGACCATCGTACTCGCTTCATACACAGGGGTAGCCGTCTCGTTGAAATAGATGATTGGCCCTAATATCCCCATGACGCAGATTATTAGGATCCATTTTCTACGTTTCAGAATCTTGCTTAGCTGAACAAAAATTTGTTGGGACTCATTGTTTTGCATTAATCCACACTCCTTCGAATAAAAGACAACTTCCTTTCCAAGGAATCTAGTCTACACTTCTTCTGTACAAGAAGTAAACACTGGCAATCACCGAGAGATCACGAATAACGGTAAAAGCGTTTCTCCATGCACGCCAGCTATTTCGTGGAACCAAAACGATATCACCCGGCTTCAGTGCGGGTGGTTGGGTATCGACGCCCTTTTTTAAGTAATCCTTTACATTATATTTTATGATCTTGTTTTTTTCCTTTAGCAATTTGCCATTGCCATTTGCCATAAGACCGTGATCGACCCGCGTGATTGACACAGATGTTAAGTTTGAAAATTCAGTCGGTCCCCCTGCCTTTGAAATTAATTCCATGAGGTTGGTGTTGTCGGTTACTCTATACTCCCCGGGTCTTTTCACCTCTCCTATTATATGCACAACCATTTCCAGTTGCCCCTCTTCACCGAGAATATACTTCTCTTTTTCTTGCCCGGACACGTCATCATGGAGTAAGAAAAGAAACAAGGAAAGACACAAAACTGCATTGAACGCATACACCAACAT
>JAABYK010000278.1:642-2931 GCA_011775825.1 Candidatus Zhuqueibacterota bacterium | reverse complement strand
AATTACATGGATTAACTATTCATAGCGATTGTGACCGGGAATGCCTACAGGTATAGATTACACTCAGCATCATGATACTGCGTAACATAAATGAAATGGAGTTCGAATTAAAGGACCTTAAGATTAGATGCAAAGTGCTGTATTCCCCGAAATATGCAACCCCCATACAACTTATGTACCAAAAAATGATGAATAGGATGAATAAATTCTAACCCTCTAAAAATAAAATGATTATATCACGAAATATGTTTGTCGCCAACTCGAGCAATTCTCAAACACCCGTCCATTACTGTATTTCACGTATGCATTGTCTCATAAGTGATACACAATATCACGTGCCCGCGGGAATCAATATCAAAATTGTATTGACAGTGGTAGGTAATTCTTCTATATTTAGATTGTCCTTTCCACAAAATTGAACTCTACTATGTTATCGAATCTCAAGGGTTATCACCGTCCAAAATCAATTGCGGAGGCATTGGCCCTTCTCGAAAAAAATAGCGGCACCATTCTGGTCATTGCAGGTGGCAGCAATTTGGTGCGTTCTCATAACGAAACGGTTCAAGAACTCGTGGACATCAGCTCTCTGCGTCTGAACTATATAAAGGAAGATGTCGGGCTCATAAGAGTGGGCGCCACGACTCCGATCCAGGAGTTGATAGAGAACCCGAAGATTAGCAATCTATCCGACGGGATCCTAACTGCGGCTGCGTTTCAATCCTATTATTCAAGAATGATTCGAAACGTGGCCACTATTGGAGGTGAACTCGTTCAATCCAATCCTCTTTCGGTTCTGTACTGCGCGTTGTTGGTATTACAGGCTCAGGTTAGAATCGCGGGTGGAGAGGAGTTTGCTCTGGCGATGAATATTTTCCTCAATAAGAAAGGCCTGAATGGAGGTTTGCTCGTCGAGGTCTTGATTCCAAAGATGGCAGACAGGACTTACGCAGCGTTGTCAACCATCCAACCCGACCCAAAAAGCCCACCTATCATCGCGGCGTGTTCGCGTTTGACATTGCACAAGGGCTTGTGTCGCAATGTCAAGATAGGAGTTACGGCCACAGCCAAAATACCACAAAGGATGCAAGAGGCCGAAATTCAATTGGAGGAGCAGCGTCTATCAAACGCAAATATTGAGTCGGCGGCAGAGACGGTCTACGACACTTATCAACCTATTTCTGACCATCTGGCCGGCGAAGAATATCGCAAGGAAGTGGTGAGATTGGTCGTCAAGAAAGCTCTCAACACCTGTTTGGAATTAGCCGAAGAAGACCTTTAATCGTGACAATCGCATAAAAGATGAAACTCACTTTAACCATTAACAATAAGAAAAAGTCGTTTGACGTTCCACCAAATCGCACGTTGATGGATCTCTTGAGGTCGCAAGGATTTTGGAGCGTGAGATACGGCTGTGAAACCGGAGACTGTGGCAACTGCGCTGTGAGTGTAGACAAACGGGCTGTCTATTCTTGTCGGATGCTGGCGGCACAGGCCGAGGGCAAAAGCATAGAGACATTCGAGAGGATTGGCAACAAGAAGGAATTCCAACCCCTCAGGCAGATCTTTCTTGAATTTGGAGACATCGAATGTGACTACTGCATTCCAGCGCTGGTGTTGGCAACCAGAGCTTTGATGGAAACACGTCCCGATCCGACAGAGGATGAAATAACCGATGCACTTTCCGGCATCAGTTGCCGATGCTCCAGACAAGCCTACCCGGTGGATGAGATCCGGAATGTCATAAGAAAAATGCAGGGTGATTGGTGATGATGCGTGCCAAAAAAGAACTGCTGGTAGTGGGAGATCGAATCCTCATTTCAACGGAAAGCGAGAAAAATCGTACTGAGTCCGGTCTGTTTCTCCCGCCCGGCGTTAAGGAGAAAGAAGAAGTTCGAGGAGGGTATGTTGTCAAGGTGGGACCCGGCTATCCTATCCCTGAAGCCAACATGGGAGATGAGCCCTGGTCTCCAAAACCGGGCAACGAGATCAGATACATTCCATTGCAAGTCGAGGTTGGCGATTACGCCCTATTCCTCGGTAACCAGGCAATTGAAATTGAATTTGAAAATAAGAAATATGTGGTGGTTCCTCAATCGGCGATCTTGGTGGTCTTGCGGCAAGACTTTAATTTGGAAGAATGATTGCCTTTCTGCCTCTACTGCCCCCTATCTTCCACCTTCAATCATCTATTTCCAGTGCGCCTTCACGAACAAAGACCAGCGACTTTGACGAAGTCGATCGGCCATTCTTGACAGGCGAACGAACATCCGAAGGATATTTCAGGGTTCG
>JAABYK010000278.1:0-637 GCA_011775825.1 Candidatus Zhuqueibacterota bacterium | reverse complement strand
GCTCTGGTGCGAGACCTCCAAGCCGGACCTCGGCGAGGCGAAAGAATATGCCGAGGCCATCCACGAGAAGTTTCCGAACAAATTGCTGGCCTACAACTGTTCGCCATCGTTCAATTGGAAACGAAATCTGGACGACAAGACCATCGCAGGATTTCAAGACAAGTTGGGTGAAATGGGTTACAATTCCAGTTCGTGACCCTTGCCGGTTTTCACGCGCTGAACACGGTATGTTTGATCTGGCTCGTGCTTATAATAAGGAAGGCATGGCTGCGTACTCTCGCCTCGAGGAACATGAGTTTGAGCTGGAGCGCGAACATGGCTACAGCGTGATCAAACACCAAAGATTTGTGGGCGCCGGATACTTTGACGAGGTGCAGATGACGCTATCCGGCGGCCAGGCTTCGACCGACGCACTTGAAGGCGGTACCGAAGAAGAGCAGTTTTCCGAGCTCACGGCCGCTGCATAGAATACGCTTGATATCTTGTGATCGTTAGTACCAACTCAACTACAACATAAAAACCCACAGAAGGCCGGGTAAATAACCCCGGCTTTTTTTATTTCCCGAATTTAAAATTTGCATTTTTTGTGGTTACGTTGTATAATTATTTATTACATTCCAAGAGAATTCAAAAACAT
>JAABYK010000085.1:7445-11028 GCA_011775825.1 Candidatus Zhuqueibacterota bacterium | reverse complement strand
ATAGGCGATTCCAGATTCACCAAATTCTCCTTAAATTTTTATCTAAGCTCAAGAATAGGTAGCATAAATGGGCCAAGAAAATGATGCCAAAAAGCTTCAAGAAGCCGCAGAAAAACTTTTGATGCAGGCCTATCGGGCGAGAAGATATGAGCGGTATTCAGATGCCAATTGGCCGTGAGTCCAAGTCGGCAATTCGCTTTAAGCATTCCGATACCTAACTTCATTTCAACTCGGACTAAACCGCGCGAGGCTAATTTCTAAACCGAAGTTTCGGTGTGCGGTTTGGCCGGCTAACTGAGGGGTTATGTGTAATCATTGCGATTGACACTAAATTGTCAATGCTTAACAAAATACAGTCGCTTGAGATGAGAAAAATAAACAGGGCAATAAGGGTATCACTTAGAGCCATTTTGATTGTTTTCATCTTGATTATCGTTCTTTTAAGAGGACTCATTTGGTTCACAGAACGCAGCGAAAAATATTCCGACCTTTATCTCCCTTCATGCGAAAGCAAGACTGAAAACCCGAAGTATTTAAATCAGATACAGACGGCCCGCAGGCATCTGTTTGCCATGATGAAGGAGAGAGACCTGCCATCTGCAAGCATTGCAGTCTCAAAGAACGGTAAAATAATCTGGACTGAAGCATTCGGTTATGCGGATCTGGAGAAAAGAATCATTGCCTGCCCCTCCACCCAATATAGAATTCAGAGTGTCTCAAAACCTCTCTCCGCTTTGGCAATGGCTAAACTTTATGATCATGGAAAATTGGACATTGATGAAGATATCAGGAGGTATGTACCTGAATTTACCGACAAAGGATACAAGATCACCCCCCGCTTGCTTGCCACTCATAGAAGCGGAATCAGAAATTATCGTGACGACTTCGAAACCTTGGAAGCAAAAAATTACGACAGTTTAATTGAAGGTCTTAATCAATTCATCGATGATCCGCTGGAGTTTGTACCGGGCGAACGATTTCAATACTCTACCTTCAACTATTGGCTTCTCAATGCAGTTATAGAACGTGCTTCCACAATGCCTTTTCAAAAATACATGCAGGATCATATTTTCAGACCACTTGGAATGACATTAACAACTGTGACTACTTCCAGCGTCACATTTCCGAATCAGGCTCATTGTTACGACAACGTTACTCCTTATTCCACCGATGGAAGCATGGTTAATTCGCCGCCTTATCCTCCTTCCTATCTTTATGAAATTTCAACTGCAGAAGATTTAGTGCGATTTGCAAACTCCCTGAGCTCTGCATCAAAATCTGGGTTGATCAAAGAAGTAACACAAGAAATGCTTTTTGAGCCACGGTCAAGACACATGTTTCTCATCGGCTACGGAATGGGTTGGATGTCGGCAAGAGATTTGCATCTGCGAAAAGCTCATTTTCATTTCGGTGCCGGTTCAGGCGGCACTTCTTTTCTCATAATTTTTCCTGAACAAAATGTTAACTTTGCAATCCTATCAAATCTTGGTCATGCAAAATTTCCCTTTGAAAGATTGATGGGAATAGCTAATCCGTTTCTCTACAGTCCTACGAGGGTCGTTTTCAACTTATTACTTTTCATGCTATTTGCTGTTCTTGGGATAAGGATATTCAAGCGAAACAAGAAATAGGTCTCATCAACCAATCAAATACGGTCAGCAGTAAGTTTTAAAAGATGAGCCAGTGTCAAGTTATCAGTAAAACTCGCGATGAAAGTAACGTACTCGTAACATTACTTCTATTTGGCGTTCCTGTGGAGCCGGAATGGGTCTATGAGTTAGAGAATCAAGACACCGGCGAACGTCGACGGGTCTGAGGAATAGACGGCTATCAGGTAGGACAGTTTATCCGCGAAGAACAGGTTGGCAAGGATCAATAACAGGAATGGAGCGGCCTAAGGAGTCGTCCCGGGCCAAAAATCCAATCATTTTAGTCGAAAGCGATCAATCATGCGTCGAGTCAAATTCTTTGTTACCACGAGTCTGGATGGTTTTATTGGCGGTCCGAACGAGGAAGTCGATTGGCTCTTCACGGACCAGGACTATGGCATGGGTGAATTTTACAATTCAATTGACACAGTGTTGATTGGACGTAAAACACACGATTTCATGCGAAAGCGCAGTCAAAAAGCCTATGGGAATAAGTGGAACTATGTGTTCTCACGCACAGAACGCAGCGGAATTTGTCCGTCCCTNNGAGGCGCCAGTCTGTTTGCTTATTTGCTCGACCATGGATTAGTAGACGAAATCATACTGGCCGTGCACCCGATCCTAATCGGCAAAGGGATCGCGCATTTCCCACGACATTCGTAACCAATCAAGATGAAGCTTGTGAAACAGCAGACCTTTAATACTGGGGTGGTGCTGCTTCATTACATTGTACAAAATACGGCTTCCTTAGCCAAACTGAAACCATAACAAAGAGTGGCAGCGAAGAAAATGAATGAGGTAATCCAAGCTCTATTTGAAGTAGATCAGCAGGAGCGTAAGGAGCATCCGGTTTATGGTTCTCCTGAATACTGGCGGTTACGGGAAAGAGATGCACAACGTCGTAGGCAGCTGTTGGAGATCATTGAGAATAACGGACTTTCGGCACCCGAAGACTATTACCACGCGGCCATGGTCTTTCAACATGGCGAAACGGTGGTTGAAATCCAGCTCGCCCATACCCTCGCAAAACATGGGGCTGAATTGGGCTATCGTCCTGCCAGATGGTTAGCTGCAGCATCGCTCGACCGCTGGTTGATGTATCAAGGCAAACCGCAAAAGTACGGGACGCAAGTCGTTCCCGACGGTAAGAAACAGCGTGTCTGGGATGTTGACCCAACCACCACCGACCGGGATCGAGCCAAGTGGGACGTTCCGCCTCTTGCGGAAATGCATCAGCGGGCGGAACAAGTCACGAAAACCGAACCCATGCCCCCGATGGATCACGTGCCCTGGTGGCTAAAGGAAGCCATCAAAAGATGGTCGGCGGAAGAAGATGCCCAATGAGGCAGACAGTGTATAATCACTAAGTTTTGGTTTTAACTCGGAGATACGAAAATGGCAAAACACGGGATAGCAACAATAACGCTTCGCTCCTCTAATCTAGAACGGACAGAACGCTTTTACCACGAGCTTTTCGGCTGGGACATGTACAGGATGACCAAGGACTATCTTGGATTCGATCCACCATCAGGAATGGGCGGGGGTTTTCTCAAAGGAAACGGGATCACCGCCGGAGACTCGTTTACCTCATATGTGGAGGTTTCTGAATTCGAGCCCTATCTTGAAAAGGCCAGGAGTCTCGGAGGGCAGTGCAGAGGAAGCCGTCGAGCATGTCCCGGGATATGCCTCGTACATGGTGCTTCTGGATCCAGACAGTAACCGGATCGGCCTCTGGCAACCTGAAAGATAGCTTGGAAGCATTAATCGTATTTACCGTAATCTCAAACTGATGAGTTTATATAATGAAACATAGGATTATCAGAATCGTGGTGGGAGCTTTTTTTCGGAATCATTGCGGTTGGGCTGATTTGGTTCGCCGCAATGATGGTTCTCACACTCTATGGACCCATTGCTGGCGTGCCGATCGCGTTCAC
>JAABYK010000085.1:6654-7371 GCA_011775825.1 Candidatus Zhuqueibacterota bacterium | reverse complement strand
GGAAAAAATGGAAAAACATTTACCAATATTGGCTCGATCAGTATTGTGGTTATTTCGTCGATAACGGAGCTTATTGCCGGGAGTTTATTGGGACATTTTTGGATGCTAAAGGAGTTATCGAATGAGAATGATTAAGAAGTTTATTCTACCATTTTGGATTGTCTATATCGCTGGTACGGCCTGTATTGCAGCGCAATTGTCCCGGCCGCATATTTCGGCTCCTTATGCTTTTGCTGTTAAGCAAGGACAGCGAGCAGTCGAGGCGCTTCGCAATATCACGCAAGTTCCGGGTTTCTCGGTGGCTGTGGGCGTGAGAGATTCTATCGTCTGGTCTGAAGGATTTGGTTATGCTGATCTGGAAACGAGAACCCCGGTAACCCGTCGTACAAAGTTTCGCATCGCCAGCGTTTCCAAGGTCCTCACCGCTGCGGCAGTGGCCAGACTGTACCAAGAGGGCAGACTTGATCTCGATACTCCGATTCGAACGTATGTGCCAAGCTGGCCAGATAAAGGACACATCATCACGGCCCGGCAATTGGCTGGTCATCTGGGCAGCATTCGGGAATACAGGGAAGAGGATTTTACGATCAAAAACATTGATTCCACATATTATGATACCGTTTCGGAGGCGCTCGAAATCTTTGCTGAAGACACGCTCGTGGCACCACCGGGCACGCGATACAGTTACTCCACTTTTGGCTACACGCTGTTGAGTGC
>JAABYK010000085.1:4629-6647 GCA_011775825.1 Candidatus Zhuqueibacterota bacterium | reverse complement strand
CGAAACCGTGCCCAACCGCCCGGATAGTGTCCTGACAGAATTGACCACCCTTTATGATCGGAATCAGGAAGGACAGGTTGTTACTGTACCAAACATGAGACCCAGCTATAAATGGGCTGGAGGTGGTTTTGTCTCGACAGCCGAAGATCTGGTGCGATTTGGACTCGCGCATCTGAAATCGAACTTTTTCGAGCATGAGACCTTAGCGATGATGTTCACATCGCAAAAAACAGTGGATGGAAAAGAAACCGGCGTCGGTATTGGCTGGATGATCTCACGCGATCCCTGGGGACGCCGAATCGTTTTTCACAACGGGAGGCAATTGGGCGCCCGTTCCGTGCTGGTTGTCTATCCAGCCGATAACTTAGCCATAGCCATTTTGTCCAACCTCACGGGGATCCCACAATTGATAGAAGGCGTTGCAGTCAGCATAGCTGACCCCTTTATCCGAATTATCAACGGCGATGCCTGCCAATTCGCGGATGAAGAACTGATAGGCAATTATCAATATCTGGTAGGCATGCCGGACAATGGCTCTCGCGGCACACTCACGATTTCAGAGTTGATGGGTCGCTACAGCTACCAGGGCTCGATGACAACATCTCCAAACGCGAAGATAAGCCAAATCCCGATTACGAGCCTGGTCGTTTACAAATCGGGGATCTCTGCTATTGTAGCAGCCCCCGAAGGGCTACTTCCCATAAAACTCAAAACAACGCCCACAGGATTTTCAGGGTTTCTCACTTTTCACAAGGGTAGAAATCCTCAAGACATTTCGATCGAAATTAACAGACAGTAAATAAATCGGTTCAGAATTCAAGTAGAAACGTGCTCCAAAGCTCTTTTCCTGACAGTTAAGAAGTTCGAATGTCTTTGAATGTCAGCCACTTAATCAATTCACTCTCCAGTTCCAGGCGGCGGTGAAATCTCATGTTGACTTTATGCATCAACGACGTACATTGATGCATGAGAATTATCGAAACCCCCTTCAGGAACTATCGGGCTATCATGAATTACGATGATTATAAGGAAGACCCTGCCTTTAGCAAGTCCTCGTGCCCTGAAACCGAGAATGGCTTTCTTGTTGTTCTCAGAAACTGATCCTCAATGCGCAGAACTGTTTTTGTCAGCGAGCTTGCCCATAACTCCGCTTATATTCCACAGCCATCTACACTACTCCATACCAGCCAAAGGCTACTTCGCTCGACAGCGCCGCAGTAATCCCCTCTTGGGGAACTTCTCATCATTTTGCTTTGTAAGCAAAATTAACTTAGCACTCCACTACGCTTCGAGTTATAACGATCCACGAGCAACACCTTGCTTGAAATTGGTGGCCCTTTTTAATTGCTCTTTTATCTATGAACGAATAATCAATGAGGAGACAGGCGATGAAAACATTACAGACTTATCTAATCGTAGTTTTCTTTATTGTTGCAGCACTGCAATTGAGCGGCTGTGGCGAAACAGAAGGCACTATTTTGCAAGCGTCTGCAGTTCAGAAGTCGAGCGACGACGATGACGATTTAGAGTTCAAGGTAGACCTTACTGGGGACCAAGAGGTGCCGCCGGTAACGACCGCAACAACGGGTGAAGCTGAGTTCGAAGTCAATTCAGACCTAACAGAAATAAAGTTCGAGCTTGAAATTGAAGATGCTATGGATATCCTGGCAGTCGCTGGGGCACACATTCACTGTGCTCCTGCCAATCAAAATGGCCCTATTGTTGCCTTCCTCGCTGGAGAAGTCCCAGGTGGTTTTGACGGAGAAGTGAAGATCGAAGGCACTCTAACCGATGCTAACATCATCGATGACGCTTGTGGCGCAACTATTTCAGAGCTGGTACAGTCGATGAAAGACGGTAACGCATACGTCAATGTTCACAGTGCCGCTAATCCTGCTGGTGAAGTTCGAGGACAATTTGGCAGTGACGAGCAGAATGACAAGGAGGAGGACGATGATGACGAGGAGGAGGACGAGGATGACGAGGAGGAGGACGAGGATGACGAGGAGGAGGGAGAT
>JAABYK010000085.1:0-4602 GCA_011775825.1 Candidatus Zhuqueibacterota bacterium | reverse complement strand
GCTCAGTGCGGCATTCCAAGTGTTTTATATTCAGCATGTTCTATGCTTGATATCCGTGCGGCTCACGCAAGTCGTTGGACGAAGCAACATAGCTACAAGACTTTGTAAATAATAATCTATGACAATCAGTATTAGGCCTTCTTGCCCGACACATTCAGTGAAATCCCGGAAACACAAATTCATTATGGGCTTCCGGAGGCAAACTTAGTTATTTTAAAGTTTATAACATGATAGATAGGAAATCGCCAGTCTGGTTAATGAACAGAAATTGCCAGCCGTTTACTGTACACATTGGAATGGACAAGATATTGAAGGAAATCAAGTAGCGGGCGGTGTTTATGTTTATCAAATGAGAGCTGATGGAGTAGTTGTAACTCGAAAACTTCTCTTAATGCGATGAAACTGTAAACAACAAATTTTTACTATATCAATATATACTCAGGACTTGAACTCTTCCATGTCACCATTTACAGGGATAGAGACACCGCCCCTAGGGGACGCGACATTATCCTTATTAGGCCGGGACTCTCGGCAACGCTGAGTTTCCGGCCTCTTTTTTGATTCAACGCTCAATTCCTCCACAACGGTCTCGAGAAAAGTCTTGCATGATCTCCGTGCTCTATCGTTGATTGTCCACAAACCGCTTTAGAAACAGTCCGATCACGCCCAAATGTGTGGTGAGCCCCGCTGCAATGAATACCCAATAAGACAAAGATGTGTTGTCCTTAGCGGCGAGGAAGGCTTTCGTAACCCAAAAGGGCGGGAATATTCCGGCAAGATATTGCCAATTGGACTCCACAAAATAGGCAACAAATGGCGCGAGATACATCACGCCCAACATTTTACTGAAGGCCAGGCCTTCCACTTTGTTGACTGCAAACGCTGCGAGAAAAAGCGCAACCATCGGCGCTTCGAGGGCAACCATGACCGCGAGTGCAAACGCATATTTGATTGGCAGCGTGATGAGCCCGGATAAATAAACGATGATGAAAAAGAAAATGAAGCTCATCAGGACGGAAGCCAGCAGTTTGTAACTTAGATAGCCCGACTTGCGCAGCGGCGTGACGGCGATAAATGAGATGATATCCTCATCGCGTTCGTCAAGAATGATAAAACCGAAAATCAAGCCAAAAAGCATCGAGGGCAGCAGGCTCATGAAGCTGACAATAAAGGGACAGTGGTCCCAAAGATCAAAGGTCCTTTCTGCTGCCAAATGATCTGCAATCAGCGGTACGACAAAGCGCAGGAAAGCGAACACTCCAATCGGCCCAAACAGAACGAGAATCAGCGTCGAATCACGAACGACATTTCTCGCGTCTGCAAACGAGAGTGCGAATATTTTTTTCATGCCCCCACCTTCAGGATGAGATGCTTGTAAAAGCTGCGATAGGCCATTATGGCTGCCGTAACCGTCCAGGCAATCAGGGTTCCAAAAGCGTAAACAATCTCCAACACGCTAACATCTCTGAACACAATTTCAATTAAGATGATGCTGGCCTGGGTTGGGAAAAGATAAAACAGCGGTGTCTTCGCGATTTCAAGATATCCCAGGACCGGCAAACAGATAAAGAGTCCGACGCCGACCGTTCTCGCGAAGTAATCGTTGACCGTCTTCGCCTGCACCGAGAATATCAAACCCAATAAGGTGTAGAAGCAGGAGCTTAAAGCAAAGCCTGCAATAAAAATAAACGCATGCTGAAATAATCCATGAGCCAGTAACATAATCGCCAATGCCGAGAGCAACGAAATCAGCATGAGCGAAACCACTTTGGAGATGAAAAATTCATAAAGCCTCAGCGGGGTGATGAAAAGCGCTTCCAGGGTATTCTGTCCGCGTTCCAGCAAAATAATGGCGCCGATAAAGAGAAAGCCCAAAGGCGCCGTGTCGGAGAAAAGCAGCAGCGTGGTGACCGGTTCACGCAGACCGGGCTCGATGTTGAGAAGGCCGAGCACATAACTCACGGTGACGAAAACATAGGCGTAATAAAATCCGTGGCGGAATTGGAACAGCATGTCGTAACGGAGGGTGTGCGCAAGTCTCATAGCAGACGCCTGCCGGTTGTCTTGATGAAAATGTCTTCGAGCGTCGCCTCCTGGGTATGGATGGTTTCCACGTGTTTCGTGCGCAAAATCTCAAGGAATTGGGGATTTTCGCTGATTCCGTCTAACTCAAACTCTGCATGATTCAGCGAGTTGTTGTCGCGGTATTCGATCCGCACAACGCGGGATCCGTTCCGCATCTTCAGGCTGCGCGGCGAATCGATCAGCGCAATTTGGCCATCCACAATGAATGCCACGCGATCGCACAGGCTGTCCGCAATGTGCATGTCATGCGTGGTGAGACAGATGGTCTTGCCGGCCGCTTTTTGGGCTTTGATGATCTCCCTGATTTTTCGGAGGTTGACGGGATCGAGTCCCGATGTCGGTTCATCGAGAAAGAGCAGATTGGGTTGATTCAGCAGCGACCGGCAAAAATTCAAGCGCATTTTCATGCCTTTGGAAAACTCCGAAACACGGGTGTTTGCGTCTTGTTCAAGACCCACAAGTGACAGAAGATTAATGGGATCATCTGTCTCACCACTGTATAGACTTTTGAAGAAATTGAGATTCTCAAGAGCGGTGAATTTTGAAAACAGATTCGGGAACTCAAATGCAACACCCACGGACTCGTAGAAATCAGAACCGACTGCGTCTAATTCCTTGCTCATGACACGGACGTTGCCTTCGTATTTCTTAAGAATACCCAGGAGTATCTTCTGTATCGTGGTCTTTCCCGCGCCGTTCGGACCCAAGAACCCGAAGATCTCGCCTTCATCGACGGAAAATTCGATGCCCTTGATGGTTGGTTCACAGTTGCCAGGGTATCTGAATGTGAGGTTTTCTACTTGTATCATCTAATTTTGGGTTTCTTTTCTGCGGGGAACAAAGCAATTCGCTCAAATGAGGAAAATGAATGGTTCGTAGTTCAAGCTTTAGCTTGCCAAAAGCAGCCTGAAGGCTGAACTACAAACATCTCTACTTCACTGCGTTTCGGGTCGAAATGACAAGCTCAGACTTAGTTTCACCTAAGATTCGACCGTCAATCCTCTCACTATCACGTCTATGTAAAGCCGCATAACATCCGGGTACAAGCTCTCCCCGATTTCATCCTTGTGGAGCGTAAGCAGAAAAAACGAGCGCAAAAGTCCGCCAATGATTTCTGGCTTTGTCTCAACCAAACCGCCCCTTTCTTGCAGTTCGCTCACGAATCGCCGCACGAACCTTTCATCTCGTTCAACATGGGCCTGGATCCGGTCTTTCGGCAGCTTGCGGAATAAGATCGTCATTTCGTTGCGTTTCTGCAGAGCTATCATGAGCGGGTTTTGCTCGACAAAAGCAAGTCCGCCTTCGAGAAAGTCTCTTAACATTTCCGGTGCGGATTTGTCCTGGTTTAAAATGTCGTTCACGAGCTTATCGCGAAACTGCTCTTCGCGTTCCAGAATCGCAAAACACAAGTCTTCCTTGGACGCAAAAAAAGCGTAGAATGTCCCTTTGGCGATGCCAGCCGCCTGGGTGAGATCTTCAACATTTGTCTTTCTCAAGCCATGCAGAGAAAAAAGTTCTTTGCCTTTTTCAATGAGCGTTTCAAGTATGGACGTTCTTTCTTGTTCTGAAAAGACTTTCGGCATATACAGACTTCTTTTAATAATATTTAATGACCAAAACTCTCATTTAGTCATAAAATAATAAAAAATCTCTTATTGTCAAGACATTTTTTATTCTTGAAATGTGAGCGACGTATTTAGTTGCTAGCCATAAAACCACTTTGAATGGCCTGAAAAATTCATAACTACAAAGCCTCAAAGACGCAAAGTCTCACAAAGTTTTAAGAAATAATAGATTGTGACCAAAAACACTCATCAAAACAAGAACATCGAAAAAACTCAATTTGAATTGAACTCTCTTCATAATTTTAATAATCTTAGAGACTTAGTGTCTTTGTGGCAAAAATTTATGAATAGTCCAGAAAAATTCCACCCCTCCAGAAAATGTGTTTGGCTGACCATTTACCAAGCAGGCACTTTCTCAAAAATAAAAAGAACGTTTCTTATTTTTGAGAACAATGCCATTCGCTAAGAAATTTGTATTGTTCGGGCTATCTATTTGATTTTATTGAATTAAGTGATTGGCTTTGGCTGTGTGCGATGGAAATGGTATGATCTTTGGGGCAACATAACGTCGTATGTCCATCATTCGTTTCTTGCCTTGATTAGCATGCAAATTAATATTAATAAATTACTTAAGCTTCACATCCGAGGCAAATTAGCCATTGCTTTCGTCGGACTCTCGATTCTTCCTGTGCTAGTAGTTGGCATTTTAGGAATTTCTTCGAATATAAACTCCCTGCGGCGCATTGCGATAGAAAACCTAAACCATGACTTATTTACCATCAAAGAGCGACTGGAAGTTTTCTTCGAAGGCATGGAAGAAAATATCCATTCTTTGACGGCTTCGTCTTCATTTAAACGCCTTATCAACAAAATCGACGATCACGAAGCCCTAAGATCTTCACCCATTACTTCCGATTTGCTTGCGGAATTCACGGCGTTTGCAGAGCGAAAG
>JAABYK010000604.1:1478-2486 GCA_011775825.1 Candidatus Zhuqueibacterota bacterium | reverse complement strand
GAATAGCAGTTAGGAAGTGAGTCGCTCGGCAGGAATTGGCTTTCTGCATATGGTCTCCAAGGTGTTCACGTTACAGCTTCAGGACGTCGGTTTAGAAAGGAAAAGAAAACCTCAATATGACGACGAATCGTAAAAATAAGTTCCAATAATTTACGGATAATATTGAAGATTGTCAATATAAATTTATCGGAATCTACATTAGATTACTCAAATCTGCGCAAAAATTAATGCTTGATAGGTGAGAAAAGCTCAGGCGGGAATCGGGAGCTCCCTGGTACAAAATTGGTTTTTACTTTGTGGACTCTGGGGTTCTCTTTGATACTGTAACCTCTTTTTTTGCAACGATATGTTACGCTGCTCAGGTTAGTGCCTGAATACCAGATAGAGCCCGAATAAAATCAGCAGAAAAGGAAGAAACGGGCCCAGAATAAACAAGGGTGCAAGGACAGCAGTCAACACGCCGGCCACGACGGCAAATGGCACCAACAGGATCACCAGCAGTACGCCTAAGAGCGCACCAAAGATCTGGAAAGGGATGCTCAGAACAAAAATGCCCGCTTTGAATACCACCCCAATTATCTTGAAAAAAATTAGAAATCCGGCAAACAATAACAGGAGAATGGCCAAGTCCATGATGTTCCTCCACTAATTTGATTCAATGTCTGCAGTAGAATACGACGTTGCTGTAAGATAGTTTCTGCCGAGGAATTAGGCTGTGCTCATCTCAGATTCTTCCAAAACGGATTCTTCAAATTCCCCATTGAACTTTGATGAAAACTTCTGCCGAGCCCTCTCGCTTAGACCATCAAGAATATCGTAGACGACTGGCACAACGACCAGGGTTAAGAACGTGGCCACTGCCAGCCCGAAGATGACCGCAACGCCCATGGGGCCCCACCACTGAGAGCTTTCTCCGCCGATGTCAAATCTGAAATGGCGGAAATCAAAGTTGAGACCGGTGGTCAGCGGAATCAGTCCCATGATTGTGGTAATCGCGGTGAGGATGAC
>JAABYK010000604.1:0-1355 GCA_011775825.1 Candidatus Zhuqueibacterota bacterium | reverse complement strand
GATAAGATCACGGAAACCAAAATCACAAACGGAATCGCCGTCGAATTGAATTCATAGACGAGCACGAGAAAAATGAGGAAAATGGCCACCATAAAGGCCTTGGAGAGAAATTCTTGACTTTCTTTTTGCTCTTCATTCTCACCGGTGTATTCCACGGAATAGCCCGAAGGAAATCCAAACTCCGCTATTTTTACCTGCACATCTTTTAGGACTTCATTCGCTAACCTGCCCTCCACATTGCCGGAGATAGTGACCACCCGCTTCAGGTCTTTGCGTTTTATGGCTGTGAATCCGCCCTCAAACTCAAAGGTTGCCAATGAAATGAGCGGAATTTGGGTACCCTCCTCAAAGATGGTGATATTATTGAGCACGTCAAGTCTGTTGCGTGCATGTTCCTTAAGGCGCACGGTGATATCATACTCATCCTCCGAAACTCGATATTCCGAAGCCTCGGTGCCATAAATGGCCGTACGAATTGTGGAGGCAATTTTCGAAGTATTCAGACCATAAATGGCCGCCTTTTTTCTGTCTATCCTCACCTTTAACTCGGGCCGTCCCTGGTCGAAGTCATCTTTGAGGTCAACCAGGCCCGGGATGTTCTTGATTTCTCGTCTTATTTTTGAAGATAATTCACCCAAAGTTTTAAAATCGTCTCCGGATATTTCGACATTGATAGGCGGGCCCGTCGGCGGTCCGACATCAGGCTTCTTGACTTCGATTCTGGCACCGGGAATATGTTCAACTTCGTGGCGAATTTCTCTCAATGTCTTCTCGGAGGAATGCTGGCGGTCGAGGCGGTCGACGAACTCGATGGTGACCCAACTCTTATGAGGCGAACTGCCACCGCCTCCAAAACTAAAATCCCCGCCTTCGGTGCCGACGTTGGCGACGTAGCTGGAAATGTCCGGTTCAAATTGCGGGATTTCTTCCTCGATTTCCTTTACAATGCGATTTGACTCTTCGAGTCTGGTTCCGGTGGGCGCGGTAACTTCAACCAGCACCTGCGAAGGTTCCACATCCGGGAAAAACTCAACACCTTTGCCAAATAGCCCATATAGAATAACTGTGAGGAGTAGTATTGCAAAAGAACTGCCAATCGTCATCGCCCGGTGGCGCAAGGCAAACCGAAGCGCACTTTCGTAGCGATCCAGAAGCTTTCGGAAGAGCGGCTGTTTGCTCTTTCGTTTGGTTACTTTCATGAAAACTTCACAAAGCGCCGGATTAATGGTCAGTGCGACAAACAAGGAGCAGCTTAATGTGATGATGAGTGTAATTGGCAAATACATCATAAATTCGCCCATGATCCCCGGCCAGAAAATCATGGGGGCAAAAGCGCAAAGTGTTGTCACCGTAGA
>JAABYK010000602.1 GCA_011775825.1 Candidatus Zhuqueibacterota bacterium | reverse complement strand
GATCGGCACGGCGGGTGGCGGACTGAATCGCTTCGATCCCACAACCGAGACATTTACTCATTTTCGGGCCGGATCCGATAACCCAAATGCGCCCAGCAGCAACTGGATTAGACGTCTTTACATGGACAAGTCCGGCATTCTGTGGCTTGGCACGATGGGCGGCGGCCTGAACAAATTTGATCCAAAAACAGAGCGGTTCACGCATTATGAACACGATCCCAACGGTCCGACCAGTATCAGCAGCAATTCGGTGGTGTCCATCCTCGAAGACCGCGACGGAGTTTTGTGGATTGGCGCGGACGGTGGATTCAATCGCTTCGATAGGCAGAACGAGACCTTCACACGCTTCCTGGCCGATCCGGCCGATTCGAACAGTCTGAGCAACAATCACGTCATGGCCATTTGCGAAGCNNAAGTTTATACCACCGAGGACGGCTTGCCCAACAATGTCATTTATGGCGTGCTCTCGGATGACCGGGGAAACATTTGGGTCAGTTCCAATCACGGACTGTCGAAATTCGATCCAATAAGCGAAACATTCAAGAATTATGACCTGGATGATGGGTTGCAAAGTCGAGAATTTAATGGCGGCGCTTATTTCAAAAGCACGAATGGCGAGATGTTTTTCGGCGGGGTGAATGGCTTAAACTATTTTCACCCGGATAGCGTGCGAGACAATCCCAATGCTCCGCCGGTCGTTATCACGGGACTCAAAAAGTTCGAAGAAGCCATTGACATTCAAACTGATGCCGCCATCGAATTATCCTACAAGGACGATTTTATCACGTTTGAATTTGTGGCGCTGGGATACACAAATCCACAAAAAAATCAATATGCCTACAAACTCGAGGGCTTCAACGACGAGTGGATCCATTCCGGGTCGCAGCGCTACGCGACCTTCACCAATCTCGATCCCGGCGAATACACCTTCCGCGTCAAAGGGGCAAACAACGACGGCGTTTGGAACGAAAAGGGGGCTGCTCTCAACATCGTCGTCACGCCGCCATTCTGGAAGACGTGGTGGTTTCGAGTTCTGGCAATTCTGTCAGGCGTAGCGACGCTTTCCCTGTTTGTCCTTCATTTACGAAATAAAGAGAGGAGAAAGGCCGAGTTAAACAAGAAGATTTCGGAATTCAAGCTTCAGGCGTTGCGTGCACAAATGAATCCGCATTTTGTGTTCAATACCATCAATTCCATTCAATATTTTATTTCCAACAACCAGCATCAGGCAGCTTATCGGTATCTTTCCAAGTTCTCCAAACTGATGCGCAAAATGCTGGAAAATGCCGAAAAGTCAAGCCTGCCCGTGTCTGAAGAATTGGATTCGTTGAAGCTGTATTTGGAATTGGAATCACTGCGGTTCGAAGGTAAGTTTACTTACGAACTGGAGGTGGATTCCCGAATCGATCTGCACAATCTGGAGATCCCGTCCATGCTCATTCAGCCGTTTGTAGAGAATGCCATTCATCACGGGCTGCGATATAAGCGCTCCAAAGGCGCGCTGAAGATCTCGCTGGCCTTGGAAAACCAGTCAATTGTCTGTCAGATTCAGGACAACGGCATTGGCATCCAAAAAGCGCTGGAGCTGAAGAGCAAAACCAGCGACGCTCACAAACCCATCGGCATGAAAGTCACTCAGGAACGATTGCGAACGTTGAATGAGTTAAAACAAAATGGCAAAGGAATTGAGATTGTGGATCTCTCCAAAAAGAATGGACGAGGTACTTTAGTGAAAATTGTCATCCNNACTAAGGATTTTGGAGTAAATTGCGATTGTTAAATATCTTAAGCCATCTATTGCCTAAAACTAGGAATAAAATAGGGGTTCACAAAACTGAAATGTTCGTCGCCGAAGAGGTTGAGGGCATAGTTGTCAGTTTGGAATTCATCCTCCGATCCCCTTCTCCTGTCTGCATGGGACAGGGCTTGAGAAGAGGGGGCTATTTAACAGCGCTGTGCATGAAGAACAAAAGTCCCCCTCTCTTGGCCAAGAGAGAAGGATTTAGGGGGTGAGTTCGACCCGGAGTTCCATGAAAACTCTGTTTATTTATGAATAATGCAGGCTGCAAACGTCCCGTTTGTGGTTCAAGCACAGGAGACTCATTATGCTTCGCACCGTCATAATCGACGACGAAGAAAAAAGTCGAAAGCTTTTGCGGAATCTGCTGAATTCCTACTGCACCGATGTGGAGGTGCTCGCTTTAGCGGATTCCGTGCCAGCAGGTGTACAGGCCATTCGTCGCTTCAAACCGGACCTGGTCTTTCTGGATATCGTCATGCCGAACGAGGATGGCTTTGAATTGCTTGACCAAATCGAGGACATCACCTGCGAAATCATTTTCACCACCGCCTACGACCGATACGCCATTCGTGCCATCCGGGCGTGTGCGTTGGACTACCTCCTCAAACCCATCGATGTAGAAGAGCTGCAAGCGGCGGTCGACCGCGCCCGAACAAAGGCACTGGAAGCAACGGATCATGAAACCGTCGACCATCGACTCAACATGTTTATTGAGAATTCCAGGCTGACGGACAAACAATCGCAAAAGATCGGGCTGCCGACACTGAATGGAATTAAGTTTTATCCCATCAACAAAATCTTTTGCTGCAAAGCCGAAGGCAATTACACCACGATTCATTTCGAGGGCAGAGAGAAGTTAGAGCTGGTTTCCAAAACATTGAAGGATTTTGAAGAACTCTTAGTGGAATACAATTTTATCCGAACGCATCGTTCCTACCTCATTAATCTGAATCATCTAAAAGAATACCGAAGAATCAACACCTCAACCGCGGCCGATGGCGAAGGCGGGTGTGTGGTCATGGGAAACAACATGAAAGTCCCGGTGTCGCGAGATAAGCGCAAAGTCCTGCTTCAGCGAATCTCGCGGCCGTTTTAGGCGCTTACAGCGCCTCTATCGACAAACTTTTGTCGATGTTTGTTGGCTTTATTTTATGCTGCAATGCCCATAGTGTTGAACAATTGTTTCATTTCTAATTGGATGTTCT
>JAABYK010000392.1 GCA_011775825.1 Candidatus Zhuqueibacterota bacterium | reverse complement strand
TAGTGGCTGAACGAAAACTCGTTAGGGCAGGTCATTCCGGCATTGTTTTGTGCCGGAATCTCCAGGAATTAGGCAGGAGATTCCCGAACAAAAGATCTCGGGAATGACTGCAACACCCGTTTTCGTTCAGCCACTATTTAAGGCTAAAATCATGCCATTGAATTTTATGCATAGGATCTGCAGGCTCAACACCGAGATGCTGGTTTCCTACCAGGCCACGGGAAACCCTCTTTTTCAAAAATAAGAAAAGTTTTCAGCTTCTTTCTTATATTTGAGAAAGTACATCGGACTCTCGTTTCATCTCCGTGAATAAATAATAAACACTTACACGCATTTTTTCTGTCATGCACATGGCATGAAAATTGAAAGTCAGTAAGGAGTCGTATCCGTACCTGAATCTTTTGACGCAGAGGAGGTGAGTCCGTATGTCACTGGCATTATATACTTTGGTGGGGATTGCTTTCCTGGTTGCACTGTTTTTTGGATTGCGGAAGTTGATCAGAACCTATTTGACTTTTCGGGGTAAAATGTTGGTAACGTGCCCGGAAACCAACAAGCCCGCAGGCGTTGAAGTGGATGCCGGTCATGCAGCCATCATGTCGGCAATGGGTGAGGAGGATTTGCATCTCAAGGCATGCACTCGATGGCCGGAACGCGAGGACTGCGGTCAGGAATGCCTGAGCCAAATCGAGTCATCTCCGGAGAATTGTCTTGTGAGAATGATTCTGACCGATTGGTACAAAGACAAAACGTGTGTTTACTGCAGAAAAGCATTTGGCGAGATTCACTGGCATGACCATAAGCCCGCGCTCCTGGCGCCCAACAAAATCACCGTGGAATGGCAGGAGATCCCTGTGGAAAAGTTGCCGAGGATGCTGTCGACACATAAACCGGTTTGCTGGAATTGCCACATTGCTGAAACCTTTCGACGAGCGCATCCGGATTTGGTGATTGATCGCCCTGCAAACCGCAGCCATCTGCTATGAAACCGTCGTGGTGCTCCAAAATCTCGAACACACACCACAGTTTTGAGAGGTGAGTGACATGCCAAAGCTGCAATATGACATTCCCATGGAACAGCTCATAAACCGGCAGATTCGGTTGTGGGAACGAACATTCGAAAAAGGCAAACGTGCGAGAGACGAGAGCGTTAACCCCTGCATTACCATTTCAAAAGAGATTGGTAGCCAGGGAGTGGAACTGGCAAAGCGCTTGGCTGAGAGATTAAATTGGAATTTGTTTGACAAAAGCCTTGTGGAATACATTGCGGAGGATGCGAAGGTTCGGCAGAGCATGGTGGAGATATTTGATGAAAAAACTCAAAATGAAATCCACAGCTGGGTTCTTACTCTTTTGGATCACCATGCCCTGGGGAGCGATCGCTATTTCAAGCACCTGATGACCGTGATTCGAACGATTGGTGAGCACGGATGTGCCGTTATCGTGGGCCGCGGCAGCAATTTCATTTTGCCTCCCACAAAAGCCCTCCGATTGAAGGTCGTCGCACCGGAGGAAAATCGTGTCGCCTACATTATGCAAAAACAGGAGTTGGATCGAAAAGAAGCCGATAAGCTCGTGAAGAGAGCGGATGCCGAACGCTCAGCCTTTATTCGCCGGTTCTATCACCAGGATGCCGAAAACCCACTCTGCTATGATTTGGTCCTGAATCTGGGCACCCTTTCCCTGCCCATTGCGGAAGAGATGGTCATTCAAGCGTTGAAAGCGAGATTCCCCCAATTCAAGATAAATAGCTTGCTGGAGAAGTGACATGTTCCCAGAGAATTTAACCGCAAAACAAATCATGACGTCACCGGTCATCACCGTCCGGGATAATCGCTCCGTTGAAGAAGTCTCCGACCTGTTTATCGATAACATGATCAGTGGTGCGCCCGTGGTGAATAAGAACGGTCGGCCCGTCGGCGTGATCACACTCACGGACATCGTCCGAAATGAAAAACGTCGTGAGAACATCGTTTCGGACAAAATCGCCTCGGACTATATTCTAAGAGATTATGAAACCTCCTTCAATGCAGATGAGTTAGGTTCAGGCTATCATATCGAAGAGGGTGAAACACTGCTCGTTCGCGATATTATGACGCCGTTTGTGTATCGCGTAAAAGAGGACGCACCCGTCAAGGAACTGGCTGAAATTATGACCTCAGGAAGAATTCATCGTTTGTTCGTGACGCGTGATGATGAAATCGTCGGCATCGTGACATCGCTCGATTTCCTGAAAGCCGTAGTGAAATACAGTAAATAAGATTCCGCTTATGAATGAAAAAATCGTACTGATCGGCAATCCGAATGTGGGTAAAAGTGTTATTTTCGGACACCTCACGGGTAGCTATGTGACTGTCTCCAATTATCCCGGCACCACCGTTGAGATCGCCCAGGGCCAGGCAAAATACGATAGCAGCCGCGATGTTGTCATCGATACACCGGGGGTCAACAGCCTGCTTCCGTTTTCCGAAGATGAGGTGGTCACCCGTGACATCCTGCTCAATGAGCGTCCTCGTCTGGTCGTGCAAGTCGCCGATGCAAAAAACTTGCGCCGAGCGCTGTTTCTTTCGGTGCAACTTGCCGAGATGGGCATCCCGTTTATTTTGAATCTGAACATGATGGATGAGGCCGGGAGTCGAGGCATCGATCTCGATGAGCAAAAACTGTCCGAAATTCTGGGCGTCCCGGTCATCAAGAGTGTGGCCATTCACAAACGTGGCCTGCTGGGTCTGGTCAACGAGATTCAAAACGGCACCCAACCTTCAAAATTAACCCTGACGTATCCCGACGAAATCGAAGCCGGTGTTTCGAAACTGATTCCGTATCTTCCCGAAGCAAATACGTCGAAACGTGCCGTCGCCTTGATGCTGTTGTCCGGAGACCTCAGCCTCAAAGAATGGCTTGTCACGAATTTAGACGCCGACACCATTCAGAAAATTGAGGATATCATTCTTGAAGTCCAATCAAAGCTTGAGCATTATTCCATCGGCTCCGCCATCAATCAGCAACGGCTTCAAGAAGCTGAGGGAATTCTGCATTCGGTCTACAAGCAGCAACGTGTTCAAGGCAAAAAAATCACAGAGCTGTTGAGTCGAGTCTCGATGCATCCCATTTGGGGACTGCCCATTCTTTTAGGCGTGCTGTACGCAATGTACCAATTCGTCGGGGTCTTTGGCGCAGGTATCTTAGTGGATTTCTTTGAAGAAGTCATCTTCGGAAAGTTCGTCACACCGGCAGCGGAGAGACTGTTTTTATTCTTAGCCCCCATCCATTTACTCCATGAATTACTGGTCGGTGAATATGGCTTGATCACCATGGCGCTTTCTTATGCCGTGGCCATTGTACTGCCTGTCGTGGCCACGTTCTTCATCGCGTTTAGCCTCCTGGAAGACTCGGGTTACTTGCCACGACTTGCGGTGATGATGAACCGGATCTTTCGACTTCTGGGGCTGCATGGCAAGGCCGTCCTGCCGATGGTCTTGGGACTCGGCTGCGACACCATGGCCACCCTCACAACCCGTATTTTGGAAACTCGGAAAGAACGAATCCTCGTGACCTTACTTTTGGCGTTGGGCATACCATGTTCGGCCCAATTAGGAGTTATTTTGGGGTTGCTCGGCGGCCTGTCGCCGAGCGCCGTGCTCATCTGGTTGCTGTGCGTTGTCGGAGTGCTGTTTCTGGTCGGTTATTTGGCCTCAAAAGTGTTGCCGGGCCAACGCTCGGATTTTATCCTGGAACTGCCACCCATCCGGCGACCGAGCTTTATGAACATCGTCACCAAAACCATTGCCCGAATCGAATGGTATCTGAAAGAAGCGGTCCCGCTGTTCTTTCTCGGCACGCTCGTCTTATTTGTGCTGGCAAAAACCGGTGCGCTGCAAGCCATCGAAATCTGGACCGCACCTCTGATCAGCGGATTCCTGGGGCTTCCCGAAACCACAGCTGAGGCGTTTCTCATTGGATTCTTGCGGCGTGATTACGGCGCTGCCGGACTGTTTGACATGGCGCGACAGGGTCTGCTGAATCCCAAACAAATCGTTGTGAGTCTGGTGACCATTACGCTGTTTGTGCCCTGCATTGCCAATTTCTTCGTCATCATAAAAGAAAGAGGCTGGAAAACTGCACTGGCCATTTCGCTGTTCATCATCCCGTTTGCGTTCCTGGTCGGCGGAATATTGAATTTCATTCTGTCCGCGGTTTGAAAAAGACATGTATTTGACATACACACTGTTCTGGTTCGGGTTGGTCGTTATCGCCATTGTCAATGGTGTGGTGCGGGACTCGCGGTATGCTAAACATACGAGTGAATTGCGCGCGCATCAGATTTCATCGGTGACCGGTGTGACGCTGTTCTTTGTTTACACCTGGATTTTACAATATAGATGGCCCATCGAGACATCGGCACGGGCGCTGATAATTGGCGGCATTTGGTTAGGCTTAACCATCGCATTCGAGTTCACATTCGGTCATTTTGTGTTGAAGCACAGTTGGCAACGCCTTTTGGTCGACTACAACCTTGTCCGGGGGCAGATTGTGGTCGCGGGTGCTGATCTGCGTGTTTTTGACCCCGTGGTTGGTTGAGAAACTAGGGAACTAAATGAGAAAAAATACTGACAACGTAAGTTGCCCGTTATGCGGCAATCGCTTTTCTGAAGAAAAGAATACGCTATGCCCAACCTGTCCACTGGGATCGGCCTGCAATTTGATTTGCTGCCCCAACTGCGGATATCAGTGGCCAGAGAATTCCAAAACTGTCGATTTTTTCAAAACGTTGTTTTCGAAAAGGGGAAGAAAAGAATGAGCGAGAGAGCTGATCATTTGCTTAAAACCATCTGGCTCATGCATGAAAAATGCGTGGTCGACTCGGAAAGCATCCTTTCACAAGTTCCGATGCAGGTCCGGGCCACGGCGAAAATGCTGGAAAGGAACGGCCTCATTTCTGCAAAAAATGGCCAGATAAGGCTGCTTCCAAAAGGACACAAGAAAGCCGAGTCGCTCATCAGGCGGCATCTTCTGGCGGAACGGCTCCTTTCCGATGTCTTCCAGGTTAGCGACAAGGAGATGGCCAAATCTGCCTGTGCCTTCGAGCACATTCTAAGCCCGGAAGTCACTGACAGCGTGTGCACGTTTTTGGGGCATCCGCCGGTGTGTCCGCATGGAATTGCCATCCCTCGCGGTCGGTGTTGCGCCAAATTCACCAAAGACGTCAAACCCGTGGTGCATCGTTTGCTCGACATGGAAATTGGCGAGAAGGCAAAGATTGTGTTCATCGCCCCCGGGCGAAACAAGACGCTCGATCGTTTGGCGATTTTTGGTGTGGTCCCGGGCAACCAGGTTCGCTTGGAACAAAAGCGACCGGCATATGTAATCCAGGTGGACGAGACCGTTCTGGCGTTGGAAGCCGATTTGTGTGAAGGAATTTATGTGAAGAACTTGAATGGAGCAGAAACCTAAGCTGTTGATCTGTATTTTTGAATTGGACAATATCCATAGACACATGTAAAGTTAACTTAATCATTTATTTTTAACGATCTTGCCTCATACTTATTTTATCTTTTAAGATTTCGGTATTTACCCAAACTTGATTCAAAATACCAAATTTTCAAAATTCAGACTTTTCTATCTATCTATTGATGATTGGAATTTGAGATTTATTTGTCATTTGGGTTTTGGAATTTGCGGCTGCGCCGCACCGAGCAACTCTGTGGACTCCGCTTCTCCGTTTTTGGTTCCGGCTAGGCCGAGTTCATCTCCCCCCAAAATACTGAATTTCCATTCCCAAAAATAGGAAGCGGCTCATTCCTTCTCTCAAAACTGAGAAAATTCCATCCCCGCGTTCCGTTGCCCGTCTTTTTGATTAAATTTTTGAACTAATAAAAACAATATCTTAAAACCTTCGATCATCAGCGGCGCGATACTGTTTTTTAGGCATGAATTTTGATTTTGTCAAAAATAAAATCGTTTGCCTCTACCAATCGTGAGTTCTAATCAAGAGACCTTTATCGTTGCCTGCATTTTTACAAATTATCTCAACATTTCCCAAATCAGAAGACACACTTATGAAAATTCTGTTTCATAACATTGTTTTGTTTGGAAATATGTAAAGCTACCTAAATAAGGAGGTCTACAGATGGAAGACACACTAACCATAACCGACAACCGCACCGGAAAAACGTATGATATCCCAATCATGTACGGAACGTACAAAAAGTACGGTGCCGCCATCCGTGCCACTGACTTGCGTCAAATCAAGTTCGATAATGAAGATTTCGGGATGTTGAGCTACGACCCCGGGTTCGGCAACACCGCTTCGTGTAAAAGCGCGGTTACCTTCATTGATGGGGAGCGAGGCATTCTGCATTATCGGGGGTACCAGATCGATGAGCTGGCAAGAAAAAGCAATTTTATGGAGGTCGCCTATTTGACACTGCATGGCGAGCTTCCAACAAAAGCACAAATGGAGGAATGGACTCATAACATCACGCATCACACGATGGTTCATGAACACATGAAAAAATTCATGGATGGATTTCATCATGATGCGCATCCGATGGGGATCTTGGTGAGCACCGTTGCTGCCCTGTCTACGTTCTATCCCGACGCCAAGAACGTCCGCGATCCTGAAACGCGCAAACAAGAGATTTACCGACTGGTGGCCAAGATGCCAACCATTTCAGCTTACGCATATCGACACAGCATGGGGTTGCCCTACGTTCACCCGGACAACGAATTGAGTTACGCCGGCAATTTCCTGAACATGCTGTTTAAGATGGCCGAACCAAGATACGAGCCCAACGAGATTCTGGAACATGCCCTGGATGTGCTGTTCATCTTGCACGTCGACCACGAACAGAACTGCAGCGCCAATACCATGCGAAGCGTCGGTAGCTCATTGCCGGATCCTTATGTGGCGGTCGCTTCCGCGGCTGCAGCGCTTTACGGACCGCTCCATGGCGGCGCCAACGAACGTGTGCTGCGCATGTTACGGGAAATTGGCAGCATCGAGAAAGTCCCTGACTATGTGAAACGTGCCAAGGCAGGCGAATTTCGACTGATGGGCTTCGGGCATCGCGTGTACAAGAACTATGATCCACGGGCGCGAATCCTGCGAGAAATGGCGCCGAAAGTTTTCGAAGTGACGGGCAAGAACCCGCTTCTGGATATTGCCATCGAACTTGAGCGAATTGCTCTGGAGGACGATTACTTCGTCGAACGCAAATTGTATCCCAATGTCGATTTCTACTCCGGGATCATTTATCAGGCCATGGGCTTTCCGGTAGATATGTTTCCGGTGCTGTTTGCCATTCCGCGTACGGTGGGTTGGCTGGCTCAGTGGCAGGAAATGCTGGACGACTCAGACCAAAGAATTGCGCGGCCACGACAAGTGTTCAACGGATACGACATCCGCGACTATATTCCGGTAGCAAAGCGCTAAAAGCGAATCGCGAATCACAATTACGGGCGTCCGTCACCTCGGTCCTCCTTTCTCTTTGCAAAGTTGCCCTTTGCATTGTTTGTGACGGACGCCTTTCATTATCATCATGCAAAAAGCAGCTCCGGTCTAAACGACCAGTAAAATAAAGTCGCGCAATACGTATCTCGACTGAATTTTGAACCTGTTCAACCTTATCAATACTAAGGAGGTGTCTGTGATGCAAGATTACATTGAAGCCGTTCGCGGTCGAGTCTGCGCAGTCTGCATCGATGGCATTTTTGATGGCAAACAACAATTTGTGTGTTGCGGTTTACCAGACGACCGCACTTGCCCCATCGAGGTGTACCTGCCAGAAGTGATCAACGTAGTGGAGTCCATCGACAGCCCGAGAATGGAGGATTACGTAAACGTTCTGCGAGATAACGTCTGCAGCGCGTGTGAGCAAACCGAAGATGGAAAATGCGAGTTGCGTCTCCATGCTGATTGTGCATTAAATCGTTACTTCATGTTGGTTGCGGGAGCCATCGAGGAGGTGCGATCTCAGCAGGCTAATTAACAAGCTTTACTAAACTTTGGAAGTCTAGTAAAGTTAATTGGTTGCGGCTGGGCTAAAAAAATGCAAAAAAATAGAAAGCCATGAGCGTGAAACGATTTTTGGGTGTTATCTTCTTATTGACGCTGCCTTTCGGTTTGTGGGCGCAAAATGTCCATCAGCAGATCCGCGAGATGGAGCGTGAACGCTTCCACAGCGTAGATCGGGGTCTACTTTCAAAATCGGACGAAGCCAATCGGAGCGACTTCGATGTCACCCACTACCGAATCCAACTGGATGTGGACCCCTACGCCAGAACCATTACCGGCAAAGTCACCACAAAGGCGGTCTCGAAGATTTCAGGACTCAATGAAGTGACGCTCGACTTATTCTACAACATGACGGTCGATTCTGTCGTCTCAAATGGATCTTCACTTGATTACACACATTCGGACAACGAAGTGACCATCCCGCTTGCCAGAGCGTACGGGAAAGATGAAAGCGCGGAGCTTACTATGTATTATCACGGGCGACCTCTAACGGGCGTTGGATTTGGTTCATTCAATTTCGGATTTCACAATGGCAAGACCATCATTTCAACTTTGAGTGAACCCTTTGGTGCGCCGACCTGGTGGCCTTGCAAAGATAATCCCGCGGACAAGGCCGATTCCGTCGACATCGTGGTCACGGTTCCAGACCATCTTGTCGTTGCGTCCAATGGCACGTTGACTCTCGAGACCGATAACGGCGACGGTACCAAGACATTCCATTGGGCCGAACGTTATCCCATCAGCACCTATCTCGTGTCATTGGCCATTACGAATTATGAACGATTTACTGACTACTATCGCCATTCAGAGACCGACTCCATGGAAGTGCAATTTTATGTTTATCCCGAACATTTAGCAGCGGCCCAAGAAGATTTTAATGTAACCGTTCCTATGATCGAATGCTATGCCTCCCTATTTGGCGAGTATCCCTTCATTGACGAGAAATACGGCATGGCAGAGTTTGCCTGGGGCGGGGCGATGGAGCACCAGACCTGCACCAGTTACGGCTCGGCATTGATCCGTGGCGATCATTACTATGATTGGGTGGTGGCCCATGAATTGGCGCATCAGTGGTTCGGCGACCTGGTAACCATGAAGCGTTGGTCACACATCTGGCTCAACGAAGGCTTCGCTTCCTATGCCGAAGCACTGTGGGCGGAAAACATCGGCGGCGAAGCGGCTTATCATCGCTACGTGAAGAGTTTTGATCTCGGCTTCTTTCCCACGTCGGTGTTTGTTCACGACTCCACTAACATCGATATGCTCTTCAGTCGCACGGTTTACGACAAAGGAGCTTATGTTCTGCATATGTTGCGCCACGTCATGGGCGAGGCATCATTCTTCAATGCATTGAGGAATTATGCGCAGAAGTTTGCTTTTGGCAATGCCACGACCGAGGACTTTCGATCCGTGTGTGAGGCTGAGTTCGGTCATAGCTTAGACTGGTTTTTCAGACAATGGGTTTACGGCTTCCACCGTCCGAGTTACGAATACAGATGGTCCGACTCACCCGCTGACGGGCAGCACATCATTACCTTAGACTTGGATCAAGTCCAGACAAGAACAGGCCCATTCAAAATGCCCCTGGACATTGTCCTTGAAACGGCATCAGGCAATACCACCATTGTGGTTTGGGACAGTTTGGCCAGTCAGCGCTTTCAGTTTGTTATGAATGGAGAAGTCACCAAATTGCAAATTGATCCCGACGGCTGGGTACTGAAAGACGTGCAATTCATACCCACGTCTGTTGCAGAATCAGAACAGCCCAGGATCTTTACATTGCATCAGAACTACCCAAATCCTTTTAATGCCGAAACCGTCATCGGGTACGATTTGCCACGAGAGGGCAACGTAACTCTAGACATTTACAATGTTTTGGGACAGCGAGTTCGCAGGCTTGTTGAACAAGTAAAACCTACCGGCAGTCATTCCGTAAAATGGGACGGAAGAGATATATCTGGAGAGATACTACCCAGCGGTATTTACATTTACAGAGTACGATTGAATGAGACGATGTTGCCAGCGCGGAAGATGTTAATGCTCAAATGAAGGGATCACGAACATTCGAAACCGTCCCATGTTTCTCAAGACATGCAAGTCGAAATATTGGAATTCTGCTCCTTGCGATTCTAAACCTCAGCCTATCATCTAAACTCTATTCCCAAAATAACAACCACCCGGCAATTTCTCCATTTTCGAAACAACATGAGATCAAATTTAGGCGCATTTCGATTGAACAAGGACTCTCCCAAAGTGCCATTTATTGCATTTTGCAGGGCCGTAAAGGATTCATGTGGTTTGCCACAGAAGATGGGCTGAATCGTTATGATGGCTACCAGTTTAAGATCTACAAGCACGAACCCGGGAATGCTAATAGCCTGAGCGATAGTTTCATCCGCTCCATTTATGAGGACCGAGACGGAGTCCTTTGGATTGGTACAAATGGTCTAGGACTCAATAGATTTGAACCCCAATCGGAGCGTGTCATACACTATTCAACTGTCCATGAAGATCCCCATAGTTTGAGCGCCAATGATATTCAGACAATTTATGAAGACCAAACTGGAACACTTTGGGTAGGCACAAATGGCGGCGGCCTGAACAAGCTTGTTTCCAGGCAAATGCAGGGGTCTGTTCCAACTTTTGTACGCTATCAGCATAACCAAAATGACCCCTATAGCTTGAGCAATAACAACGTCCAGGCGGTCTTTCAGGATCGGGAAGGTGTGCTTTGGATCGGAACGGCCAGCGGCCTCAACAGATTTGATCCAACATCCGGACGATTTTTCCATTACCTGCCCGACCCTAAGAATCCGTACAGTCTGAGCAGCTATGATGTGCGGGCAATTTGTCAAGATCATCAAGGGGAACTTTGGATTGGAACGGACACTGGACTCAATAGACTGGTCCAATCACCGGAATCAGAGCAAGCACCGAGTGATATCGGAAGTTCACCACCCATATTTTTCCGTTACCTACATGACCCTAATGACCCCTCGAGTCTAAGCAACAACAACATACGGTCACTTTACGAAGACGGGGATGGCGTGCTTTGGATTGGAACTGCTGGCGGGCTTAATAAACTGGACCGAAAGAGAGAGCAATTCATATCCTACCGGCACGATCCTGACGACCCTCAAAGTTTGAGCAGCGACGCCATTCGTTCGATTTACCAAGATCGAAGTGGTGTCATCTGGATCGGAACCTATGGCGCAGGACTCAATAAGTTTGATCCGAGAAAGCAGAAGCTTATCTTATACCAAACCGATCCTGACGATCCCAGCAGCTTGAGCGATAATGAGATCTTCAAAATCTGTGAAGATCGAGAAGGGATGCTTTGGATCGGAACCTACGGTGGCGGCCTCAACCGACTTGACCCAAATACCAAAAGGTTTACTCGCTACCAACACGACCCGGACGACGCAAATAGCCTGAGCGACAATCACGTTTGGGCAATCTGCGTTGACCGGGATGAAGTACTCTGGATCGGGACCGAATGTGGACTTGAGAGATTTGACCCGCAAACAAATCCGGAGACTGCAAGATTTGTCCATTATCAACATGACCCGGATGATCCCAATAGTCTGAGTCACAATCAGATTTGGACGATCTACCAGGACCGAGAAGGCATATTATGGATCGGAACGGAGGCAGGATTGGATAGGCTTGTGCTGAGTGACAAGCAGGGCGCTCCTGCCACTTTTGTACATTATCAACACGATCCCGATGATCCTTACAGTATCAGCAGCCACGCTGTGATGTCAATATACCAGGACCGAGAAGGAACGCTTTGGATCGGCACGTTCAATGGTGGGCTCAATACATTCGACCGGCAGTCCGAACAGTTTTTGCATTACCACCATGACCCGAATGATCCACAAAGTTTAAGCAACAACGCCGTCCTTTCAATCTATGAAGACGAGACGGGCACGCTTTGGATTGGCACTTATGGCGGCGGTCTTAATAGGTTAGATCGCGAAACGGGAACTTTCACATATTATAAAGAAAAGGATGGCCTGCCGAATAACGTGGTTTACGGTATTCTGGAAGATGATCGCGGAAATTTCTGGATCAGCACAAACAATGGACTATCTCGCTTTGATCCCCGAACAGAGACATTCAAGAATTACGATGTTAACGATGGGCTTCAGAGTAATGAGTTTAACTTAGGGGCCTACCACAAAACAGGCGAGGGTGAGATGTTTTTCGGTGGCATAAATGGGCTTAACGCATTTTATCCTGAGGATATAAAGGACAATCCCTTCGTTCCCCCCGTGGTCATCACAGATTTCCAGCTATTCAACGAGTCGGTGCCTATTGGTGAGGATTCACTGGGGAGAACAATTCTGAATAAGGTCCCCTCGGAAACGAAAAAAATCGAATTATCCTACAAAGACGCCGTTTTCTCGTTCGAATTTGCCGCACTCGATTACTCTAATCCAGAGAAAAATCAATACAAATATATAATGGAAGGATTCGATAAAGACTGGATCGATACCGACGCAAGAAAACGTTTTGTTACCTATACGAATTTAGACCCAGGCGAATACATTTTTCGATTCAAGGGTTCCAATAGCGATGGTGTGTGGAATGAAGAAGGGGCCGCAATCAAGATAATCATCCGCCCGCCCCTCTGGCAGAAATGGTGGTTTCGAAGTCTTTTGGCTTTCGGAGTCTTATTATCTGCTTTTGGCTTGTACAAAAGAAGAATACATAGGATTGAAGCACACAAGCGGGAACTTGAAACCCAGGTTGAAGAAAGAACCAAAGCCGCCGAAGCGCTGCAAAATGCGCTTGCCGAGGTGGAACGATTGAAAAACCGTCTTCAAGCGGAAAACATATACTTACAGGACGAGATAAAGCTTGTTCATAACTTCGAAAATATTATCACGCACAGTGAAGCTCTGAAACAGGTCTTGCGCAATGTGGAGCAAGTAGCCTCAACAGATGCAACCGTGCTTATTCTGGGTGAGACCGGCACGGGCAAGGAGCTTCTTGCTCGCGCCGTTCACAATATCAGCCCTCGCGGAGAACGGCCTTTGGTAAAAGTCAACTGCTCGGCTTTGCCAACCCATCTCATCGAAAGCGAGTTGTTTGGACACGAGAAGGGTGCGTTTACGGGCGCCATTGCGCAAAAAATCGGTCGGTTTGAATTAGCCAACGGTGGCACCATTTTCCTCGACGAAATAGGAGACTTGCCGTTGGAACTGCAGGCAAAACTTCTTCGCGTATTGCAAGATGGAGAATTTGAACGCGTGGGAAATCCAAAAACCATCAAAGTCGATGTGCGCGTGATCGCGGCCACCAACCGAAATCTGGAAAAGGAAGTCGAAAATGGAGATTTCCGCGAGGATCTTTACTACCGGTTGAACGTTTTTCCGATCAAATTACCGCCGCTTCGAGAGCGCAAAGAGGACATCCCGCTGCTGGTCAATCATTTCATCAAAAAATACAGCAAGAAAATTGGCAAGAGAATTGAAACCATTCCGCAAGACGTGTTAGATATTTTGCAGAAATATCGCTGGCCCGGAAACGTCCGAGAATTGGAAAATATCATTGAACGGGCCGTGATTACCAGTCCTGGGAAAAATCTCGTTCTCGGCGACTGGTTTCCTACAAATAGCACCTCGCAACTGACGACTGAACTGTGCACGTTAGAAGAATGTGAGCGACGCCATATCATAAACGCGCTGGAATTCACAGGCTGGCGCGTGAGTGGCGAAAAAGGTGCTGCCAAGCTACTGGGTCTCAATGCCAAGACGCTGGAATCCAGAATGAAAAAGTTGCATATCGAGCGCAAAAAGTAAGGCGTTCCCGATCAGAGAGAATCTTCCACCAAAAGAACGGATCAGTTCCACCTAGCTAGCCTACCTGCAAAACTTTCACTAAAATTCCTGACATTTCAGGAAATCCTGATATATAAGGACTTCTGTTTAGCACTGCTTTAGCCTTTTATCAAGAATCCTATTAATTTAATTCCTGTAATTTCAAATGCTTGGGACATATCCCCGAATCACTCAAACCCCTGGCACGGGGTTTGAAAACCGTTCTTTAAGAATAGATGATCTTTGAGCTTTAGCTCTGGCGTGCAGTGGAATGTTTTTATCTGCTGATTCGGAGATCACCCATGCTGACGCAACAGAAAACTTCCGACAGACAGGAACTGTTCACCGTTTTAACAGACGATAATTTTCGTAAGGAGGTTATTGAAAGCCGTGGCTCTGTTTTGGTTGAGGTTGGGGCTGATTGGTGCGGCACCTGTCACATCATTGCCCCCGTTTTGGAGAAGCTCGCTATTACCTATAAAGGGCAAATCAAATTCGCAAAAGTGGATATTGAGGCTACCGAGCATGTGGCCCGGGAATACGGCGTAACTGAGCTTCCGGTGCTTCTTTTCTTCAAAAGAGGGCAGATTGTGGATCATTTGATTGGTGCGGCTCCAAAGAAGATCATCGTCCAAAAGCTGAACGCACTGCTCAAAGAATGAAGTTTTATTTGAAGTTCGAGTGAACTGACGAAGGAGTCAAACAATTGAGTCTTCATTTTAGACACCGGTTCGCACCATTTGAAAGTCCATCATGGTCACGAATTGCAAAACCTGAGAGCAAGCTCAACCGCACGACACGAGATTTTTTTAGGGAGGAGGTTGATGTTAGCGAGCTTCCAAAGAACAAGAATCGGAAAACAGATCTAAAGATTCAATATCAGAAGGTACTCGAGTTTTCATTGACCGTATCCCTGGTTCTTTTGATCGCAGCATTCCAAGTGGCCCGCTATGTCTCGTTGGCTCCTCCCGAAACCCGGGTCTCTGAGGTAACCATTCAGGTCACGGATATTCCGCCAACCGAACAAAGGATTCACACACCGCAACGCCCCCCTTTACCGAGTGTGCCAATTCCTACCTTGGAGGAATCGGTTCCCGAAGACGTGACGATTGAGCCGACGGAATTGAACCTGGATTTGACAACCGTGCCACCTCCACCTCCACCGAACGAAGAAGATGATGATATTTTCGGAGCGAAATATTTCGTTCCCTACGACGAACCGCCCGCTCCGATCGGCGGCATGGCCGCAATTCATAAGCATCTCGTTTACCCGGAGCTTGCCAGAAGGGCAGGCATTGAGGCTATGGTGGTTGTGGCAGTCCTGGTGGGTGTCGATGGCACGGTTCTTAAGACAAGGATTCTCAAAAGTTCGGGTACGCAAGTTGGTTTCGAGGAGGCCGCGATATCAGCCATCAGGCAAGTGAAATGGAAACCGGCCAAACAACGAGATCAGGCCAAGAAAGTCTGGGTTTCAATACCGGTCAAGTTTCAACTGAGAGACAGAGGTCCCGTGAGCTTACGCTAACCTTTTTGAGAGTATGATCCATAATTCCATGCCAAACAGAAGAACGGAAGCAAACCGACATCTTATTGAGAGCACACAATGAGGGTACATAATTAAGGAGAATCAAAATGGTGCTGAAACAGAATTTAATCATTGGTGTGGCGATTTTGGTACTCGCCGTGAACGCATTCGGGCAAGATTCGGAGAAGCCCTCTACACAGTATGCAGGACGCTCCAAACACAATATCCAACTGAATGTCGGCTTGTTGTTCGACACTGAGGTAGATAATGAAGTCATGGGGGGCGTCAGCAACCGAGTCAGCAATGATGGCTTCATCGGTTCAATTTCTTATTGGTATTGGAGCAAACAAGAGCTGGCTGTTGGGTTGGCGGTAGCCGTGTTGGGTTCGGAGGTAAGTAATGCAGTTATTGCATCGGAGGTGTTCAACGAAACTGCTTCCGTGATTCCCGTGCTACTTGGCTTTAAATACCAACCTCGAGGGATGGCCTTGAGTGATGATTTTAGAGGTTATTTTTCTGCCGCCATTGGACCCTGCTTCGGATTCGGCACCAGCAATCGAGCAGGTTCAGTTGTCCGGAATGAGACGTTTTCGGAAACGGCATTGGCAACACATTTCGCCCTGGGTGTTGATCTGTCCATCAGCAAACTCATAACGCTGGGATTTGGCGCCGGTTATTATCTGATGACGGACTTCGATAGACGTGTCGGATCAAGGGAGAACTACAGTAGCCCGGAGCTAACCATCTTCTTTGGGTTTAATTGGGGGAGATAAAATCATGAAGGTATTCTGACGGGCTATTCTGATGCGCCGGAGTGAATGCAATTGAGGAACAACAAACAACATGACACGAAGAGAACTTCTCAAGTTAGGGGCGAGCGCAGCCGTCGCCTTTGGTGCGCCGCCAATCTTAACGAACTGCGGCGGCTGTGGGGGCAAAGAATCTATTACTAACCCCGCAAAAATAAATGCAAGCGTGGCGGCAGTTCGTGGCGATGATCTGTCGACCATCACCCATAGTGCACTCGAGGCTTTGGGTGGAATAGAGAAAGTCGTAAACAAAGGCCACGTCGTCTTCATTAAGCCGAATTTTGTGAGTTTCCCGTGGGCGAGAACCAATAACTGCTTCGCCATCGGAGAGTGTACCAAGCCGGAAATCATCATTGCCGTGACCGAAGAATGCCTGAAAGCCGGAGCCGCCGAAGTCATCATCGGTGACGGGTCTCATTTACCAACCTTCGACTGGCAGTATGCTACGACGTTTGACGGCTCGACCAACCTGGTGCTCGAGGCAGAGCGTCTTCGTTCAAAATACCGGGGGAATGTGACGCTAGCCTGCCTGGAAACCGACTCTCCGGCTTGGGACGAGGTCCCTTCACGCACCTACCTCGGCAAGATCGCTATCTCGAGTCTCGTCGCCCGGGCAGACCGCGTGATTTCCATCCCCGTTGCCAAAACACACTCATGGGCACAGCTTACACTATCGCTAAAGAATTTCATTGGCATCACTCCTCTGGACCGCTATGCGGCTTGGGTCAACAACAGTTATTGGGATCGCGGGAAAGTTTTGGACCACAGCAGTCCAAAAGCCATTGCTCAAATTTATCTGGATATCGTTGATGCGGTGAGGCCGGATCTGGCCATCATCGACTTCTCCATTGGACTCGAGGGTGACGGACCAACGCTCGGTTCAGGAAGCCGGACCGTAAACATGAAGCACAAACTCGGTTCCTGGCTTGTCCTGGCAAGTACCGATCTGATGGCGGCAGATGCGACGGCGGCACGAATTATGAGCCACAATGTTGCGGACATGAAGCAGCTCACCATGGGTTATGAAATGGGACTGGGTGAAATACGTGAAGAAGCAATCGAGCTCCTGGGCGAAAAGCTCGACGACCTGCGTGTCGACTGGTTGCCCGCGAAGCTCAAGAACCGGCTGGGGCTGCAGTCGGATGACGCTCCTGTTTGCCCGTTTGCGTATCAGATGGCTCATCATGTGGGATAAGACAACTTATCAGGTTGCAACAGGGACGTCTATTTTGACATGATATTTTGATTAGGGATATTTTGACTAAGGATATAATGATGGGATCAGCCAAGACAATTCGGACTTTTGATGGCGCTACAGCGATTATTACGGGTGGCGCCTCCGGAATTGGCCGGGCTCTCGCCGAAGAACTGGCAAAACGTGGCTGCGAGGTGGTCCTGGGTGACCGGCAGATCGCACTTGCAAAAGACGTCGCTTCGGCAATCGACGCGTCTGGAGGCAAAGCAAAAGCCGTGGAAGCGAACGTGAGCAATTTCTCTGCCGTAGAACAGCTCGTTCATGAGACGGTGGAGCGGACAGGTCGGTTGGACTACATTTTCAACAATGCAGGAATTGCAATTGCAGGCGATGTCACTCGTTACAGCATCAAAGATTGGAATCAAATTCTGGATGTCAATCTTCGTGGCGTGATACATGGAGTTCAAGCGGCGTATCCAATCATGGTGGACCAGGGATTTGGACACATTATCAATACGGCCTCTATGTCTGCTTTCTTCCCCCATCCCGGCGGGGTCGGTTACACGACAACCAAACACGCGGTCGTAGGCCTTTCGATATCCCTGCGAGCCGAAGCCGCCTCACTGGGAGTACGTGTAAGTGTCTTATGTCCAGGCGTTATTCGGACTCCGATTCTGGAAGAAGGTGGGAAATACGGCAAAATACTCGTAGAGATTCCTCCGGAACAGATGCGTAAACACTGGGAAAAATCGAGACCAATGCCGCCAGACATATTCGCAACCAAAACCCTCCGGTTAATCGCCAAAAACAAAGCCATTATTATTGTGCCGTCACGGTGGAAACTGTTTTGGTGGTATAACCGCTTGTTCCCCGTGCTGGCAATACGGCTGATTGGGAAGAAATATGAAGAGTTTCAAAACCAGTTCGGGATGGCAGAAAAGACTACGGGTAGCAAATGGACTAGCAGAAAGCACAGAGAGGATCTTGATAAGATCAAAATTTGATGTGAAAATACTACCGGGTGTTTGTCATGGGGCATGATCTGAATCGACCCA
>JAABYK010000393.1:2763-5573 GCA_011775825.1 Candidatus Zhuqueibacterota bacterium | reverse complement strand
CATGACGAAACGTGAAAATCATTATTTAAATTTGGAGTAAGAAAACACATTTGGAAGCAGATCCATATCTTTTATCTCTAATCTTTGTTGTCCTCGTTGTACTTTCACTATTATTCTTAGGAACAGAAGCTGCTCTCCTATCACTTTCAGACTCTGAGCGGGAAGAACTTAAAAAAAAATCAAGCAAGCGGTCGGCGCGTGTACTAAAACTTCTGGAACGTCCCAGGTCGCTTTTTGCTTCGATTAAGATAGCGGTTCATGTCATTAACGTTGCAATCCTTCTGGTAAGCTTCTTGCTGTCGAAAATTATGGCTCAGTCTCTTGGGATTGGAGAGGTCTACGCATTAATATTAGTATTGGGGAGCGCTGCGGTCATTCTTTTCGTCATTAAGGAATTTTGGTCAAATGTCATTGTTTTGAGTTACGGTCAAACACTCGCGGAATTATCTGCGTTTCCTTTGATGCTCTATGTTAAGAGCGTCAGACCGTTCGCACGACTCGTTGTTCGTGTTGCGGTGTACTTGACGAACAGATTTGGGGTTGCACAAAAAAGGAATCTATTGGCTCATCAGAGAGTCATGGCAATGATTGAAAATGGCGATGAAACAAGCGGCCTCGAAGATTCCGAACGCAGAATGATACGTTCTATATTTCAGTTTGCAAAAACGGAGGTTCGAGAAATTATGGTCCCCAGAATCGACATGGTGTGTGTAGAAGAGAATACAAGCATTGAAGAACTGACCGAATTGATTAAAGAAAAAGGCCACAGCAGAATCCCGGTCTATTCTAGTCGCGTGGATAACATTTCCGGAATTCTCTATGCCAAGGATTTGCTTCCTTATCTTATTAACAACAATCCGGATGATATTAATTTGAAGACTTTGGCTCGTCCTGTATCCTTTGTTCCAGAAACCAAAAGGTTGCATCGCCTATTGAAAGAGTTCCAGCAAAAAAAATACCATATGGCAATTGTGGTCGATGAATATGGCGGAACCGCCGGACTGGTCACGTTTGAAGATGTCATAGAGGAAATTGTCGGCGATATCCAGGATGAATATGATCAAGAGCCGCCGCTTTATCGCAAGTTGGACGACAATACGTTCATGGTGGATGCCAAAATCGATCTGCACGATCTGAATGAAAAATTGGGATTCGAATTGCCTACCGAAGGGGAGTATGAGAGTCTCGGTGGGTTTATATTCTGCTTAACCGGATACGTTCCCCAAGAAAAAGAAGTTGTGAAATTCGAAAACTTTACCTTCATTGTGGAGTCGGTGCAAAGAAACCGAATTATTCAGGTGAAGTTAATTAAAGAAGAGAGCGAAGTGAGCGAAGAAGTATAAGNNTTGCTTTCCTGGTCTAAGTGCGATGACATTGAATGGACAAATGAAGCGCAAGACGTTGGACGGAATGAGGCACCGCATGGTATTCTCTACACAATTGGAGGCTTCATGGGCATAAATCAATTTAGACGGAATCCGGTCACAGGACAGTGGTCGGTTATCATTCAGAATGAATACGACATAAATGATTTGTTTTCCAACGAACAGACCCGAAAGTCGAAGAAGACTGGCGATAGCGAGCATTGCCAGTTTTGTGGCGGTTTCGAGACAGAAACCCCATCTGAAATTTTTTCGATACGGCCAAATAATACGCGAAAAGACGACTCTGGCTGGTCAGTGCGTGTGATACCGGATAAGAAGCCGTTCCTGCAAATTTACGGCGATTTGAATAATCGCGGCATCGGCATGTATGATGTGTTGGACGGAATTGGGGCCCACGAACTCGTCATCGAAACGACTGAGCATAACCTACAGTTGTATCATTTCCCTCTAAAGCAGATTGAGCATGTTTTGGCCGCCTATCGGGAGCGAATCCTTGATCTGAAAAAAGATGCGCGGTTCAGATACGTACTTTTGCACAAGAACTATGGCGAGGGCCACAAAGAGGTTTTGTTTCATTCCCACACACACATTATTGCCACCCCCATCACGCCGACTCGTGTGAAAACCGAGTTGATGAATTCAATGGAACATTACCAGTACAAGGAACGGTGTTTGTTTTGCGACATTATCAATCAGGAATTATCCGTTAATGAACGTGTGATTCAGGAAAATGAAAAATTCTTGGCGCTTGCACCGTTTGCGTCTCGGTCTCCATTTGAAGTCTGGATCTTTCCAAAGGCGCATGAAACGTTTTTCGAGTCGAATCGTGAACATACGCAATTAGCTACCATCCTCAAAGACATCTTGCAGAAAATAACGACGACATTAAACCATCCAAATTTTGTCATGGTGCTTCATTCCGGACCCAATATTGCCAACGGGAGGCTGCGAGGTTACTGGAAAACGCTTGAAAAAGATTACCACTGGCATATTGAAATCACTCCAAGATTACGGGGGTTCACAAGTTTTGATGTAGGATCTGGTTTTCACGTCAATATAGTGTCGCCGGAAAGTGCGACCCGAATACTCCGAGAAGGCAAAACCATCAGCGCTAAACAAGAAAATTGAGGAGATTCGATGGCTAAGAATCTGTCTAACAACACTATGAATAAAATCGTTTCGCTTTGTAAACGGAAGGGGTTCATTTATCAGTCCAGTGAAATCTACGGCGGCTTAGACAGTTGCTACGACTATGGACCGCTGGGGATCGAACTAAAGAGAAATATCAAAGAGTTCTGGTGGAAAAGCATGACCCAGGTCCGGGATGATATCGTTGGATTGGATTCTGCCATTCTCATGCATCCGAAAATTTGGGAAGCGTCCGGGCATGTTGGAGGTTTCACCGACCCAATGGTGGACTGCAAG
>JAABYK010000393.1:357-2746 GCA_011775825.1 Candidatus Zhuqueibacterota bacterium | reverse complement strand
GGTGAACTCACCAGCGCGCGACAATTCAATCTCATGTTCAAAACGTACATGGGTCCGGTAGAAGAGGCCGCCGCGATCGTCTATCTTCGACCCGAAACGGCACAAGGAATTTATGTCAATTATTTAAATGTTTTGCAGTCGTCGAGAAAGAAGGTTCCATTTGGGATCGCCCAAATAGGCAAAGCTTTCAGAAATGAGATTACGCCAAAGAATTTCACCTTTCGAACCCGGGAATTCGAGCAGATGGAAATGCAGTTTTTTGTCAAACCTGGAACGGATGAAGAATGGTTCGAATACTGGAAAGAGCAACGAATAAAGTGGTACGACGAACTGGGAATCCGTAAAGAGAATTTGCGATTTGAGGAGCACGGTGAGGACGAACTTGCCCATTATGCGGCTGCTGCATTCGACATTCAATATAACTTTCCATTTGGATGGAAGGAATTGGAAGGCATTCACAATCGTACCGACTTTGATTTGTCTCAACACCAGGAATATTCCGGCAAAGATCTGTCTTATTTCGATGACGCCACGCGCGAGCGCTATGTTCCTTACATCATCGAAACCTCGGCAGGCTGCGATCGAACCTTGCTGACGTGCCTGGTGGATGCCTACCACGAAGAAAAGCTGAATGGGGACACGCGGGTCGTCCTGCACCTCTCACCGAAAATTGCTCCTATCAAAGCCGGGATTTTCCCTCTGGTCAAACGCGACGGCATGCCGGAGATCGCCAAGAACATTTCAAACGATCTCAAGAAACATTTCTTTGTTTTCTATGATGAAAGCGGCGCGATTGGTCGGCGCTATCGACGTCAAGATGAAGCCGGTACCCCGTTCTGCATTACAGTGGATTCTCAGACAATTGAGGACGATACCGTGACGGTTCGGGAACGCGACGCCATGACTCAGAACAGAGTCGCAACAGGCAAGCTCACGGATTATTTGAGGGAGAAAATTGACGACTGACAAGAGTCGCTAGGAGACCAATTTCCAAATGACACGTCATTCGTGCTTTCTCTACTCCCGCAGTGTTAATATTGAGAATGAAGCACGAAGATAGACGGAAAGAACTCGGTCGAATGTCTAAGCTAAGGCTTCTTATCACTGTTTTCTTGACTCTCCGATTTGACTTCCTTCTCCTCCTCGAATTGCATATCCAAAATTTTTTGAAGGCGATCAATTAACTGCTGTATTCTCTCTCTTTCCTGGCGAATTTGTGCAAGTTCTTCTTCTGCACTTTCTGTTTTAAGTCTTTCCTTTATCTGATCGTGGCGCATTTCCAGTCGTTTCATGATCTCGATGTTTTTCTTTCGGTCTTCGCCATTGCTGCCAACTTTGGCGCCATTAAAGGAAGAGAAGAGGTGAGGCGCCGGTTTTCCAATATTGAACTGTACCCCAAATCGAAATCGCCAAAAAGGGTAACTCGTCAGGTTTTCGCTGACACGACTGAGTGCCGTTCCATCACGTTGGTACAAGGTTGTGTCTTTGAAATTAGATAACCTAAAGTCGAAGCCAGCCAGGAAAGAGACCCAATCAGACAGTCGATACCTCATGCCAGGACTCAAGTAAATAAAATCCTCTCTGCCGTAAGCCGTCACCGGCGGTTTGTTCAAGAAAGCCTGCCCCGTCAGCTCGAGCAGCGCATCAAACCGTTGCATCGGAAAGGCCATTCCGATGCCATAAAGAAACCGGGTGGACGGGGTTTCAACAAAAATGTTATCTTCCGGCCCGCCCCCTGCTAAGAAATCACCCGTATCGTTGTGATACCAAAAACCCAGGTTGACGTGCAGATTGAAGGCGCTTTCCGGAATGAGCGGATCCGGTGAGTAAGTCATTTGAGTCGTCAATCCTGCTTCCAGGTTGTTAGTCGAATAAGGCTCCAGGATCAGATTGTCTTCGTCGCCAAGGGGGATGCGTGTCCCCACGGTGAATCCAAATCGAAATCGACCGGTGTTGCTTCCCAAACTTCCAACTTTAAGTTTGAGAAGCAAATCGTCCGGAAGGTTGATTTCATCGTTCGCTGCGTTTACATTGTCTTGATAGACAATCTGCGTGACAATCCACTCGAAGTGTTTGCCACTTGCAAAATGAAATGTCATGGCCCCTTGTAGATTCCGAAACGTCTGGCTCTCACCGGTAGTGAAACTCCTTCCGTTCTTAAAAAAAGTGGAGGAGTAACCGTGGACTGTGAGGCTGCCCTTTCCCAGATTCCAGGCGGACGAGAGGTGTAACAAGCCCCTGCCGCCGGGCAAATCCAACCCCTGACCCAAGAGGGAGCCGGTCCATACTGCAATGAGCAGCACTGTCGCAGATGCTTTCGACTTGGACTTCATTTTACCTATCCTCAATCGTGCACGAGCGTTTGATTCCGGAGAGTCAATTTTAATCT
>JAABYK010000393.1:0-297 GCA_011775825.1 Candidatus Zhuqueibacterota bacterium | reverse complement strand
GAAGTGAAGGAATGACTCAGTTCGAAGGGAAAGCTTGGTGAGGCAAAGCTGAATGTGAAATGGACCGGTCCCACTGAATCGAGATTGGATTGGGACAAGATGTCCTGGGTGATTTTCAGCTCAGAACGCACATCCTGAGCGATCATTCAGATTCCCGATAAAGACACTCAGGGAATGACATTTTGTAGCAGAAATAGGGGTTTCACACTACTCAAGCCTGGATTGAGGCATGCTTGATAGCATTTGGAACTCATCCCTCAATCCCCCCTTCTCTTCTCAAGAGAAGGGGGCTATCTC
>JAABYK010000197.1 GCA_011775825.1 Candidatus Zhuqueibacterota bacterium | reverse complement strand
CAGGTTGAACAAATTTGCATTCGGCGTGCGCGGCTCGGGACGATTGAAAATCTACCTCAACCACGATCTGGATTATGTCACAGGGGGTGCCGAGGTGTTTCTGCGCTTCCCACAAATTCTGAAACTTAACAACGAAATCGCTTTAAGTGCTGCAGGACTCAATTATCAGAATTTTACGGTTTTCGACTATTCAGAAAATCTGTTGATCTGGCGGATCTCCAGAAGAGTGTCTTCGCGGATCAATTTGTCCGTGGAACTGACGGGCAAGCAAGTGAGGTACGACACCACCGAGGTGGACATCCCGGAAGAGTCCGCGTCGACTTTTCGAAAAATCAAACGCACTGATGACAATTACAAAGCCAAATTTCAGGTGAGCTACTCGAAATCCTACCTGATAAATTTCAGCTACACATTTCAGCATAACGATTCGAACAACCCGGCACTCGTTTACTCCAAACATCAATTTACCTTGATATTTGGGTTTCCCCTATCCTCGACGGTCTGGCTGCGAGGCTACGGCGCGGCGCAATTAAAAGACTACACTGAAGAAGCGGTGCCCTCTTTTCCAACCGATGTGGACACCGAAAGAGAGCAAAGCAATTTCTTCATCCTGGATGTTTCCAAAGACCTCAATCCAAATCTGACTGCCCTCTTGCGTCTGGCCTACTACAACAACGAATCCATTATCCGCAGTCGATTCTATCGCAAAACCCTCGTCACCCTGGGAGTCGATTTTCGATTTTGACTCTCAGATTTCTGAGGTCTGTATCAGAAATCTGATACAAGAAACCTCAAAAATGTCGGCGTTTATCCTGTTTGCCCATAAAATGGAGAGTTTTTAACGTCCTCACTTTGGCACAGCGGTTGCATATTTTCTTAACGTATTGAAACAATAAGCGGAGACAAACCAAAATGAATCGAATATTCCAAATACTTTTATTGAATTTTGCTCTGACATTGTGTGCCTGCGACATGCCTTCCATTCTCGATGATGGCAGTCAGCAGGAGAGCCGCAGTCAGGAAGCACCGATTCTGCTGTCCGTGGAAATTACCGGCGGCATCGCCGGGGTGAATCAGCAGTTGCGCGTGGACATCCAGGGCAAGGCGGTGTTTAACGATCAGTCCATTCAACGGAAAAGCTGGACGAACCAATTAAGCGATTCAGAACTGGACAGCCTGGTGAATTTGTTTCTGATTAACGATTACTTTCAATTGGAAGATCGTTATTTTGACCCTCAGGTGGCCGATGCCTTCCACTATGCAATCTCGTTTACACATGACGAAAAAACCAAAGTCGTGCAAACAGACAACTTTGGCGCTCCGGAAAATCTAAAGCGCATTGTAGAAGGGATCCATGCCCTCATCGATGAAGTCCGCAATACCGGTCTCGAATTGCGCTTGGAGTTGAGTGGGGATGAACTGCTTCTCGGAGATACAGTCGATTTGACGCTCTTTGTGACCAATTCCCGCACCACACCTGTGACCCTGCATTTTTCGTCGGGACAGTCTTTTGACTTTTATGCTAGAGTTGCATCGGCGGACAGGGGTGCCATTGTCTGGAATTGGGCGCATGACAAGGCGTTCATTCAGGTTCTCAGAAACGTCGATCTGGAAGCGGCTGAGACGCGCTCGTACCAGGTTACCTGGGACGGACGAGACAACCGAGGTCGTTTCATCACCGGTGAAGTTTTCGCGGGTGCGGAGCTGGTCTCCGTGCCAGGTGGCAGTCCGGCAGAGAAACGGCTCACGATCAAATCTGCTGAGGATGAGTAAGATGCAATTCAAATCCGGCACATTCGTAATGTCGTTGCTGACTGCGGGGTTTGTCAGCCTATCCTGCGATAGTGACGTCATTCAGCCTCCGGATCCAACTGAGGGACACTTTCCGTTGCAAGTGGGAAACCGATGGACGTACGCCTTAGCCGGAAATGAATCGTTCGAACTCAGTCACGAAATCGTTGGCACAACCCGCATCGATTCCCATGGGTATTTTGTTCTCAGGCGGCAGTTCGGAGAGGACGCCAATTCCGATAGTGTTTTTTATCGAGTGGAAAGTCCGGGCAGAATATTCACCAACCACAATGGTGAGGATGTTTTGTACATCGATTTCAATCTGCCGGTCGGCGACACGTGGGAGAGCTTCGGCGCCTTTATCGCACGCATTGTGAGGAAGGGGTTCACATCCAGCGTACCGGCTGGCGATTTCGAGAACAGCATCGAAGTGTTCTTTGACGTGCCACAAGTCATTGATGACGAAAATACTCGGGTATTTGCCAAAGGCATCGGACTTGTAGAAATGCGTGCACAAATTGGCATTATTCAACTGGAGTCGGCTGTGGTTAGTGGTGTGGCCATTCCGTAGAGCAATTTGTTAGGGAAATAACTGTTGTGTTCTATATCACATTAAGATACATGATAGCTGCTTCAATTGTGTTCTTTCTTTAAAGTTCTTATCATGAACTAATCATGACTAAGGGTTGAAAACTATGAGACCAATAACTCAAATTATATTATTGGTGCTTTTCGTATGTCTGGGGATCATTAATTGCTCAGATAACCCAGTTGAGTTTAAATCAGAGGAAATCGAGGGAAAGGTTTCTAAAAATAAATTAACAATCAGTAACAAGATCGATAAACCGAATTATTATTTCGTCGTTGAGCGAGAATCGGCTGTGCACATAAATTGGGCTCCTATCTCCAACGACGAAAACAAAATAAATCCACAACAGAACAAGCAATTAGATTTAAATGACGTCTATGGATTTCAGGATGGCAAGCAGATAATTATCTATTATTGGTCTGTAGTAGATCCGGATGCCCAAGCGATAAAAAACATCGTAGTGGATACTAAGTAAGTGAAAATCAAGCTCGCATTTCGTGGTCAGGTGGAAAAAGTCCATATCCGTCCGCAGAAGGTTCGGGACCCCTAACAATTGCTTTGGAGGTGACCAAATGTGTAATAAATTTGCGTTTTTGTTTTTATTAGTCATAGCTATCATACCGACTCAAGGATTCGCCCAATCGAACCAACCGTGGCAGGTCTCCGCACTCGGCGGCGTGTTTTCGCCGGCGGATGATGAACTGCAAAACGTGTACGGTGATGCGGCGGTCGCAAAACTTGCCGTTGGGACCCCAATTGGTCAGTGGGGACGACTTAGATTTGCCACGGATTATTTCAACCGCGATGGGGATCCATTTTATCAAAGCAAAGATTTCGATGCCGGAGACGCAGGCGAATTAACTTTGACCGGGATTTCCCTGTCTTTGCAGACTAATCCGTTGACAACCGGATATCCGAGACTGTATTTCGGGGCCGGGGTGGATTATGTGTTCGCAAAGGAAGAAATCATCGGCCAGGACACCGGTGACGGCAGCGCCATCGGGGCGCATGTTTCGTTCACCCCGGAATTCCGTATCTCTCAAAGGCTTATTTTCGTGACCGAGGCAAGCTACCGCTTCCTTGAAATCACCTTCAAGAGCGGACGGGAGCGCTATCAATTCAATCTTTCTGGCGCAAGGCTGTTAATTGGTTTGGGACTGAATCTTGGAACATAACAACGGACTGGGAGGAAAATCACCATGTGCTTAACACGGTTTCACGCCGGTTTGCTGATCTTGATTCTGGCCGTGGCTTTCGGCGCATGCGATTCGCCCATTGCTGGCGATGTGGAGGCCACGTTTATTCGACTTCACAACGCCAGCGAATACGACTTTAAGAATGTGGAGATTAACACGTGCGACAGCCCTGCAGATTTCGGGGATATCAAAAGCGGTGAGAAAACCGACTACCAATCATTCGAAATTGCCTATCGCTACGCGTACGTTCGCTTATTCGTCGATTCGGAGGAGTTCATCATTCAGCCCATCGATTATGTGGGCGAGACTCCGCTTGGTCTCGGTTTTTTTACGTACAAGCTCGAAGTCGTGGACTTTGAGAATCGAATCCTGAACATCACTGCAATTGAGGACTAGTGAACTGTCATTTCGACCGAAAGCAGTGAGGGAGAAATCTCTTCAAAGGCTGATAGTGGGAAACAAGATTTCTCCTCCGC
>JAABYK010000193.1:10242-12442 GCA_011775825.1 Candidatus Zhuqueibacterota bacterium | reverse complement strand
TCAGGTGCGCCGTATCTTTTGGCTTTTTCAAATTCAGTAATTCTCGATCTTCGGTCACGAAAACTTTAGCTTCGGCATTCAAAGCGTAGCTCAACAAAATTATGTCATCCTGGTCATTTATGCCAACTTTTATTTCAACTCTTTTTTCAAGGAACACAGTCCCCTCACTTAGAAAACGACAAGCTAAATATTCATCCAGCCTAATTGTAAGAGTAGACGTTTTCATTCCAGACAATGTAATACATTCCAAATTGTTTTGCAATTGCGCTATTCAAATAATGATACGACAAACACACTTATAATTACACCGGAGTGTTTGGCCCAAGCTTCCAAACTCAGTCACTTACTTTCCCATAACCCCCACCACCCGGCGTCTCCAAAACCAGCCGGTCGCCCGGATAGACTTTGCATCCGTCAATCCCCTTTAACTCGACGACTTCACCTGAAGCACGGGTCAAACGCTGCCGGCCGGGCTTGCCGGGTTCGCCGCCCTCTAACCCAAACGGACCGGATGCCCGGCGCTGGCTGACAATGGAAAAGTCCATTTCTTCGAGAAAGGTCAATTCGCGAATGACGCCATCGCCACCGCGGTGTTTCCCAGCTCCACCCGAACCTCTGCGAATACCGAATGTTTCCACGCGCACGGGGTAGCGATGTTCGAGCACTTCCGGGTCGGTGATGCGCGTGTTGGTCATGTGACTGTGCACCGCGGAGGCGCCATCGAAGTTGGGACCCGCGCCGCAACCCCCGCAGACGGTTTCATAATAGCCGAACGATTCATTCCCAAACAGAGTGTTATTCATGGTGCCCTGGCTGCCAGCCATAATTTTAAGAGCCTTGAGCATGGTGTCCACCAGGCGTTGGCTCGTTTCCACATTGCCGCCCACTATCGCCGGCGCTTTCTCCGGGTCATCCGGAAAATCGGGGTTGAGCATGCCCTTGGGAATGCGCACCGTCACCGCATGCATGAGTCCTTCATTCAACGGCAGCGGTTCGTTAATCAGCAAGCGTAGCACGTAAATCACCACGCTGCGCACGATGGCGGAGGTGGCGTTCAAATTTCCCGGGTGAACGTCTGCCGATCCCGAAAAATCGATGTTCGCGTCCTCACCTGAAATTTTTATCCGGACTTTGAGTGCCGAACCGTCGTCCAAATGCTCGAGCGCCGAATATTCACCATCGGGAAGTTCCCGCAAGGCATGGCGGATTTTCACCTCCGCCAGCTTTTTTAATTCATTCATGAAATGCGCGACCAACTTGTGGCCGTGCATCATTGCCAATTGCTTTAGCGCCGCAGTGCCGCGATGGTTGGCGGCGACGGCTGCCCGCAGGTCGGCAAGGTTGTCTTCGATGGCCCGCGTGGGAAACGGCGCTTCCGTTAGCAACCTCCGCATTTCTTGCCAATTTAACTTTTCTGCTTTGATTAGATGAAACGGAGGAATGACCACGCCCTCTTCGGCTAACTGGGTAGCAAACGGCGGCATCGAGCCCGGGCGCACGCCACCGATTTCGGCGTGGTGGGCGCGGTTGGCCACGTAACCCAAAAGCTGCTTGTGGTTCGTGTACACAGGCGAAACAACAGTGATATCCGGCAAATGTGATCCGCCAAAGGCCGGATGATTCGCAACCACGACGTCTCCGGCGCCCATCTTTATCACTTTGCACAAGCTGCGCACACACAATCCCAGGGCGCCCAAATGCACCGGCATGTGCGGAGCGTTGACGACCAACTCGCCATTGGCATCGAGGAGGGCACAGGAGAAATCGAGGCGTTCTTTCACGTTTGTTGAAATGGCCGTCCTGCGCAGCATCTCCCCCATTTCCTGAGCAATGGCGCGGAAACGATTGGTGAAAAGTTCTAATTGAACAACTTCGGGGGCTTGGGTCAATTTTAAACCCTTTCAATTTGGCTTCATCGACTGATGAGCTTATTTTAATGCATTCTAAACTTAAATGCAAGTTTGTGCGACAAAATCTGTCTCTTCAACTTTTATGTTTGATATGTTTGATAGTGTGCAACTATCGTAACACTTTCGCTATTTGAATGACCTGTCATTATCACCAAAACACAGTGTGGCAGAGATGTCTATTAAGGCAACATTCAAACCAAGCCATTTCCTCTTTCTAATAATTCCAAATGCTCAACCGGAGTTTTTAATAGTTTTGCCCAAAATCGTTTTGCTTTTTGCTCTTTTTTAGA
>JAABYK010000193.1:0-10211 GCA_011775825.1 Candidatus Zhuqueibacterota bacterium | reverse complement strand
TAGAACTCTCTGAGTTGTTTTTAGAATCTTTGCCCATTGTGCAGCATTTTATTGTCAAGGGACTAAATCTTTGTCAACTATCTATTTTTATCTCTTTTACAAAAAACTCAAACTGCTTCTGTGGAAAAAACTTTGGGATTTCTCTAAAAATACAATATATTAATTCATAGATGTCTGACCGAAAACTCGACCGAGCATCTCATTCCGGCATGGTGTTGAGGGGAATCTTTTTGAATTAGCCAGGAGATTCCCGACTAAAGCATTTGAGAATGACCGCCTTATGCCGTTTTCGGTCAGACATAGATACGCAATGAGTGCATGGATGAAAACCAAAGTAAACTGACCGGGAACTCGTTCAAGCAAAAGAGTCGTCATGCCTGTAAACCCAGAAACCTTGCGGAGCGCCATGAGTCGGTTTGCCACCGGCGTCACCGTCGTCACGTTAAAGAGCGGCGATGCGATCCACGGCTTAACCGTCAACGCGTTCACCTCGGTATCCCTTGAACCACCACTGGTTCTAATCTGCATTCAAAACGAAGGCGTGAGTTATGCGCACATTTCCGAGACCGATTTTTTTGTGGTCAACATCCTCAGTGAACATCAAGCTGAGCTTGCTGCGCGGTTTGCAAATCCAGCACTGAGCAGTGAAGAGCGTTTTGAAAATGTTCCTCGTAACGTGACAGAAAGCGGCGTCCCGATTTTGGAGGGTACCCTAGGTCATCTGGAATGTCAAATCGTGAACGAGTTTGAAAGAGGAGATCACACGATATTTTTAGGTGAAGTCAAGAATGCAGAGGTAACTGAGGAATTGAGGCCGTTGTTGTTTTATGACAGTCAATTTTACTGTCTCTAAGTCAGGACAATAGAAAATACACCCCCCGACTATTGTTACTAAGAATGAGTCAATGAGGTCTTTTAAAACGCATTCGTAGTCTGGAACAACAAGTAAGGTTTTACGAACAAAAAATCCAGGAAGAAAGGCAAAACCCAATTCCTGATAAGGGGTTGATTATACATTGGCAAAGAGAAATCGAAGCTTTTAAGAATAGCATTAACAGAGCTAAGAAAAGATTGAGGAAAGGTAATTGAGTGCTACTTTGCAAGAAACGTCTGTCATAAGTAGAAAGCTGGCTGTGTTGCTGGAAGAACTAAACGAGGAATGTACATACGTTCAAAGTTTGATCGCACACCTGAAGCTGAGTAATTTAACGGCTGGGCAAGTGGAGGAGATTCTTGCTGAGCTAAATGCGGCAGTGGTGCATTTGAGTACCCACACCACCAATTTAGATGACGTGATTGCGGAAGAAATAGACAAGCTTTAATTAAATTTAATTGATCCAGATATAAGAAAAGCGCAAGCACTTAAGAAGTGCCTCGCTCTCACTTATGACGAAAGAAAAAGATAGCGTTCGTCAAAAAATCTGGGATTTGCTGAACAAGGAGAATGCTGCCCGGTTTCCGTTTCCTATTGAGGGCCGCATTCCCAATTTCAAAGGTGCCAAAGCGGCGGCCGAAAAACTTGACGAATTGGAGATCTGGCAAAGGGCCAAAGTGTTGAAATGCAATCCGGACAGTCCGCAGGCGCCGGTGAGAAAAAAGGCGCTTCTGCAAGGCAAGAAAATCTACATGGCGGTACCCAAACTTCGGGAGGTAAAGTGCTTTGTGGAACTGGACCCAAACCGGCTGGACTCTGATGCAAAATCCAAAGCATCGTCTATTAAAGGTGCCTTCAAATATGGCCGGCAAGTGTCTTTGGATGAGATGGACAAGATCGATCTCGTGGTGGCCGGGAGTGTGGCCGTGACCCGAGACGGCGCCAGAGTGGGCAAAGGCGGCGGTTACTCCGATCTCGAGTTCGCTCTGGGACGAGAAAACTGCCTCATCTCTGAGGAAACAGCCGTCATTACCACCGTCCATCCGCTGCAATTCACCTCGGACAACTGGGAAATCACGCTCCACGACATCCCGGTGGATTTCATAGTCACCCCGGAGGAGATTATCCAAACCGGCCACGCGTATCCCAAACCGAAGGGGATTTATTGGGATATTTTGAAGGAGGAGATAAGGGAGAAAATTCCGATTTTAAGACAGGGTATGAATTGACGGCAGAACCGCGTCCATTTAATCGCTTAAAGGTCTTCTTGCCGTTGCCTGTAGATATAGTTGTTGAATTCGTCAACCGATTCTTCTTCAGGCCAAGAATGGCTTTTTAATCAGATATGTCTTTGACAGCTAAAACTTGTTTTTCGTCCACAAGCTGTTCCAGGCTTCTGGGGTTGCAGAAATTATTGTCTCCAAGTAACTGTCGATAACGGTCTTGAAAGCACTTGAGAAATGGCGACTAATGGGTCTGTTTTTTCACTTGGTGTTAATTCCTTTGCCTCATTTATTGTCTTATAAAACACCCATCTTTTCAAGAGTGGGTTGTTATGCCTAATCTTCCAAAACCACTTCTTCAGCCGCAGACAACTGTATGGCGTTAAACAGAAACTTGTATGTCCCGGGAGTTTGCGCCCGATGTTGCGCCCGGAAACCAATCAGCACCACGCATCCCTTCTTCACGGGGATGTCCAGCACGGCGGCCAACCCCTGAATTTTGTCCTCGCCCAGAATCCATCCGCTCAGGAGAGGATTGTAGTCAGGATAATAGGCCGGCACCCCGGTTCGTTGGCTCCAGTAAATCGGCTGAAACGCCGGACTTTTCACAAACATGGCCGCAGCGTTTGAGGGCATGCCGTAGGCAATGGGTTCGCTATTATCTACCAAGATTTCCAACAATGAGCCGGGACAAAAGAAGTCGGATTCGGGTACTTCTTTCACGATATTCTTTGCAGGCAAACCGAACTGCTCGATGGCGAAATCGCAGGCGCTGTCCAGCGCGATCAGGGTCCCGCCTTTTTCGACGAACTCCATGAGATGCTGAACGCCCTCCTTGGTGATGCCATCTTCATAAGGCTCGGGGATTTTCGGAGAGTACATGTCCGGGCGATCTTTTTTTCGGCCGTGAATGATTTCCTGTGCCGTCATATCGGGCAGAATGATGACATCGTAGTCTCCGTCCAAACTGCTGTTTCTGATTTTAGCGTTGTAGATGGTTTTGTACGGAAATTCAAATTGCTCCAAAATAAATCGCGTCCATCCCTCTTCCATGTTTGCGGTAAAAGGCTGATAAAGTCCCACTTCAAATTCATTGATTCGATACGCCGGTTGACCAATGAGTTTCCGGTTCGTTCGTACAATCTCCAGAGACAACTTTCTGGCTAAGAATTCGATTTCCTTTGGCTCAATTTCGTTGTCAGGAACATAAATTGCGCCAGGTTGCAAGATTGTTCCGTCCGCCTCCACCTCGTTTCGCAGCCAGAACACCTCTCTGTCTTTGTTGAGTAAATGGTTTATCAGGGCAAAACTGCGATTTGTCCTGTGACTGATGAGGTACCCGCGTTCTCCGTCGTTCACCAGTTTACCAGGAGGGGTTTCCAACGACTGCAAACGAGTCAAGTCAGCGTCAAAGGGTGATTCAATCTCCACGGTTTCCACACCCATCATGAGCGGGAGTGTCCAGCCCGTCACGTCATAGGGGCGAATCGGTGGGCCAGCGGGAGAATCGTGCAAATCGGGATAGGACTGCCGCTCCAGCATGTCTTTGACATAGGGTCGAAACGGCTGAGAAAGCGAAATCACATACGAGCCTTTTTTGAACTTGTAACTATCTGCGATGAAGTCTGCTTCAGCCAGATGGACCTCAACGCCACCTTGCATCAAAATGTCGATCATGTCTGCCGCTGTGACGGGATCATGCTGCGTCGTGGGTACCACATAAGCAAAAGGCGGTTCGGTTTTGCCTCTCTCCACAGCATCTTTGTTCATCTTGCAAAAATTGTAAATAATGGACTCCTTTTCCCGAGCAGCCAGATCCAGAAGTGCAAACGTGATCGCCAATTCATAATTGATGATATCCCGCAGCCGCCACCAACCGCCGAGCCAGGGATCCAGAAAATTCATGCGCGCTCTGTACTCAGGCAGCCCTCTTCGGCCACCTTGCAGACTGCCTTTCGGGAAATACAAAGGCGTGGCAATTTGCACGCTCGCCACTTCCGAGAGGATGCCCATCATGTTGTGCCACCAGGGCGTCATCACGGACGTGCCTTCCCACCAGGCCGTGTAAAACGCATCGGTGACAATGCCTCGAAATTCTTGTGCCTGTAACTCGCTGACAATGTGCTTGCCAAATTTATTCATCTGCGCCAAAAGCAGCGGATGCAAATTGGGATTAACCGGATCTGTGTATGGCGGCAAGAACAGTCGGGCGCTCTCAGAACGCATTTGATGCTGATCGTAGACAATCTCCGGAAACCATTCGTGATAATACTGCTTGGAAACCAATTTTGTCTCGGCGAGATTCATCATAAACCAATCGCGGTTGTTGTCGTGGCCGGCGTAGGGATGGTAAAGATAGGGCAGAGGGGCACCTTCGGACGGTGTGTCCAGATACTGCTGATACCAATCCACTACACGCTGCATGCCGTCCGGATTCATAGATGGGATAAGCAAAATGATGACGTTGTCGAGAATGCGTTTGGTTCCGGCCGAATGATCCGTCACCAAACGATAAGCCAATTCGATGGATTCCTGACTTGAGGCGATTTCAGTTGAATGAATATTGAGCGTGATCATGACCACGACTTTGCCTTCTTTAGCCAACAATCGCATATCGTCGCCAGCAAGATGGCGGGGGTTGGCAGCCTGTTTTTGTAAATTCTTGTACTTTGCCAGATTCAATAAATTATGGGGAGAGGAAATGATGGCCATCAGGAAAGGTTTGCCGAGGGTCGTCTCTCCCAATTCTTGCACGGTTATTTTTTCCGAAGCAGAGTCCAGGATGTAAAAGTAATCCACCACCGTTTGCCATCCAAAGAGCTTTCGATCTTCCCCCACTCGAAAGCCAACGAATGTCTCCGGCGACTGAACCTGGGCATTGAGGTTGGCGGGTAGGATAAATCCAGCCTGAATGGCCAACATTGCCAGGTAAAGATTGAGCACGTTTGATCTCATTGAGTTGGTTTGATGAGGCCAGGTTAAATATTGGTCATTTTGATCTTGCTCTTCTTCGATGGATAGATTCTGACGTCCTCTGCACGTGGCTTCAGAGAAAGAATTGCGACAATCAACAGAGCCACGTTGAAAACAACTCCGACTGAAATCACCAACCAACCCGGGAGGATGTGGTACACTGCTGCGCGTTCGAAAATTTCCGAAAAATGAGTAACCGGAGTTGGATGAATGGACACTTTTGTTATCCAGCAGAATGCCAGGACAACGAATATCCAACTGTAGTTTCTGCGCAAGCGACGGCCAAATGCTTCGGTAAAGGACATCTTGAACCGCGGATGTTGCAAATCGTTGCTGAGCAGTTCCCGCCAATTTTCGTAAAATGGTCTTTTCTTTGGCGAAAACACCATGGCAAAAAAATTCTCACTCACGAGTGCAACCCGCCACCGCCAGAGATCAAAGTATTTGTAACGCCTGGCTTCGATGATCAAGAAAAATAAAACAAAGATAGTTGCCAAAATGATGACGAAATGCGGTATCTCCTTGCTTCCAAAACCAAACGACAGAAATGCGGCCGTCGTGATGATGGCCCAATTCGTTGTCACATCCAATCGGGTGCGCCAAACGTTGGCCCTGTTCATCTCACCCCGGTAAAAATGGGTCACCGCCGTCACAAATTCAGATTTCGAAAAATCAAGTTTGGGTTCAACTTCCTCGCTCACTGTTGTCCTCCTTTTTGCTTAATACATCCGCAGCAACGTACAAAATCCGATGGTTTTGGCAAGGAATTCGTGAAAGCAAACGAAAAGAAAGATATGTGGAAATGAGAGCCTTCGTGAAGTTGTCGGAAATAGGCAAATCCTGTTTGTCACCATTGTATTCTCACTTCGGAGCGCTATCAGCATTTGCCAAATACAGTGCAGTTCTTAACGCGAATTGAGCAACCTGAACCGTTCCCAGCAGGCTCCAAGATGGATCGTATTCGTCATAAACGGTGTGAAAGGTTGTTTCGAAGTAATCTCGGAAACGGGAACTCACCTGGCTGTCTGTCTTTTTTCCGAAGGGATTTCCAGAGTCGATGAGTATTGCCAGCACGCCGACTTCGGCAAAACTCGCTTGATCGGACCGAAACAGGGCGTGCTGCTCCGACGCGTGTTGCCGAGAAATCGAAATACTTAACTCCTTTGCAGCCCGTTCGATCACACTCTCAAGTCGGGAATCCAACGTACCAACTACAGCCAGTTCTCGCTTCCTCTCCCAAACCGACACGCCATCCAGGTTGATATTCGCCATTGTTTTAACCAAAGGGTAAAGTGGATTGGCGATGTAATGTTCCGAACCCAGTCGACCGCCTTCTTTTGCAGTGGTCGCCATAAAAAGAATGGTTCTCCTGGGTTTAAAAGGAATCTTGGCAAACGCCTGGGCAATTTCGATCAGCGTGGCGACGCCTGAAGCGTTGTCAATGGCGCCATTGAATATACCATCATTTAGATTCGATGCACGGGTCCCCAAATGATCGTAATGAGCCGTAAGAATGATGCATTCTTTGCGCAATTCGGCATCACGGCCTTCGAGTTTTGCGATCACATTTGGTGAGTCCAAACGCCGCAATTCGTTTGTCGCGAAAGCCGAGGCTCTCAGCGAGAGTTCGGTGCCATCGAAATCGCCAGTGCCTGCACGCCGAATCATCTCGTCCCAGTCATTGCCGGTTGCCGCAAAAAGTTCTCTCGCGACTTGCTCGTTAATCAGCGCTTCAAAGGCTGCAAAAGTGGTATCCTGTGGATTTTGGAGCAAGAAAGACTCCTGACCAAGGGTATTCTGAATGGTGCGCCAAGGCAATGGAGTCAGTCGAGGGCTGTGTATAGCAACTATGGCAACGGCTCCCTTCCTTGCGGCCTCCTTAATTTTATACTCCAGAGTTCCGTAAGGCGTTAAAGCATCGCCGGCAAAAAAAGTGGAGTCTTGCGAAGGAGGCTCATTCAACAGTGTGAACACCATCTTTCCGGTGACGTCCGCGTTGGCATAATCATTCCAGTTAAATTTCGGCGCATCGATTCCGTACCCCACAAACACGACTTCCAGATTTCTGAGTGCAATGTTTGGCTGGTCACTGTGGAACCGGCCAAGAAACTCCGTGCCCTGCGCAAGACGCCAGAACCTTCCCGCGCCGCGCAGGGTGAAAGCGAGGGTCGGCTTCACGCCAATCAATCCCACGGTTTGGAAATAACTCGAATTTCCGACAGCCGGCATCAGCCCGGCTTCCTCGAATTGCGAAGCGATATATTTTGCCGCTAACTCACCGCCCTTGCTGTCCGGCAAGCGACCTTCCATGACATCGTCAGAGAGGATTTTCAAGTGGGCCCGAATTTGTCGAGAATCGATTGCGCCGTCCAGCTTACCGACGGCTTCAGGGGAGGTACAGAAAAATTGGGAGAACGAAATTAGTGCAAATAATAATGTCGTTAGGGAGTACCGAATCTGCGTTGAATTCATTAATTTCTGCTCTGACGGAGATTGTCTCGCTTCTTCTACGACAGCAATCGGGCTGTGTCATGNNAATCCGTCACTCCGGTAAAGTTTTGAGCCGGAATCTTCCTGGTTTTAAGCACCGGACGCTACGAGTTAACCGGTTCTTCCAGATCCTCCCATCTTCCGGGAATCTCAGTGTGGCATTTGTAACACTTGCCCTTTTCAATCTTATTCTCGATGATGTGAAACCCAAACCGTTTGATCAAAGCGGTATGACAGTTTGGACAATAGGTGTGTTCGTATTTACCGACTCTGCCGGGAAGATTGCCTGCGTAAACAAAATTCAAGCCGGCTTCGTAGCCGATTTCTGCGGCCCGAATCAAGGTTTCCACAGGTGTGTTGTCCGGATCGCGCATCTTATAGTCCTGGTGAAACGCGGTCACATGCCACGGAATGTTGGGCGAAATATCCATCAAGAATTTTGCCATTGATTTTAGTTCTCCATCGGAGTCGTTGAATCCGGGAACGAGCAAAGAAACGACCTCCGTCCAAAATCCTCGTTCATAAACCATACCGATTGTGTCCAGAACATGTTGCAACACGCCACCCAATTTGCGGTAGTTCTTATCGTTGAATGATTTCAGATCTATTTTGTATAGGTCCGTATGCGGCCGAATGTAATCGAGAACTTCGGGAGTGGCGTTGCCATTTGATACGTATCCGGTCACAAATCCTTCCTTCTTGGCTTCCCGGAAAATCTTCATGGCCCACTCACTGGTAATGAGCGGCTCATTGTAACTGCTCACGATGAGTTTTGCATTGTGCTTTTTACCTAAGATAATCAGATCCAGCGGACGCACTTCTTGCGGCGGAACCACTGCCTTCGGATCGCGCAGGGCCTGGGATGTGACCCAATTCTGGCAGTAGGAACAGTGGTAGTCGCACCCCAACATGCCAAATGTCACCGCCAAACTTCCCGGATATGCATGAAAAAACGGCTTCTTCTCGGTCGGATCGCATTGAATGCCGCCGGCGTAATTTGCAGGCACATAGAGCTTTCCGCCTTCATTAAAGCGGACGCGACAAATTCCGTCTCGACCATCTCGAATCAGACAGCGATGGCCGCAGGCAAAGCAGGTAAGGCTATTATCCTCATGCACTTTATGAAGATCACCTTCCATGGTGTAAGTTTTTAGAACTTCCTTGAGTGTCACGGTTTCTGACATAATTAATTCACCTCGTGTCGAATTTAACTCTGTGGTTTTTAATGCAGTAGATGTGGAAAAGTTTCGAGCGACGAGTCTAACATGTAAGAAAACGCCTCACTTACGACCCATTTCCAAAAGGAAGAAATTGTTCGCCAACGAACAGCAGAGCTATTTGGAGTGATATGGATGAATTTGCCTCTCTACGAATAAAAATAGCACCTATTTTAGGTTAGTGAACGGCGCGTCTTATTTCACGTTTTGGTGTGGCATATCTAGCCTCGATCAATTGCCTCAAACCGCGTCGAATTCTTTCAGGACTTATGGATATGATTTCGCAGCACTTTTCGAAGGAAAAAATATAATCAGAGTTCCTCTCTTCATAAAGCCAAAATCGAGCACTCTTACAATTCTTTTCGAGTTGGGTCAACTCATGGTCCAACCCCTTGGCCTTCAACTGGCCAATTTTATTGGGATTGTGACCATCAATATAGTCCTTGACCGCGCGTAATACTACAGATACAACTAACTTGCGTTCTGTAATATTCTCTTTTGCTTTCATCTTTTCCCTCATAATTGATAGTAACACTCCTTAGTGATAGTGGCAAATATAGGGTGGGCTGGAAAGTATTGGCACATATATTACAGAAGTGGTGACGAAAACCTCATGACCTTCATAATCAATTAATTACGAAGTAGCAATATAGTAAAAATTTCACTATAAAGCAAGAAAAACTTGACTTTTAACCTTTCGCTTTTGAGAGACTTATACAAGGTTGCCATGTGCTCTCGACGGGCTGAAGTTGGCTTATTTGATCAGCCTGGTAACCTCTTTAAATTCAGGTGTGCCCGCCTCTTCGAGTAATTCAAAAAGAACGCTTTCGAGGGTGGTCAAAACCACTCCCGCCCTGGACATACGCTCCAAAGCGGTTTGGTAGTCAAGCTGCTTTCGCGAAGAAGTCGCTTCCTGTGGGACATGTACCTGAAAATCCTGGGCCAGCAAGTCCAGGGCGGTCTGTTGAACGCAGACATGGGCTTCGATACCTGTCACGATGATTTGCTTGATGTTTTGCTCCTTGAGCCGGCTCATCAGTTGTTCGGAACCGCAGCAACTAAAACTCATCTTTTGAATGGGTTGCATTCCTTGCAGCGCTTCGAGAATTTTCGGGTCGGAAGGGCCCAATCCCTTTGGATATTGTTCGGTCATAAAAATTGGCAGGTTTAACGTGTTGGCTGCCTTAATGAGCTTGACAGTGCTCTCAACAACCGTCTCTCCATCAAGCATGACAGCGTTGATTTTGGTTTGAACGTCCACGATGAGCAGAGCTGTTTGGTTGCGATTCAGGATTTGTGGGTGACGCATAAAAAAAGCTCCAATTTAGATTAATGTGAGACGCAACTCTTTGTCAATCTAACCCGGTAAACCGGAATTCCAAATATCGAATCTCGAAACATGTTCCTGACGAGGTTCAGGAATCCGAAACAATG
>JAABYK010000304.1:18238-18580 GCA_011775825.1 Candidatus Zhuqueibacterota bacterium | reverse complement strand
ATTTAGAGTTTCAAACCCAGCCGGTGCGGACAAAGTCTCGGTTGGTCAACCATTTGAACTTTCGGCTCTCGTAAAGAAGTTTGGCCAGGCCGGAATTTCCGGACCCGCGAAAGTCACGTTAAACTTGGGCGATTCAGGAATCACCACCGAGGATAGTCTGACGCAAACGTTTAGCCCGGACATGGCCGTGATTTGGAATGTTAAGGCGCCGGATACCACCACAGGACTTAAAAACATTTCTGCGTCTGTGACTTCGATTCCGAACGACGAGAATACCAACGACCTGGTGGAGCACAATCCTCAACAACTAAGTCGAACTCTGACCATCCAGACTGTGGACGT
>JAABYK010000304.1:5116-18181 GCA_011775825.1 Candidatus Zhuqueibacterota bacterium | reverse complement strand
TCTACTCAGCAGCAGTTTACCATTGTGGCCAAAGTGAGTTGGGAGGATGTGATAAATCGCCTGGCGGAAATTGTTCTTCCAGCCGGCTTTGGCGCAGAGCCTCGAAGTAAAGATTTGGATTCACAATCTCAGGAACAGACGGTCCAATGGACGGTTACCGTTCCGGTAAATAAGACGCCACTGAGCTTCATTAATATTGAAGCGCGAGGGCGGGATGCCAGCAACCCGAATGTTGAGGTTGTGGCTGAACCGGATTCACTGGGATTTGTTGTTGTGGAGAGAGCGGAGCTCAACCTTGCTGCAGCCATCACGGACCCGGAATCTGCTACTGACAGAATCTTGACCATCGGCCAAAACTTCACTGTGACTGCAGATTTGCAGGTTGATGGTGAAGCGGCGGTGATCGGTGAAGATCTTCTGAGAATTACACTTCCGGAAGGATACGGAACTGCAGAACCCTTGGAAAAAACCACGACACCGGGTGTCCCTGCGAAATGGCTGATTAGGGCGCCAAATGATCCGACCCCCATTCAGGAGCTGACCGTAGAAGTTGTCGATAGAAACGCAAACGATGAGAATACAAATTTACCGCCGCCGTTAACTCCGAATCCGCCCCGAGTCTTTATCCCGGTTCAGACCCAGGCTATCGGACTGAACTTGGCCGTCTTGACTGACCGAAAGCCAACCACTGTTGCTCGCGGTGCAACCGAGGTACCCATGTTTGGTTTAAGATTCAATAACACAAGCGATGCCCAAATTGATGTTGAGAATGTTACGCTTCATTTGAGAGATAAGGACGGAAATGAACTGGCCCCCAATTCCGTGTTTTCTAAGTTGAGTGTGGTTGATTACCGTAATTCTAACACGGTTTTTGAACAAGTCAGTCCAATGCCCGCCAATAATCCAATTTCGATTGACTTTGATCCGGTGCTTTCCGTGGCATCGAGTCAACAAAGATCCATTGAGTTCACCGTTGATCTTTCGCCGCAAACTGAAGTAAAGAATTTCCAATTTTCAATTGATTCACCAAGGAATGATATTGTGGCCAAGGATGTGAGTTCGGACACGCTGGTGACGATTCGGGACGACTCTTCCGGATTGACGCTCGTCAATGCGATCACGCCAGGGCTTTCCGTTTTGTTCGATGCGAATTTGGAAGCAAGCTTTTTCAATTTCCCGAATCCCTTTGGAAACAATGGACACCCCACGACAAAATTCAATTACAGTTTGGAACAGGATTCAGAGGTGACGATTCGAATTTACACCCTCCTGGGTGAATTGGTCAAAACCTTTTCGTTTACTGCAAACGACCCGGAAGGCAAAGCCGGTACTCACGATGGCACCATTGTCTGGGACGGTACGAATGACAAAGGACAGGACGTGCTAAACGGCGTCTATGTGGCTGTTTTAGTCACCGACAACGGTAAAGCCACAACGAAGATCGCAATCGCCAAATGATTGACAAAATGTTAATATTTCATAAGATATTCTTTCGTTTAGTACCGTTTGTTTATATATTATTTTGTATAAACAGCGCGTTTTCTCAAGGCACGACCAGCCTGTTTTTGAGTGGAGGAGCAGGAGCCCGAGCGTTGGCGATGGGAAATGCGAATGTGGCTTTTGCGGCAGACCCATCCGTTGTCTTCTGGAATCCCGCAGGTTTGGATTTCATACAGAAAAAAAGCGCCAGTTTCTATTACACCAACTTGATCGAGGACGCAAATCACAGTTTCATCGGTTTTGCTTACCCGACTATCAGCATTGGCGGCTTCGGTTTCGGTTGGATAAGAATAGCAACCGGCGATATTGTGCCGCGAGATGAGTTTGGGGTGGAGCAGCCAGCCGAAGATTTCAGTCAAAACCAGTTTTTGTTTTCATACGGTAAGCAAATAAAAGAGAATTTGAGCGTGGGACTGAGTTTGAAGGTTGAAACCATGAATCAAATTCAAAATCTGTCCGACTCTGGAATTGGCGCTGATTTTGGGTTTCTGTATCGTCCTGTTTTCGACTCCGGATTTTTGCAGGAGCTTGCTTTTGGGGTCAATATTCAGAACATAATCAAACCCACGATGAAGTTGGTAAACGAGGATGACCGTTCACCTTTAAACTTCAAAGTAGGAGTGGCGAAACCTTTCTATTTTAGTGAGGGCGACGAACGCAGTTCCCTCACTTTTCTGCTCGATTTTAATAAGAGCGAAAACGATGCTTCGAAGCTCAACTTTGGGACAGAATACGCCTTTCGCGAACAGGCCATGGTCAGACTTGGTTTTAACGATGGGCAAATGACATTTGGCGCAGGTGCTTCGATTTCCAATTTTCAATTTGATTACACGTTTGGGAAATTGTTTGATGCCCCGGATTTTTCAGCCAATCATCGTTTTTCTATCACCGTCGAGCTTGGTAAGAGCAAGGAAGAACTCATCGAAATTGCGAGGCGCAAGCGGGAAAGGGAGTTCAAACTGCGTGTCCAGGATACACTCTGGGTTGAAAGCAGGTTTGAATTCGAGAACAATATGGAAAGTGGAAGGGAGCAATACTATAAAAAAGAGTATCTACAAGCAGTGGTTGATTTCAAAAGCGCCCTGCAGGCGGCCACCGATATGAAGAACGTGGCCATGAAACTGCGTGGGAAGGACGTGGATGACCTCAACGCCAATATTCGGGTGGAAACTGCAGAGGCGGCGCTTCAAGAGGCCCAGACGATGTTCAATCTTGCCGACGCAAAGAGCGATTCCGCGACCCAAGCCCAAATCAAGCACTTTGCTCTTCAAGAAACGCAGTCAAAGTTGGAAGAGGAGCTTCGAAACTATGTATTGCATCAACGGAAGAAGGGCGATGCATTCTTTAAACAGGGCTATTTTACTCAGGCCATAAGAGAATGGCAGGCAGCCCTGGATAGGCTTACACAAACGGATAATGGCACCTCGCCCAAATGGGCATCTGAAATCATAGCGGGGCTTGAGAATAGCATTGAGGCAGCGGAGAAAGAACTGGCCGGAAACGTTGAGCAGGCAATCAGACGTGCCGATGCCTTGGCTCGCAGAGGTGATTACGTGGCGGCGCTGAATGTGCTAAACGACTTAATTAGCGCCGGATTATCACAGGAAGATCTCAAGAAGGTAAACACCAAAAAAGGTCGTTATCAATCTGAGTTGACCTATCAAGAGAATTACGAGGAAGGCGTGCGCAGCTATGAGAATAAAGACTGGGAAGCTGCTATGGCTGCTTTTGAACGCGTTCTTGAGATAAGACCCAATGATGCTCAAGCGCGTCGATATTATGAAGATGCAAAGGCTCGTTCCGTAGCAAAACCGAAACCCATGCCACCAAATGTGCGAAGGATGTTTACGCGAGGAGTGAAATTCTTCCGAGAAGGCAAATATAAAGAAGCCCTGCAGATATGGGAGGAGACCCGAAAAGAACAGCCCTACAACAAGACCATCCTGGATGCGATTGATCGCGCAAGTGAAGCCCTCAAAAAGAAGAAATAGAAGAAATAATAGGCAATAAGGTTTGTTACGAAAGGTAGAAAAAGAACAACTCAAAGTTCCTGCCGATGTCGATTACCTGGGTGATCTCCGGGATTTTGTAACCCAGGTCGGTAAGAAGCATGGCTTCTCGGACAAAATGATCAACTCCTTTAAACTGGCCATCGATGAGGCAGCGACCAATATTATTCGATACGCCTATCGAGATTCCGAAGGCCTCATCACGCTCCGCACCATCGTCCGCAAAAACAGCCTGACACTCTGCATCATTGATCAAGGCACATATTTCGATCCCAAGCGGGTAAAAGATCCCGATTTGAAGCGGTACATGGATATTGGCAAGAAGGGTGGCTTGGGCATTTTCATCATGCGCAAGCTCATGGATGAAATCGATTATCGGCGGACTGAGGAGGGCAACGAGCTTCGAATCACCAAATATCGGGAAAAAGAGGAAGCGAAGAAAATCAAGGACCGGGTTTCTTCGATGCCATTACCCATAAAAGCCAATTTCCTGGTTCGAAGCTTCCTAACCATTACTGCGATCATTTCGTTTGTATATCTCTATTATTACCTGAAGGCAGATGACAGGGTAATGGCCGAGTTTGTCGCATCCGAACGAACGAAAACAAACCAGATCGTCAATCGTATTGGCTCTGCACTTAATAATGACAAAGATTATTCTGGCTTTCTCGAGCCTTTAATGCATCCGATTTATGAAGATTACAAAGATCAAATTCATCGCATGACAATCGAAGATAGCACGGGAATGATTGTTTACAGTGCGGTAGCAGAGGATTTGTACTCAAATTTCGAGCGCCCACAGGAGTTTGAGGAGATAGAAACAAACGTTTATAAATATGAGCTGGAGGGGAAGAAGGTTTTTGAGTTCGAGAACGCGATCAGAACGAAGGAAACAGGTGAAGTCTTTGGCAAAGCACATATATATGTAACAGCTCAGAATACGGAAAAGCAAATTGCTACCATTCGAGTCAACGATTTGAAGTTGGCGCTCTTGATATTGGGTGCCAGCTATGTCGGCGTGGCCCTGTTGATCTATCTCGTGATGAATCCACTGAGGAAACTGTCCACGTGGATAAAGGATCTGGGGCACGGCGAAATCGATGACGAAATTGATATTGACGCTTCAAGTGAAATCGGAGAAATCGCCCAGGCTTTTAGCGATATCACGCACAGATTCCGTGAATCCCAGAAAAACTTAGCGGATCAGGAACGCATTCAGAAAGAGATGCAGGTAGCCCAGGATATTCAGCAAACTCTCCTGCCAATGGAGTTTCCTGAGATCGAGGGTTACGAGATTGCCTCTTACTATGAAGCTGCCAAAGAGGTTGGTGGAGATTATTATGACTTTGTGGAGGTCGACAAAGACACGCTGGGAATCACCATTGCCGATGTTTCCGGAAAAGGCGTGCCCGGTTCACTTGTGATGACCATGATCCGTACCGCTCTGAGGACGGAGGCTCGCGGGCTGAAGGATGCAGCCGAAGTGCTCTGCCGAGTGAATGATTTTGTCAGCAATGATATCAAGAAGGGCATGTTTGTCACCGTGTTTTATCTCATTATTGACTCCAAGAAACGACGAATCAATTATGCCAGCGCCGGCCATAATCCGATGATTCTTTACCGGGCAAGCAAAAAGAACACCTACTACTTAAATCCGAAAGGCTTTCCGATTGGCATTCAACTGCCGGAAGATGACTTATTCAAGAAGTCCATCGAGTCGGAGACCATACAATTGGCGAAGGATGATATCCTGCTGATCTATACAGATGGCATCACGGAGGCGATGAATCCCAACCGGGAGTTGTTTGGCGAAGAGCGACTGTTGAAAGTTTTGCGTGAGTACGGGCACCTTCCGACCAAAGATTTTGAAGAGCAGTTGAAGAACACCATTTATTCATTTACCGAAGGGAGTCCGCAATACGACGACATCAGTTTTGTCGCAATCAGGGAAACGTCCACCCGTGAAGAAGATGAATTCCGCCGCGCGAAAGAAGCTCATAAACTCATTTCCGACGGCGTGAGTATTCGTGAAGCCTGTGAGACCGTAAATTTGACCACCTATGCCTACTATAACAAGTATAAGAAAACGTTTGAAGAAGAAGGCATCGACGCCTTTGAGATCGAGGAAGAGGATTCGGTTGAAGCAAAGCATTTAAGCATCGAAGAAAAGACAAAAATCTTCGATATCATTGCTAATCACCCGGAGTATGGCGCAAGCAGAATTAGCGATGAACTCAATACCGAAAAATACAATTTCACAAAGATAACCGAGAGCAAAATCTATGATGAATTGGTAAGAAGCCGGTTGAACACCCGTCAGCTTCGAGAAGCTTTTGTGGCGAGAGGACAGAAGAGCAAGCGAAAACTGAAACCGCCGGGAACGCCCATGTTGACGCTTGATGGGAAAGTCGTCATGGAGCGAAAAGACGAATCCGATAATAGACTCGATTCAGGTCTCAAACCGAAAGGAAAAGAACCTGTCAAGCGAGAAATCTTTTCCAAGAAGAAGGATGGATCGGCGACCAAACAGGATGAATCCCGTCCTGCGGAGAATGAAACAGCAGCGCAGACAAAACAGGATGCGCCTGTACCCGATACAGACATTGAAGCCAGTTCGTTGCTTGGTGATTCTCTTGATGAAATTCTATCCGATAAAGACGACGAAGAGTTCGAGTTTGAAGAATTGATGAGCGATAACAGCTCAACAGATTTTGATTCAAAGGCCGATTTAGAAACTGATGAAAACCAGGAATCGACCCATGCTTCCGTGGAAGAGCTCATGACCGACAGTATGACGGAAGATGAATTCGAAGAAGATGAGGAAACGACCTCGGAGTCAGAAGAAATTGAGACAGACACGGTGAAATATGAGGACGCATCGCAAATCGCGGACTTTTCCTTTGAAGATCTTTTTGAAGATAGCGCACAGCTTCAAGCCGATGAAGATTTCGAAGACGGGGACTCGGAGGAATCTTCACAGGAGCAAACGGTTCATGTCGTAGAACAGAATTTGGCAGATGACAGTGGAAAAGATAGAGAAAGCGAGATAGATTCACAGGAGGAAACTCAGGAATCTGAGTCCGAGGATGAAACCGAGACGGAACTAACCGGAACAACAATTGATGAGCTGCTTGCTGAAGAGTCCCAAACTCAATTTCACACAGATGCTGAACCCGGGGATGAAGATTTAGAGAAGATGGAGGATGAAGATTCATTTTCCGCAGTTGAGGATGGTCAAGATGAACATTCCTTTGCCGACTTAATTCAAGCTCTCGATGACGAAATTGTCTATGTAAACGATGGTTTCAATAACAACGACCCTGCGTCCGATGCTCCTACGAACAAAAAGGACCGTAATGCTGATAAAGAACCCCGTGCCAAGGTAAAAGAACAGAAAGATTACAATGGCAGGCCTCGAAAATCTGCACATGATCTCAATGAGCGAGAACATGATTTGATCAAGGGCATTAAATATTACAAGAACAAGCGATATGATGATGCCATAAAAGAATTCAAGAGAGTGATTGATAGGTATCCCGATTACAAAGAGGCCCACAGCATTCTCGGCAACGCTTACTTTAGAAACGGGATGTATGATGAGGCCTGCAGGGCGTACGAGAAGGTGAAGCGATTGGATTCCGGAGATGTGACAGCTTACGAGAATATGGGGGTCATTTATGCTAATCGTGGGCAGTACGAGTGGGCCGTGAATGAATGGAAAAAGGTGCTCGAATTAAGTCCGGACAGAAAAGATATCGAGAGGAAAATCCAAAAAGCTCTTTTGATGATCTGAGAATTCAATTCGTCTATTGACTTTTAGACACATTACTTTTATATTGCAATTTGTTGTTTTCATAAATCATAAGTAAAAACTTAGGAGTCATCCATGGAAGGCATACAAGTGTCTGTAGAGAAAGCGGGTCTACAGCAACAAATTTCCATTATTAAAGTAGGTGGGTATATCGATACCACTACGTCTGCAGAACTTGAACATGCACTGAGTTCACTATTGAAATCAAACCGCTACAATATAATTATTGATTTAGGCAATGTCGATTACATCAGCAGTGCCGGTTGGGGGATTTTTATCAGCGAAATCAAGGGCATTCGTGAAAAGAATGGCGATTTGAAGTTGGTCCGCATGATCCCTGATGTTTTTGAGGTGTTCGAATTGTTGGAGTTTCATTATATCTTAAGAGCTTTTGACACCTTGGAGGAGGCGATTGCTGACTTTGATCAGCAGACTTCTACAATGACCTCACTGCAGGAACCGAAAAATGAGGAGGAATCGAAAGAAGAGGGTGTTCAGCCAACCAACCAACCAGAGACTCAAGTCAGAGAAGAGAAGCACAGGACTTCGGCAGAGCCGGAATTGGAGACAATTGAAGAAAAGCTCAGACGTATTATTATAGAAAATCCGGACAGCGGCATGTTTCAAATAATCAAGACGTTGAACACACCTCGATTTGGAAATATAAAGTTGGGTTGGTTTGAGATGAGAAAGTACCTCAAGCAGTTAGATCTTGATACCAAGAAGAAGAGATTAGATTATTTCAAAGTGCACAGCTTTGGCAAATTGACCGGCTAAGCCAATTCTCTAGGCTGGTTTTCCCTCTGATAGATTGATTCCGCTCGGTAAATTCTATTTGATTTTCCCCCTCTTTTTTCTTAAAATCAATTTCGATTTTTGTTAATAATGGTTAATAAGTACCATGTTTGTCGATCGTGCAAAAATACGTGTGCGCGCGGGTGCAGGGGGAAGCGGATGTGTGAGTTTTCGCCGGGAAAAGTATGTGGCGAAAGGTGGACCGGATGGTGGGGACGGCGGTGAGGGCGGCGATGTCATCTTGGTAGCCGACCCAAAACTCTCCACTTTACTCGACTTTAAGAATCGACCTGTTTTTCATGCGCAGCGAGCTCAGCATGGAAAAGGGAGCAACAAGCACGGAAAGAACGGAGAAGACCTGGTGATCAAGGTGCCTTTGGGAACGGTGGTAAAGGAAGTCGGTTTTGGGGACATTTTGGGCGATCTTGTCGAGGTTGGTCAGCGTCTCGTCGTGGCAAAAGGCGGTCGAGGTGGTCGCGGCAATGCCCGTTTCGTCAGCTCGACAAACCAGGCGCCGCGCAAGTGGGAACCGGGTGAGTATGGGGAAGAAAAAGAGGTTGAATTAGAGCTTAAGCTCATTGCGGACGTCGGACTGGTTGGATTGCCCAACGCAGGTAAATCCACGCTTTTATCGAGGTTATCTGCTGCCACGCCCAAAATTGCCGACTATCCGTTTACCACTCTGTCACCCAATCTAGGGGTTGTGAAATATCGAGACGTAGGCAGTTTTGTCATTGCAGACATCCCGGGGCTGATTGAAGGTGCACATCTCGGAAAAGGGTTGGGCACCGAATTCTTACGTCATATCGAAAGAACGAAGATTCTGATTATTCTTCTCGATTGCAGCAGGGATTGTTTGCAGCAGGACTATGACATTCTGAAACAAGAAATGAAGGAGTACAATGTCCAGCTTGTCGATCGTTCACAGATTGTCGTTTTAACCAAGATAGACTTGTGTCCAAACCTAGATTTCAGCGAATTCGAAGCCTCGTTATCCGTCCCTGTATGCAAGATTTCAAGTGTTACGGGTTTCGGCTTGGCACAATTGAATGACCTGATGTGGGAGCATTTGCAAGCCACCTCCAGCTAATGAACCGAAATGGAATCCATTAAACCCGAAATTCTATTACGTCTCAGTGCCGTTCCCGGTATCGGCCCAAACAAGATTCGGGCACTGATTGGACGTTTTGGTTTTTCTGAGGGTATATTCCGGGCTGCACCAAAGGAGCTGTCTGGTTTGATTGACCGAAAGACGGCAGAAAGATTGCATGAGAGTGATGACAAGGCTTTCGCTGAGAAACAAATAGAGGCGATGCATCGGCACGGTGTAAAGCTAATTACGTTTTGGCACAAAGAGTATCCCAGCCAGCTTAAACACATATACGACCCTCCAGCCTATTTGTTTGTGAAGGGGTGCTTGACCGCGACAGATAAGTTCTCCGTGGGTGTCGTTGGTACTCGACAGCCAAGTAATTATGGAAAGCTGGTGACCGAGAAATTGACCTCTGATCTGGCGCGGAAGGGGCTGACCATTGTCAGTGGCATGGCGTACGGCATTGACACCATAGCGCATACCTCTGCATTGAATTCGGGCGGCCGAACTCTCGCCATTCTTGGTTCTGGGCTGGATGTCATCTATCCGAGCCGAAACAAAGCTCTTGCTGAGCGCATTTCCTCGCAAGGGGCGGTGATATCCGAGTTTCCAATGGGTACCAAACCCGATTGGCAAAACTTTCCTCGTCGAAACCGGATCATCTGTGGCTTGAGTCTCGGTACGCTGGTAGTCGAGGCCGGTGCCAAAAGCGGGGCTCTTATAACCGCGGCCATGGCTTTGGAACAAAATAAAGAAGTGTTTGCGGTTCCGGGGAACATTGAGAGTCCAAGCAGCGTGGGCACAAACGATCTTATCAAGCAGGGCGCAAAACTGGTCACCTCAACAGAGGATATTTTTGAAGAGCTTGAACATCAACTGAAGGGATTTCACCAACAAGATGAACAAGTCGTCGATGGGTCCACGTTGAATGAAAGTGAAAAAAAGCTCATCAGGATTTTGGATAATGAACCGAAGCATGTGGATGCAATCGCGAAAGAAGCCGGTCAGTCAACTGCACAGGTTCTATCAGTACTTCTGTCCCTTGAATTGAAGAATCTGGTAAAACAGCTTGCAGGCAAACAATTTGTAAGAATTTAATATTTTTACAATTAAGTGCGCTTAAAAAGCAGTTGACTTATTTGCGAAATATTAGTATATTCAAACTGCTCGGGTGGATGTGGAGGGCTAGACCTAACTGGTAAGGCAGCGGTCTTGAAAACCGCCGCGTGAAAGCGCTTGGGGGTTCGAATCCCTCGCCCTCCGCCCATCATTACAGAGGATTGAAGATAGAAGATTGAAACAATGTGAACAAGCGTTCAGGTTTCAGTTTTCTTTCCTCCATCTTCAAATTCTTGCAAAACTACTGATGCCGGAGAGGTGGCCGAGTGGTTGAAGGCAGCGGCCTGCTAAGCCGTTGTAGGCTTAACGTCTACCCTGGGTTCGAATCCCAGCCTCTCCGCTTTTTTATGTCCAAAAACGTTTAACAAACGTCTCGTTTTGTTCGGACCACTTGAGTTTAAAAACATGATTGACCGAGTCAACAAACCGCGTGTGCGTTTTGCACCCAGCCCAACAGGCTATTTACATGTTGGCAGCGCGCGTACGGCGATTTTCAATTGGTTGTTCGCCAGAAAGCACCAGGGCAGATTCTTGCTGCGAATCGAAGATACGGACGTGGCAAGATCAGGCCTGGACATGGTAGAAGCGATTTTCTCGAGTCTTCGGTGGCTCGGCCTGAATTGGGATGAGGAACCGATTTTCCAATCCCGGAGATTTGAGATTTACCAGAAATATGCTGAACAAATGGTCGCGGATAATCAGGCCTACAAATGTTTCTGCACAAAGGAGAAACTGCAGGCCGAGCGAGAGAAGGCTCGAAAGGAAAAGCGCACGTTTCGCTATGATCGAACCTGTTTGAGATTAAGCGATGCGAAGAAAGCCAAACTCGAAAGCGGCGGAGCCCCACACGCAGTTCGATTAAAAGTGGACGAAGGGCGGACGGCGTTTTTTGATGAGGTCTTCGGAGATGTCCAGGTCGATCATGAACAGTTGGATGATTTTATCATTTTGCGTTCGGATGGCAAACCAACATATCATTTGGCGGTGGTCGTGGACGATCATGAAATGGAAATCACACACGTGATCCGAGGGGATGATCATCTGTCCAACACACCAAAACACATTCTGCTGTACAATGCCTTCGGGTGGGAAACGCCCAAGTTTGTGCATTTGCCACTGATCCTGGGCCCTGACCGCCAGAGACTCAGCAAGAGACACGGGGCAACCGCCGTCAGTGAATATAAAACCGCCGGGTATCTTCCTGAGGCGATGTTTAATTTCCTGGCGCTGCTGGGTTGGTCTTCCGGCGATGATCGCGAGTCGTTTTCGCGTGACCAGCTTATTGAAGAATTTGATTTATCCGGCATCATGAAAAAGAGTGCCGTGTTTGATGAGCGAAAGCTGGAATGGATGAATAATCAGTACATTATGGCCAGAGACGATGAATCATTATTGAAACTGACTATACCCAGATTAGAGGCCTCCGGTTTGGTCTCTTCGGAATTTGTGAAAGAAAACAAAACGTATTTGTTAAAGATAATGGCTCTTCTAAAGCCGAGAATGAGGCGGCTATCCGATTTTCCGGATATGGCGAGTTATTTTTTCAGAGCCCCCGAATCGTATGATGAAAAGGCAGTCAAAAAACACTGGAAGGGTCCAGATCTGGTTGATAAATTTCATCGTTTGATTGACCGACTCGGGAATATCGAGGATTTTCATCCCGACGAGATTGAAACAGCCATCAGGAGCTTAGCTGAAGAGCTGGACATGAGTGCCGCGAAGTTGATCCACCCGACACGAGTGGCATTGACTGGAGCGCCGGCAAGTCCTGGCCTGTTTGAAGTGATGGAACTGCTTGGCAAAGATACCGTCATTCGGCGTTTAGAAAAAGCCGTCGATTTTGTGGAACATCATTTAAATGCTGAAGTAGCAATTAATTGATGATTGTATATCTAGACTATTGACTGAACGAAACCTCGTTCGTGCACGTTATTCCGGCATTGTTTTTATGTAGGAATCTCCGGGAATTAGCCAGGAGTTCCCGAATAGAAGATCTCGGGACTGACAAAAACAGCCTGTTTTCGTTCAGCCACTCATTAACAGTGAAACTGGGGTGTCGTCCAATGGCAGGACACGCGACTCTGGATCGTGGAATCGGGGTTCGAATCCCTGCACCCCAGCTAACGCTGCCAGTTAAATGGGGTTTCAGGCAAACCGGTATCATTTTGGTCTCGCCTATCCCGTTATTCGATTCGGTGTCACCACCATTCACTGGATTGTCCTCGAATTCCAGCACGCACAAACCATAGCCTAACTTTGCATTCTATCCTCTAAATCATAGCCTCCGTTCATCATTCCTAACTAACTAACTTCTTTCTAACCCGCTTAGAACAAGTTTAGCTTTACTGGCATAGGATTTGTATTTTACTTTGACAGTGAAATACCATTCAGATTTCTTAGAGCCGGAAGTAGGAGTAATCCTCTGAAGTTGATGCTAAGCCAAATGTTTCCAGTTAATTATAACGACTCACCTCAAGCTCGAATCGGGATGATTGTGGTATTTTTAGCGTGTCCTCCAGGTAATGTTTACACGATGGTATTACGTTATGGTAAGTGATGCGCGAGCGATCAAAAAAATCTAATAACAACGCAGGAAGGGTTCTCATGAGATTTTTAAAGACTATATCTTTTACAAGACAGATACCAAACATCGCTTTCCTTGTCGTCCTAATATTCGCCTTCGCGTCTGTAGGACAAGGTTTTTCGCAGACACCGGAGAATTTTAAAATTGCATTCAT
>JAABYK010000304.1:0-5012 GCA_011775825.1 Candidatus Zhuqueibacterota bacterium | reverse complement strand
ACGATATTTTGGGTCCCGACTTCCCCTACTTTGCTTCCAAAGGCAATCATGATGACAAGTGGGACGGCTCCGGGGGCTATACCGAAGTTCTGGAGAATCGCATGAATAGAATCGGGGTGTCCTGGGACGGAGAAATCGGAATCAAGTCGTCCCTGCATTATAAGGGCATCTTCATCATCCTGGTGGCTCCGGGAGAAGAAGGGAAGGGACATGCGGAGTACATTGCGCAAAAGCTTGGTCAGGACAATTCAATTTGGCGGATTTGCAGTTGGCACAAAAATATGCGAGACATGCAAGTAGGTGGCAAAGACGACGCAACCGGTTGGGAAGTCTATGAGGAAAGTAGAAAAGGCGGGGCCATTATTGCCACCGGACATGAACATAGTTACAGCAGAACGCATCTTCTCAGCAGCATGGAAAACAAAACCGTGGTGAATAGGTCGGATACTTTGGATATCAAAAAAGGACATTCCTTTGCATTTGTTTCGGGATTAGGGGGGAAAAGCATTCGAAGCCAGAAAAGAGATGGAGATTGGTGGGCGGCTGTCTATACAGACTCTCAAGATGCCAATCATGGTGCGCTCTTTGGGACGTTTAATCTCAACGGAAATCCCAATTTGGCTGAATTCTACTTCAAGGATATTGATGGCGTCGTTCCTGACAGATTTTGGGTGGTGAGTCATGCGAACGAAGATGTGGTGGCTGACGAAGTACCCCCGCACCCACCGAAAAACGTAACGATTTCGGTGGAAAGTGAATAAAAGGCATCCTTCGACTCCGCCCGGATGATGGGGCGTAACTGCTCCACAGTGAGGCTTCTCCTGAGAGCGCAGTCGAAGGATTTTTCAGTTAGACATCAGCAAACTTCCACTACTCAGTCTGGCACGTGTCGCGCTTTAGTTAGAATTTCGGCCGCTCCCGATTCTTCCGCATCCTAATTTCCTGCAAAATATTTCCTAACCGGTGCAAGTATTCCAATTTATATACCCTCGGGCCGTAGTCGAAATAATGGTCGTATTTTTGAAATGCCTTTTTGAGTTCTTCGTCGGTTGCGTTGCGTAAGCTGATGCTGTTTGTTGCATCAATTTCTACCATGGCTCATCCTTGAATAGGTTTAAGTTCTTAGCATGTATCGTGTTTGTCATGTGCTGTCTCACTATTGAGCAATTCATTCTCATCCTTGACAGATGACTAAGTTCATTTAAAATAGTTACATATACAGTCGCTTATTGTTGCAATTTAAGTGCCAAATCCTTCTTGTAAGAACTCAAACAATAATGAGGATCGTCGGTCAGCGGGGTTTTATAACTCATAGGCAATCACGGGTTTTTCAGTTGCAAAAGTACCACGTTTTTTTACATTTGAGTCAGACAAAAACTTATGCGGTTCAATATCGTACTCTCTTGTAGCTTTGTCGTCTTAATTGAGAAAACCTTATGTCCTTGACCAAGTCCCTGCTCATAATCGGTGCCCTCGGTGTTATCGGTGCTTTTGTTTTCTTTTCTCTCTATCCTGACTACTCGCCTCGTGCAGCTGTCGATCTGCAAGTGAATCGCCCTGAGATCTTGGAAACAGCCAGAGGTTACTTGCACGAAATGGGCTACGATACCGAAGGTTTAGATGCCGACGCAAACTTTCGGTATGACTCGGATATCGCTCTCTATTTGGAAGCGGAGTTAGGTTACGTGCAAGCCCATCAGTTTTTGAGAGCGGATACACTTTTCATTCATGATTGGCACGTCTATTTTTTCAATAGAAAGCTGTCGCGCAGTCAAATGCCGCATCGTTATCATGTCTGGTTAACTCCGAGCGGGAATGTGTTTGGCTTCGAGCATATCCAGGACGACTCAGTCGCCATGGAATCGGTAGAAGAACCTGAGGCGCTAGCTTTGGCCAAAAGTCTAATTCAAGAGCAAGGTGTGGAATTAAAGCAGTATACGCTCAAAGAATCTTCAGTGAATCAACTGGCGAACCGCAAGGATTATTTTTTCCAGTGGACGAGGAATGACTCGATTTATGGGATGTCGCAACACGTTTGGGTGAGAGTGCAGGGGAGCGAGATTGGTGGGTTTCGAATCAAACTCGATGAGCCGGAAGAATTTCGCAAAGAACTCAGTAGTGTTGAGACATTTGTTTCCTTCATCGTAACTGGCTCCTCCATTGCTACGTTCTTCCTTTTGATTTTTGTTATATCGCTGTTCTTGAAAAAATATCATGAAGGCGAAGTAGGTGTTAAGACGGGTATCATAATTTTTGCCGTCTTATTCGGTCTTATTCTTGTGGAACAGCTGCTGTCTTTTACAAAAATCGGCTACCAGTCGAGCGCCGGGGATCTCAATCGGTTCTATTTGCGTATCGTGTTTTTTGTGATTACGGTGTTTATCATTCAAGCATTTCTGGCCTCAATGGGATTTGCTGCCTGGAGCGTTGGCGAATCTTCCGCGCGCAGGGGTTGGGGTAAAAAGGTGAGTGCCATTGACGGTCTGCTTCAGAGAAAACCGTTTAGTCTCGATCTTGCGAGTTCAGTGGTACGCGGCTATTCATTTGGCTTTCTCCTCTTAGGCGTCATCTTCGGGACGTTATTTTTAGTCCTAAAATTCGAGAATACGGCTGTCTTCACACTGAGTTTACATGCGATGCCGGAGTCGCTTTTCCCATCTGCCAGCGCTGTGTTGCTGGGATTGCGGACAGCCATTCTCAATGAAATCGTGTTTCGATTTTTTTTCATTTCCTGGTTAAGAGAAAAAACCGGAAAACTGTGGCCGGGACTTCTGATTTCATCGGCCCTTTGGACTTTGGTGGCATTTACACTGTGGGATTTTCCTCTCGGCTACGTTGATTTTGTGTGGCTATTCGCATCTTATTTTTTGCTGAGCCTGTTTTTCGGCTGGATTCTCATTAAATTTGATTTGCTGACTGCTATCGTCGCCGATTGGCTGATTTTGTCCTTGCCTTACGCCATCCCATTTCTGGTTTCTTCTTCGAGTTTTTATCAGCTTCACAGCAAATTGTTTTATGGCATGATGAGCCTGCCACTGGTTATTGCCGTCATTGGCTTTATCCGTCGACAGAGAGTCAGGTTCAGTGCTGAGCTGATGCCAGCGCATATCCGTCGCATCACCGAGCGTGAGCGCATGTCGAAGGAGCTGGAAATCGCTCGTAACGTGCAAAGAAGCCTATTGCCCAAAGAGAATCCGCTCGTGGAAGGGTACGATATCGCAGGCGTTTGCATCCCTGCCCTGGAAGTGGGCGGAGACTATTACGACTTCTTTCATCTTGGGGATGGTAGATTGGGCATCGCAATCGGCGATGTTTCAGGAAAGGGGGTTCCGGCCGCCATCTACATGACTTTGACAAAAGGCATTCTGCAATCTCACGCGAGCGAAATTTTTTCCCCGCGAGAAGTGCTGAACAAAGTCAATCGGCAGATGTACACCAACATCGAACGAAATTCCTTTGTCAGCATGTTTTACGCAGTGCTGGATATGAGAAAACACACCATTCGATTCGCGCGAGCCGGGCACAATCCCGCCATTCTGGCGCATCGCAGCAACGACACAAATACGTTGCTTCAACCCAAAGGCATCGCTGTGGGCCTGGCTGACGACACCAAATTCTACGAGTTTCTCGAGGAGCTAGAAATCAAGCTGGAGAATGGCGACGTGCTCGCCTTTTACACAGATGGTTTTACCGAGGCCAGCACCAAAGACGGCGCGGAGTACGGTGAAGAAAGGTTGGAAAGAACCATTTCCGAGAATAAAAACGGCTCAGCAAGTCTCATCGTTCAAAACATCGTACGCTCGGTCAAACGATTTGTGGGCAACCATCCTCAACATGACGACATGACTATGGTGATCATCAAAGTCCTTTAGGTAACCACTTTTCCATCTTCTATTGACTTAGAACTGATGCGATTGCGCGGGACGTTTGTCCTGTGCAGGAATTCCATTGGGACTTGCGATCGCTTGGGACATTTGTCCTACGCGCTAAATGGATTTGCAGGTTCTCCCCAAGAATGTTCATAAAAAGCCGCCAATCACGGAATAACCAAGAACGTATAAATATCCAGCTGTCACCTTACCGCGCAGCATAAATATACTGCGCAATCCTGTTCAAGCTTGAACTATTAATCCCGGACCCACCCCCTGCCTTCATTCTGTCCTTGCTTATTTAATCCCGTATCTTTACATTTTTGTAAACAAGTTCGTACAAAATCTCCGAAGTGGAAAATGCCTGAATTTAAATTCCAGGTTGGTGCCAGATTTAAGCATTTCTGGTTGAACCTGGAGACACTTAAGGCCAGAGACTTTTATATCACACTTGCGGGATGGGGCATTTCGTTCCTCCTGGTTTTGCTTCCTCTCGAATTATGGTTCAACTTGAATTTCCTGTTTTATGTTCTGCACGTTTATTTTTGGTTTCGGCTCATCGAGGCGCTGCACACAAAACTTCGGCCACCCTGCGAGCTGCTTGTGGGTTTGTTTTTTTTGTTTTATCATCTGGAAGCGGCGGTCTTGCACTCGGCTTATGCCAGCTCATCATTCTTTCGATTCGCTGTTTCGACTCCGGGGCCTTTCCTTCAATTTACACACATTCTTTTTTTGTCTGCTTTAATTCTGTTCTTCAGTTTGGTTTTGGCTGAAAACAGCAAAAAAACGAAAGGCGTGTTGGTTCTGTATGCCGTTCTTGCCTTCATCGGCATTCAGACTGAGGATTTCTTTCATCTCTTTATCTTGCAAGTCATTCTATTCATCCTGTTGTTGCGCAGAACCACCTGGTTGGAATCCTTGACCAAAGTAGAATGTTGGATCTACTTGGTCGCCGTTTTCTTCCTGTTTCGCCATTTCTCGGGTTTGAATCCGTTCCAGGGCATCGAAAGCAGCGAGGTCGCTGAAGCCAAATTCTGGTACGGGCTCCCCAGATTCCTGTACCTGCTCTTTAAGATATATTTGCTTGCGGTGCTGGTCAAAATACCCATCGTGCTGGTTTACAATTTCGCCAGTTTGTCTCGG
>JAABYK010000301.1:5728-5998 GCA_011775825.1 Candidatus Zhuqueibacterota bacterium | reverse complement strand
TTTTTTCGAACTCACCCCCTAAATCCCCCTCTCTCGGCCAAGAGAGGGGGACTTTCTCCTGCGCCTGGAGATGCTGTTTAAAATAGCCCCCTTCTCTTCTCAAGAGAAGCGGGTCGGGGGATGAGTTCCATAATGCTGTCCGCACTGCATGAGCTGTGCCGCCAACCTGTTCGTTCATAAGGATTTGACTTTGTGAAGCCCTATTAAGGACAAACATGACGTTGCAGGTGTTAAAAACCTGCAAAGGTCGAGCTCAAACTGCTATCATTG
>JAABYK010000301.1:1419-5712 GCA_011775825.1 Candidatus Zhuqueibacterota bacterium | reverse complement strand
CTGTAGTACTAATTAATTACGGTCTTTCGCCGACGACCCAGGGTTTTGCAAGTTCAAAGCCATTTTTTCTTCTTGAAATAGAAAATCAGTCCGAAAGCCATAACCAACATCAGCGACAGGGTGAAGGGATATCCTAAGGACCAATTCAATTCCGGCATGTTCCACGGACTGACCTCCGGGTTGAAATTCATCCCGTAAATGCCTGCAATAAACGTAAGCGGTATGAATATGGAGGCCATAATCGTCAATATTTTCATAACCTCGTTCATCTTGTTGCTGACGCTGGAAAGGTAGACATCCATCGTGCCAGATACCATATCTCGGAAACTTTCAACCGTATCGATGACTTGAATGGTGTGGTCGTAAACATCTTTAAAGAATACGTCGGTCGTATCCTGAATTAACCTGGTATCTTCTCGAATCAAGCCGTTAATGACTTCTCGCAACGGCCAAACGGATTTGCGCAAATAGATGAGTTCCCTTTTCAGGCGATGAATATCGTGCAAAATATCCTCTGACGGATCACCCATAACCTGCTCCTCCACCTCCTCGATGTCCTCGCCCAATTTTTCCAGAATCACAAAATAGTAGTCGACGACGGTATCCAACAGTCGGTAAGCTAAATAATCGGCAGGACTTTTCCTGATTCGGCTTTCGTTGTTTCGAAGTCGTTCCCGGATTACGTTAAAAATATCCCCTTCTCTTTCCTGGAACAGGATGACGAAATTCGATCCGAGTATGATACTCAACTGCTCACCCTGGATAGTTTTTCTCTCCTGGTCGTAATCGAGCATTCTAAGCACAATGTACAAATAATCGTCATGATTTTCTACTTTCGGGCGCTGCCCGGCACTCGCGATGTCTTCGAGCACCAACAAGTGGATATTGAAGTTGCGACCGATCTTTTCGAGAATATCTAACTCATGTAGACCTTCAATATTCAACCAGGTTACAGTGGGTTTTTCCTTAAAAGGAAACGCTTCCTCGACGGTTTGTAACTCTTTCTCCTCAAAGCGGCGTTCGTCATAATCAAAAAGGGACAAGCGAACTTTTGTAACTTTCCTCTCCTCCGGCGGAAGAAGCGTTCCCGGGGAAAGCCCAGCCCTTTTTCTAATCCTCTTATAAAAACGAGACATAAGCTTCTCCTGCTTTTACTAAGTTCATGACGTGCATTTTAGCGTGCAATTTTGTCCTCCGAGAGAAGTGGCACGGGTAGTGGTGAACGAATGTGTAAATCCCGCTGCGGGAATGGAATTTCCACCCGGTTCTGACGAAACTTGCGAACAATGGCACAGTTGATCGCTGAGCGGACTAATTGGTGCTGTTTAGGATCGGCTATCCAGGCTCGAAGACGGAGATTCCATGACGAATCGCCAAATTCAATGAAAAGCACCTCCGGTTCAGGTTCCACAAGCACTTCCGGATTTTCCGATGCCACCTCTTTCAAACAACGAATCACACTATCCAGATCGGAACTATAAGATACCCCGATGTCGATATCAAGCCTGACTTTCAAATCACTGTGAGACCAGTTGATCACTGTCGATGAAATGAACTCCGAATTGGGCACGATAATGGAAATGTTATTTAAAGAGCGAACCGTCGTCGAACGCATTTTTATTTCGGTAACATCGCCCTCGGTATCGCCCACTGTCACCCGATCGCCCACCTTGATGGGACGTTCTAAAAGCAGAATGAGACCTGAAATAAAATTCGAAGTGAGGTTTTGCAATCCAAAACCAATCCCAACCGAAAGGAATCCAAAGATGACAACTAAGCCACTGAGATCGATTCCAATAAATTGAAAAGCCACAATGGCACCGATGACAAACATGGTGTAATGGGTAATGCGTGTAAAGGTGTAACGCAGCCCCTCATCCACGCGCGTGCGTGAGAGCAATTTTGAAAGAAGCACCTTATTGATAATGCGGGAGCCGACGAGAAAGCCAAACATCACCAGAAAAAATAAGATGATGGACAACAAGGTAATCTCGGTGTCTTTGATTGGGAAGAGCTCAAATAGCAAGATTTGCCTCACCATCTCAAAGACTTCTGAAATTGATGGCATACGCCCTCCTTATTATACTCTAATTTTAATTCTGTCTAAAAACTGACTTGAGCATTTATGAGGATCTGATTGTGATCGATGCCACCATCTTCGGTAGGAATGACGTAATTGACCTGAACCTCGGTGGCCTGGGTGGGCCAATGATTGAGTCCCAGAACGATCAAATGGGAGTCATCCTGCAAGCCATCGGGATCAAAACTGTCCAGACGGGCGAGAACTTGTGTTTTCGGATTCAGCATGTAACCTGCGGTGGCATGAAAACCAAACGGGTGGGTCGTGGGACCAAATTCCGGGTCAAGGCTGGCATAGATGACTTCGCCGCTTACCAGTAAGTGATCGCGAGTCCAGCGTGCATCGCCGCCAATCAAAAACCGCATACCCTCAAAACTTGGGTCTAAACTACCCAGATTTGCATTGTCATCCTCGCTGATTCCCAAATTGAATCCGATTTCCAGATTCTCCGACCGGCTTGGCAATTGCGGAAAAAAAGCGGCCCGTCCCACGTAAAGAAAGTTATCATTATCATTGTTGTTGCTTCCAAATTGGTTGCCATTAAAAAGACCCACGCTCCAGGAAAGCACATCCGGTGCAAACCAGCCACTCAACATGACACCGATTTCGCGGCCGGGTGTAAGCGCAGACACAACCTGCGATCGATTTACAAAATCGATGCTCGCCGCCGATGTTAAGAACTCCTTGCTGAAAGGCGCTTTAAACAACCCGACGTCGATATTCAGGATGGAGGCAATTTTGAACGACATTTTGGCGTCAAGAATTGACGGAGAACTTGCAAAATTGGTCTGTAAGAAATAACCAAACCCGTCGTCCAGTTCGCCGGAAACACTCAGACGAAAATTGGCGATATTAAATCCGTTATTTCCGGCAAGATTGCGCTCAATTTGGAAGTCACCAACGGTTTGCAGAAGCATCCCAATGGACAGATACTTCTTTTTGAATGTTTCGGACAATTGCTCGAATAGAGGCTCGTCTGCGGACCCTGTTTGAGCAAACGCAAGCTGAGTTAAAGCAAAAAATAGTAACATCAAAATTAAGGTCCTTTTCCCTCTAACTCTCCACATGTTCCCTCCTGATAAAATAGTTTAAATTCAGAGCTTTATTTGTTCTAATCGTTCGTTTGAATACAGGCTTCGTACACAATTGCCGTGTATAGCTCAGCGGCCTTTTGTACCTGTTCGAGCGAGACGCTTTCATTGCGCGTGTGAGCCATCGCCAAATCGCCCGGGCCACAGATGACCGGCAGCGTTCCCTTTTCGTGCAACAAATTGGCATCGGAATGAGACCGGAAAACGCCAGGCTTCCACTCCTTGTTGAGCTGCTCAAAAGCACGTCGCAGGGGGTGCAAGCGTTCATCCTTTTGTTCAATAATATAGCCCGCCTGCCAAAAAATCTGCTCGAAGTCAAATTTACAACCTCCATGGCTTTTGTCAACCACATCGCGGGTCTGTTGGATGAGGTTCCAGACCGGCTGGGGATCAGCATTTGGAGGAAGATGAACGTCCAACAAAGCCTCACATTCCTCAGCCGTCACAAAAGCGCTGGCTCCGCCTTTGATTTCGTGGGGATTAATAGCGACTCGGTCTGGGTAGGGTAGTTTGTGTGCATGATTGAGAATCTCGAGCATCCAGGAAAGCATAGCATGAATCGCATTTGCTCCCACTTCCGGCAACGCCGCATGGGCTCGCACACCTCCGGTCATCAAACGACATTCGAAGTACCCGAAGTGGTTTAGACAGGGCAGCAGTGTGGTTGGTTCGCCAATAACCGTCAAAGGTGCCATCATCGCCTCATCCAGTGCCTCGGCCCCATCGCTTGTTTCTTCCTCTCCCACCACCAGGGCCACACGGAGGCCGCGTTTAAGTGGCACCTGCGATCGCTTGATTGCCGTCAAGGCTTCGATCATGGCTGCACAGCCGGACTTCATGTCGGCGGCTCCCAGCCCATACAAAGTATCACCTTCGATTTGAGCAACAATGTCTTCTTCCTCTGACAGGGCCACGGTGTCCACATGTCCCACAAAAAGGAATTCGACGGGTTTCGGGCCCATCTCCACAATCAAGTTGGCACGCTCATTTTCACTCTCCAGATTCAGCAACGGTTGCCGATAAAAGGGAATGCCTGCCTGGTTTAGCGCGGTGGCAAACACGTTGGTCGCAGGCTCCTCGGCATACGTTGGACTATAATGATTTACCGCCTCAACGACAAGC
>JAABYK010000301.1:327-1296 GCA_011775825.1 Candidatus Zhuqueibacterota bacterium | reverse complement strand
TGGACATGTTACGGCATGACTCCAAAAACCAAAACTCACCTGTCCCTTTGATGAGCGTCGTCGATGCGTTCTCTTCTTTTGGTATGTTATCTCACCCTTCGATTGGACTGAGGGTGACGGGCTTTTTGGCACCTTAGGATGATTTCTTTTTTCTTTTTTTGGTTTTTGCAGGGGAAGCCAATTTGTAGCCCGAAGGATGTTTCCGCCCACCACGCTTGCTGCCCGAAGCACCCTTTTTCTTGCGGCGTAGGTAGCGGGGATCTCTGGTTAAGTTCTTGCTCAAATAGACATGGTCGGTTTCATCACCAAATCCATGTTTGATAAAAAACTTGACTGCAGCGTCGTTCTCAGCCTCAGTGTCTACGATCATCATTCGCGCACCAAGTTCGATAAAAACTCTCGTCAGCTCTTCGGTCAATTGAGTGCCGACACCGCTTCGATTGTATTCCGGGTCGACGCCCAGCCAAACCAAATAACCGTAACTCCAGGCACCACGGCGCTTCTCGATTAGCGTGCCTAACACGAATCCGACAATCCGTTCGTTATGTTCAGCCACCAGACACGTTTCTCCGTCGGAACCGAACATTTCAACCAGTTCGTATTCATCCCACGTTCGGTACAAGATCGGCCACTCTTCGGCGGTGAAAAGTTCCTCGCCTAACGCAAAGACTTCGGACAGATCTTCCAACTCCATTTCACCTATGGCAATATCGAGGTGCCTCCGCCTCTGATTTTTCTTCCTGGACGCCATGAATGTCGTTTAGTCAGGATAGCAGAAAAGTTGGCTCAAAATTCGATGGATTCTACGGATTTTGCGACTCAATTGCAAACAAATTCGAATGGATTAAGGATAGACCATTATTTTGACTGAATAGGCTTGACTGATTTCTAGGACACAGTGGTCACCGAGGGCACAGAGACGCTCAATGGTGTTTGGGCCAGATCTCTCTTCCAGCCATTTCCCCATCG
>JAABYK010000301.1:0-276 GCA_011775825.1 Candidatus Zhuqueibacterota bacterium | reverse complement strand
ATGAAACATTCATTGAACCGGATTTTGCACTTCAAGTGAGTGACGAATTCAAGGCTTAAATTTACAAAACAGGGTCACGATTTATGGGGTATTGTAGAAAGTGAAGAAATCAAAGCAATACTAATTAATAATTAATTAAATGGGTGGAGATCTTTTGAGACGACTTAATCACCTTAAGAAACCATGACTTATAACAAGCTTCGTTGATAAACAATCCACAAATATGGCACTTATGAATATGCAAATACTATAAGTCCATATAAAGGAGACCTCTTT
>JAABYK010000299.1 GCA_011775825.1 Candidatus Zhuqueibacterota bacterium | reverse complement strand
GGGAATGACTGCAACAGCCCGTTTTCGTGTAGGCACTAATTAAAAAGATTCTTCCAGAATGACATTCTCGTGCGTTATCTTTGAAACTCAGGAACACGAGTTTTCGGTCAATCACTAAATAAATAGTCTCGTAATGAATTGCTCCACAACATAAATTATTTTGACTTTAATCATTTTGACTTTTTAGTTTTTTTGGTTCCGGCTCCGCCGGATCAGAAACTCAACCTGAATTGGTGTTGCGCCAAGCTTCGGCCTTCAAACCATAGCGATTGAGCAAGCGGTGCAAGTTGCGACGGGTCATACCTGAGGCCGCGGCAATCCTGGTGACGTTGCCACGATGTTCTTCCAGTTGTGACAAAAGATACTTTCTTTCTAACTCCTCAATCATCTGTTGTTTGGCTTCCACGAGACTCAAGTTGGTCCACGAAGTACTCGAAGGTTTTGACATTTGCAAATGCGATGGCAACTCAAGCACAGTTATGGTCTCACCTTTGGCCAAAGTCAAGGCCCGTTCAACCACGTTTTCCAACTCGCGCACGTTGCCCGGCCAATCATAACTGTCGAGGCACCGCAATACCTCATCGCTAAACCCGGATATTTTCTTGGGTGAAGATTTGAGATACTTGCGTAGAAAATGCTCGGCCAGGAGACGGATATCATTCCGTCGTTGCCGCAGGGGCGGGATGTGAATCCTAACGACATTGAGACGGTAGTAGAAGTCCTCACGCAATTGTCCTTCCTCGACCGCATGTTCAACGTCACGATTGGTGGCAGCGATGTACCGCACGTCTACGTTTACAAATTCGTCTCCGCCCAACCGGAACACTTTACGGTCCTGCAAAACCCGCAGAAGTTTTACTTGTAAGGACTCGGTCAATTCACACACTTCATCCAGGAAGAACGTGCCCCCATTTGCCAATTCGAGGAGTCCGGCTTTGCGGCGCATGGCTCCGGTGAACGCTCCCTTTTCATACCCAAATAGCTCGCTTTCAAACAAGTTTTCGGGGAGCGCACCGCAGTTGACGGGCATAAACGATTTGGTGCGTCGCTTGCTCCGCGCGTGAATACTGCGCGCAACAAGTTCCTTGCCCGTCCCGCTTTCTCCGGTTATGATGACATTGGCATCGGTCGAGGCGACGGTATCGATCAACTCGAACACTTGCCGCATCTGCAAACTTCGGCCGATGATGTTATCCAGATTGTATTTTTCTTCTAATTGGCGCAGTAATTCCTGCCGTTCACGAAATAGTTGTCGTTGCCGCAAGCCTTTTTCGATGGCAATATTCAGATCCTCGGCTTCGAACGGCTTTTGCAAGAAATCGAAGGCCCCGGCTTTCATGGCGGCCACGGCTCTCTCGATGGTGCCGTAAGCCGTAAACATGATCACTGGTGTGTTCGGAGCGAATTCTTTTGCCTTCTCCAAAACATTCATCCCGTCCACATCCGGCATGAACAAATCGCAGAGCAGCAAATCGAACTCATGCGTTTCCATTAAATTTATCGCCTGAGTGCCGTTTGCGACGGCCACCGGCTTGTGTCCCAGAGCCTGCAAAATATTGCTGCAAGCACTGAGCATGTCTTTTTCGTCATCGACGATCAAGATGTCTGCCATGTCAATTCGAACCGGTTGAATTCAAGGGGATGAACACGATGAAACTCGCTCCCCCGTCTCGATGGTTCTCGGCCGTTATCGATCCGCCATGTCGCTTGACGATGGCTTGCGAAATCGCCAGCCCCAATCCCGTGCCTTTATCCGCCGGCTTGGTGGTGAAGAACGGATCAAATATTCTCGATAGATTCTGAGGTGGGATGCCGGGACCGGTGTCCGACACAACCATCCTGACACCCGCTTGGTCGGTCTCGCCATCCATGGTCTCAAACGAGATCCGAATTTCTCCTTCGTCATTCACAGCATCCACTGCATTGTTTAACAGGTTCATGAGCACTTGCTGCATTTGATTGCGGTCCACTTTAACCTCGGGCAAGCTCTGTGGCCAGTTTTTCCGGACACGAATTCTGTCCGCACGCAATCGATAACCCAGCAGTTTCAGACATTCCTCGGTTATATCGACCAGATTCTCAGGCTTCGGCTGAAATTTCATGCGTCGAGAAAAATGCAGCAAGCTGCGGGTGTAACCGGCAATTCTTCGGGTCTGATCCTTAATGATCCTCAGCACATCCGAATTCGGTGTGTCCTTCGCTGCAAGCAACATGGCATCTACCTGCGCCGAGATGATTCCGACGGGCGTATTGATTTCATGAGCCACGGAATCCACCAACTCTCCGATAGAGGCCAGTTTTGACGCCTGGTGAACCTGCCCCTGCAGCACCCGCCGTTGCTCACTGTGGATGGCATTGGTTTCGGCCCGGACGCGCCGAACGTTGAACCAGAGCAGCAGTGCTCCTCCCAGGACAATGCTGCTTAACGCCAACCCGATGAGCCAAAAATAGGTTTGGAAATTCTTGCGCATGATGCCCGTGACTTCCGCAAGATCAATGGAAACGGCAACAATCCACCTGTCATTGGCAAGAATCATCGGGGCCTGAGCCATAATCTTGGCCGGTTCATTGCCCACTTTGTATTCTTCATAAGTGGATTCATTGTGGATGAGTGCAATCTGCTTGTCAAAGGATGCATGACATCTTCGACAGGCCGGATCCTGAGAGAACACCGACCGCAAAATCATCTCGGGATGTCGAGGATGATAAAGCAACCGGCCATCTCGATCCATGACCCAGGCAAAACCCGTTCTGCCAACCTGAATCGGTTTGATGAATTCCTGCATCAGCCAGTTAAAATCAACGACGTAGCCCACCAATCCGACGAATCGATTTGAAGGATTAGGATGACGCGCATCTCGATAGTGTTGTACGATGGGGACCGACACCATCAGGTAACGTCCCCCGCCTGAGTTCTCCTGCACGCTTTTTTCGACTCGAGAAACCCACACCCTTTGTTGGCCATTATCGGTGTCGTAACTTTGGATTGGTTCCGAGAGAACTTGTCGGATTTCCGGCCACACCACATCGCCCATGGCATAAACTAAATTGTTTTGCCTGTTGACCACAAACAGGCTTTCGACAGCGTTTTGATTGGTGTGCTTGTAGAAGTAGTCGATATTTGTTTTCAGAATTCTTTGTTCGAAATATTGCACGTGGGGAAACGAGGCCAACATCTTCAGATCGGCCGACAGGTGCTGCAGGAAGTACTGAATCCCTAACGCCGCACTTCTTGCCATTTCAAGCTGCTGTATGCCCTGACTCGCTTTGGCCTCCTCAAACGCCACCCGGTACACTCGACTCGCCAGAAAGAGGGTCACCAAAATCACCGCGATCAAGCCGACTACGATTGCAACCGTGAACTTTTTGGAAAACAACACTCTGGTAAGATTCATATCTGTAGATTTCGATCGCCAAATCATATCTTGAGATCAAGCACGTACAATCTTTGTACCAAAATCAGCATTTTCAGAATCAAATTGTGGTCGGGAGTTGCTTTTGTTTATTAACAACTTAGGTCAGGTTTCTCAAAGCTCACTTACACCGGAACGATGTACAAGCGCACAACCGCGACATGCATGTCTCATCTGTTTCTTAAATTCGAGAAAGCAAACAGGGATCGGCACGGTAATGCCGATCCCTTGATTGGAAGGAAAGAACTGCAGAATCAGGCTATTTGAGCAGCATGCTTTTCTTCACGGCGGTATCCTCCCCCATCTGAATCTGCACCAGATAAACGCCGGAGCCGACTGCCAAGCCACGTGCATCTCGACCATCCCAGCGAATTTGGTAGGCTCCCGATGCCCGTTCCGCATCCACCAGTGTGCGAATAACCTGACCCTGGATGTTGTAGATGTTGAGCCGCACCCGACCTCTCTGCGGAACCGTGTACTGGATCGTGGTTTCGGGATTGAAGGGATTGGGATAATTTTCCAAAAGCACAACCGTTGCCGGGGGCTCGGCTGGCACGGTGGTCTCATCGGTGGCCTGAGTTTTTGACGCAGACGTCCTGGAAAAATCGTAGATATGGCCCAGACTGGCAAACACCTCCGATTTCGGATGAAAGCCGCCCACTTTCACCACCGCCCGAAACTGACTGCTGCCAGGGATACCGATGGAGGTTAATGACGTGGCAACGCGATACGAGGTTTCCGCGATATCGCCGGTCGTGGCAAATGCCCCACCCGATACCGACCCAATATTTTGACTGAGGGCATTTTTGAACCCCACACGCACAACAGGACTCCCGCTTGCAACCCCGACATTTTGCACGTTTTCCGCGGTCACGCTGTAACGCACCGCCAGGCTTTCCGCCTCGGCAGGCAGCAGCGATAGCTCGGAAGTTAGTAAATCCCACGCATTATTTGGGACAAAGTTGAGGGTATCGAGGGAAACCGGTAAAAAGTTCAATAACTTCTCC
>JAABYK010000461.1:1620-17966 GCA_011775825.1 Candidatus Zhuqueibacterota bacterium | reverse complement strand
CTTATCCCCCCAAAGGTTTCTCCGAGGCCCGTCAGTCCTTCGTCTGTTTTCAGCTCAACGATGGTGCGCACAAATCCGTCAGGCGATCCATAGGAATGGCGCGTTGGTGCCTCGATTGGGATAAAGAGCGTTCGTGCTTTAATATCCGTTATTTTCATTGTTATCCGTGATATTAAATTAAATTTTAAAATTTAAAAAACGCCGTATTTGCGAAACACCTCTAAAGGGGCTCCGCCGGCTTTGAGGTCTTCACGAACTTTGGTCTCAGTTTCAAAGCGCTTTTCAGCTTCTTCGAGGACTTTAAGCGTGAGTTCTGCCGGGATAATGATGATACCGTCCAGGTCGCCAAAAACATAGTCTCCGGGATGGATCGGGACCCGGGTAGATGTCGTACCAGCTAGGTTTATCTGCTTTTCCCACTCGATGATGTCAAAACGGCCATAGGCTTCGACGGGACACTGGTAGCGAGCAAACGCCGGGTAACCCATGGCGATAACGTATCCGGAGTCACGAATACCGCCATCCACCACAGTTCCAACACAGCCCTGTCCGCGGGCGGCCGTGCTGGTAATCTCGCCCCAATGGGCGGCGACATAATCGTTGCCGGTGTCCATCACCAAAACACAGCCGGGCCATAAACTTTCAATCATTTCCAGCCCGGTCTCTTTTTGCTCGCGCTTTGGACTGTTGCTGCCGCGCACGGTAAAAGCAGGCCCGGCAACCTTCATGGATCGTTCCAGCGGTTTAATCGACGGTGAAAGAGCCTGGTCCGGATAGCCAAACTCCTCGAGGGTGTCATAAATAAGGGCGCTGTAGAGCGGTTTAAAACGTTCGGCTATTTCCGGCCAATTGAGGTTGTGCATGTTAAGGCTCCCGGGTTAGCATAGTATGATCTTCGGCCAATTACGAAATTGTGGACATTAATTCCGGCTGCGTGCATAACTGATTTCAACTTCTGCCTGTTTCGCGACCTTGCCCTGGGTCACAACGTAAGGGCTATCCCCCACCTTTATTAACTCGAAGTCAACCCTGTCACCGTTCCAGGTAACTGACGTGCATTCGGTGTCAGCCGGTAACAGAAGATTTAAGATGAGATTTGAATTCTCGCTTTCCAGAATCAGCTTTATTTGTGAATCTTGTTTCAGGTGATAGAATTGATACCCAAAGGAGGCTTGTGATGCCGCATATCCGACTTTAATATGAATTTCATCCTCGTTGGCGCTGATCCACCTTGGCGAACAGCGAACTTTTCGGAACGAATCTTCCAGGTCTTCGATGCCGGCCAGTCCCTCGATAAAGGCATAGAGCATGGCTGAAGATCCCCAGCCGTCGGTCGGCATGGCTTCAGGACTGGTACTGGTTTCTTCCGATGAGGGGTCGCCATTGGGGAAATACCATAAATAGGTTGCCCCATGCTCTGCGATCATCCGACGGTATTGCTCCAATGTCTGATGCCCGTAGTGTTCGAAACCGTGTTCAAAAGCTGCCCGCGCGAGCTCGCCACCGACCAGCGGGAAGATACCGCCATTAATATAAGCGCCTCCGGTTAATTTATCGTCACCGAATATGCCATCGGGAAAAGGGGGATCGATACCGAACCATTCGGCAAAAGCACCGGTGTTTCTGCGTCTGTGTTGATATTCCTTGAGGATGGCCACGGCCATCTCATGGGTTGCCAATCCTCTGTTTATGGCCATGGGCGTGCTCAAACTCAGTTGCTCTTTTTCATCCACACCGTCGATCGTGACCGGCGTCAGTTTGTGAAAATGGGTATAAAATCGCCCGTTAAACAGCAGGTCGTTCGCACGCTGGCGCAGGCCAAGCGCGATTTCCTGCCAGCGCGAGGCGGCACTAACGTTACCTACAGATGTATACATCTTCGAGAGCAGCCAAGCAGCTTCATAGAAACCGCTGTTGTCGCCGTGGAAAATGCCCCAGAATGTGTCATCCGTGATCTGAAAGTTGAGCCAGTCCGCGCGCCCGGCCGTATAATCGAAATCCCAGGTATCAATCGTGTAGGGCCGTTTCACCAGCTTGTGTTGACTGTCCCACCGCAGCGGATGCGTATGCGTGTAGGTTAAAGCACGATCCAGGGCAGAGAGTAGGGTTTTCAACCACTCATTGTCCCCCGAAGACTGCCAGGCAAGATACGCCGCTTTGACGAATCGATATTCAACATCCGCTTCAACAGGGACACGCACCCACCTTTCCCAGTTTTCTCGTTCCGCCGAAGGTTCTGTAGAGACGTGATCGAATATCCGACCGTTGGCTGCCTGCATACCCGCAAAACAATTGATCGTGCTCAGGACATCCGGCTCGATATGTTTTCCCCCGCGCAACATATCCGAATGGTCTCTGATCCAGAGTGCAGGGCTATCGGGCGATCGAAAGCCACGGACTGTTTCCTCTTCGATCTTTAGCTCTATCAGGCTGGCCTGTAAAAATGCGAGAATCTGAGCGCAAAACGTTTCCCACACACCAGAAGAGGTTCTTACGTGCAGCATATAAAAAGAAATTTATTGAATTACATTTCTGCCAATGCAGATAAGAATCTCTTTTATGATCGATAATATAAGATAGATTTGGCGCAAATCCTTTGCAATAAAGGCAACAATTGTTAGACCTTTCTCTTATACAAGGGTCAACTGCCTGCTTCACGTCTGATTTCTCGCAAGCGTTTCATCGTGTCCAACGCTCCCCGACCGAACGTTTCATATAGTTGTAAATACTCAGCATAAAGTCGCTTAAATATGGCGTGCGCAGAGGGGTCAGGCGAGTAAACCTTGTCCTTGACTCTGGCCATTGCGCGGGTCGCGTCGGAAAAGGTGGCATGGCCTCCCATTTCGGGACCAGCGGCGACGGCTCCGCAAATAGCGGAGCCAAGAGCTGCCGCCTGGGAAGAAGCTGCGACGTTGAGTCTTCGTCCTGTCACGTCCGCGTAGATTTGCAATAACAGCTGATTTCGTTCTGACAGGCCACCGCAGGCATACAGTTCATTGACCGGAATCCCTTGTTCGGTATGGTTATCGATAATTGCATTCGTGCCAAATGCGGTGGCTTCGATCAAGGCCCGGTAAATATCTTCAGGCCGTGTCGCCAGGGTCAACCCCATGATCAGACCCGAGAGAGAGGCATCCATCAATGTGGAGCGGTTGCCGTTCCACCAGTCTAACGCCAGCAATCCGGTCTGTCCGGATGGTATCTGTGCTGCCAATGATTGCAGATAGGAGAAAACATCCTGCCCCGTCTGTTTTGCGGTTTCGTGGTAGTGCGCAGGTAATTGATTTTTGGTAAACCAGGCAAAGATGTCGCCAACCGCAGATTGTCCCGATTCATAGGCTACCAAGCCCGGCACAATGCCGTCTTCGACAATGCCTGCTATCCCCCCTGCGAGAATTTTCTTTTCATGCATGACCAGGTGACACGTACTGGTGCCGAGGGCCAGCACCATTTTCCCGGTCTCCGCCACCGTGCTGCCCAAAACCGCGGCGTGGGCATCAATCATGGCTACGGCGATCGGTATGCCCGGAGAGAGTCCGATTTTCCTGGCCCAGGATTCACGCAGGCCCCCGGCCCGACTTCCCACCGGATAAATATCGGAGGGGAGTTTTTCCTTGGCAAATGTTGCAAATTCGGGATGCAGGGCACCTAGGTAGTCTTCTGAAGGAAAGCCATCGCTTTTGGACCACAGTCCTTTATACCCCGCTTGGCAGGCGCTGCGTTTTTCTTCGCCACAGAGCTGCCACACGAGCCAGTCACCGGCTTCGATGAGACGGTCAGCTGCCGTATAAACCTCTGGCGCCATTCGCAGCATACGCAGTGTTTTAGGAAACATCCATTCCGGAAAGAGCCGTCCTCCGTAGTAGGATAGGAAAGTCTCACCCCGTCTTTCGGCCAGCTCAGTCATGTCCTGGGCTTCCGGCAGAGCGGCATGATCTTTCCAGAGTTTGACCCATGCATACGGGTTGGATGAAAATTCCGGAAGCGTGCAAAGCGGAGAGCCGTCTTTCAGCGTAGGCAGAACCGAAGAAGCGGTAAAATCGACCCCGATACCGATGACTTCTTCGGACTGAACTCCGCCTGCATTCAGGACCTCTGGCACGATTTGCTGTAGGACCGTTAGGTAATCACGTGGATTCTGGAGTGCTGTATCAGCTTCCAGACGGGTACCGTCAGGCAACTGGGATTCGAGCACGCCATGAGGATACTCCGCGACTGCGGTGGCGATCTCATCACCCGATTTCGGGTCAACCAGCAGCGCCCGCGCTGTTTTCGTACCGTAATCGAGTCCGAGGACGATCCGTCGTTCCGACATGATAATCTAAAATAAAGAGTTTTTCAAAGCGTATAAACAATCTAACGCGGCAAATAACCTGCAGCGAAGTGAGCACTTTTTATGCTGAAAAAACAAAGGCACTTTTGGGATGATAGAACATCCAAAAACCATAAGCCCTTCGCTGTCAGGTTAATTTGCATTGTTAGAAGCCCTGTTTATTATCATTTTTTGGAAATATGATTATCTCGTCTTTTGCATTTTGAATTGATATCATATCTGAATTTTTACAATTATATTTTAGGTGGAAGAATCCATTTAAATCAAATGATGCTTTTGGCTGACAATAAACCAAAAAAGCCATCGGTTCCAATCCATCAATATGATATTCAAATAAAACTGACCCTTCAAAAATATCATAGAATAATATCTTATTCATATCAAGGCAGGCAATTCTCATATTTAAGGTATCTATTGCTATACCCAAATTATAGTCTCTTGAGATTTGTCTATTTTCGTAATTATAAAAGTAAGAATGAAAATTCGTTGAACCTGTAGGGACTTCAATTTCTGCGATGTTATCTGTAATCCAATTACATATTAGGCCGTATCTTAAATAGCCTTCAAATATTAGTATGCTATCTGATATAGCACCGTGAAAAAACATTCCATTGCCGCGTTCAGCAGAACCTATATATGTAATTATATTATTGCCCGATTTGCTTTTGAACACCTTGGAAATGTTAAGGGAGTTTTCGTTTTGTTGGGCGGACGTAATACAATATAAAATCAGAATGAAGATTAAAATTTTCAATGTATGTATCATATTAATACTTCTAACATCATTTGAATTTCACAACATGGCACACCGGCTGAGGAACATCAGGCATATAAAGTGTATGGAATATCCAGCAATTCACACACAGCGATGAGCCTGTTCACCTGATTCCCATAAACCCCGTGGATGTGATTGCAGGAGTAGCTGGCGAAGAACTCTTCCGGTTCGACCTGCAATTTGAAGAAGGCATGCGGCCAGTTATCCTGAACCTCGTTGATTAGTTTGTCGTTCACTTTGTTCTCGAATTGCACAAATTCTCCCGGGGCAATCGCCATCCAATAGTTCCCCGAAACCCGCATAAGTCTGGCCAGGGTAACCTCACCTGGCGCAGCCAAATGAAAAACAGACGCCCCACCAGCCGGGAAATAAAACCCTTCCGGGCGGAACTCCACCTTTGCCAGATTTTCCCGGAAATCGAAACTCTTCGCCGCAAAATAGGTGGCATGCTGACCGGAATTCACCAGATCCAGTACACCGTGTTCGGCAAAGTAATGGCGCACATCCGCAAAGAGAACCGGTGTATGAGCAAGGTACTTGAAAATCTGCATCGTCAGGGCGGCATCCATGTCTGCTTCTGTGGCGCAAACCATAGGCTCCTTGGGGCCGTCGAAATCATAGGGATCGTTCATAAAAGCTTCCGGAACGTCCGTTGTGCCGTAATGATTGGTGAGTTCCGTCTGAGATTTAATGCCACAGAAATCGAATCCCTTTTCTTCGTTGATTTCTTTCATCGCATAATAAATGCGGATTTGAAGTTCGAGTTTCTCCGGTGTAAGTTCTCTACCGTTGTAGTGAATTTTTCGGACATGTTTTTCGCACCACTCTCTGGCAGCCTTCGCCTTAGCCTCATCGATTCGTTCCGCTCTACGGATGACTTCCAACTGGTCAACATGCTCCACGTCGATGCCAAATTCTGCCATCCATTGATCCGTATTGCTTACCGCAGTATAGATTCCGATGGAGCGCCCGCCGTAGAGCCCATAGGTCTCCCCCCGTAACTTGCTGATTGCCCCCGCCGCATCGATGTAATCGAACATCTGCTGTGTCAGTGTTTCATCCTCCAGATTGCCGAAGAGTTTGCGGTGATCGATGCCGATTTGATCGAGTGCACCGCTGGCGGCCATCAAAGCTACCAGGCCAGGGTATTGAGGATTGATGTTTGAGTAAAGAAGCAACGGGCCAGGGGCGAATTTGGCCGAAATTGCTGTAAATTGCGGGAAGGCCCATACTGCATAATTGAAAATGGTCATATCTACGTTGTGTGAACGCAGATATGCGGCTTCTTCTGCAGCCAGCCGGTTGCTCCAAATTATCTCCCGACCCGTAACCACTTCGTATCCCGCCTTCTCAAGGGTTGTCTCCAATGCTTCCATAAATCGATTGTTGACTTCAATTAGAGGCTTTTGCAAAAAATCGCGTCCATCGGAAAATGTCAAGATACCTACTTTAATCTTTCGCATCTTCTGCCTTTCAATAATAATCTGCAGTCAAACTTATTTGCTAGCCGGTTTGAACAATCAATGAAGTGACCTTGATTTCTAAAGATATGGGTTACACAAAAAAAATGCAATAAGATAGTTGGGTGATGGCATTTTGTGGAGACATTTAGTTAGTATAGTAACCTGCATGGTTCATGAATTGGGCTTCTTGGTCAATTTAACACATAGACAAACAATGGGACGAAAGCAAGATGAGTCGAATCCGTGGTTTGTGAGTTATTCATGTTAAGTGATGCAATAAAGCTCGAGCAGCCAGCTTTAACCGGAGATATTGCACAATAACATCACAGAAGATTCACCTGAGAGCCAGAATTTGGCACCAGCTTAGATCTGCTAAATGATCTTGCTTTTGCATTTGTTGCTTTGTAATTTGATTTTCTAGACGTGGTGCCAAAACCAGTTGGATTGTCCCCTGGTCACAGATTCCCGGTATGAGAATTATCAAAGGAGTGTAGCGGTTCGTCCAAATATGGTTTTATGACACGCATCGGCAGGAGATGATTCCATTCACAAACTGATGTTGAAATTCAAACTTAAATGAAAGGATCTGTCATGAATGAAATATTCACCATGTTCAGTTGCATTTTGTTTGTTGCACTTTCTATGTCTGCTGCTTCAGGACAGGAGTCGTCATTTAATGGATTGGGAATGAACCTTGGGAACCTCTCACGCTTATCGCATGCGAAGACACGTTCAATCAGTCCGGAGAATTTTACCGGTGAGAAGGGCAAGGGAGGAATGTCGATCGATGGCCCTGCTGCTAGTGCTGCCCGTGATCTGGGACAGGGATGGAAGGTTTCTCCCTATGTCAAGATTGAACCCAAGACGACATTTGTATTGGCCGAGATTGAAGGTCCGGGCGCCATCCAGCAAATCTGGATGACTCCATCAGGCAACTGGAGATATTCCGTTCTGCGTTTTTATTGGGATGGAGAAGAAGACCCGTCTGTGGAAGTTCCGGTAGGTGATTTTTTCGCCAACGGTTGGGGAAAGTATGCCCAGGTAACCTCCCTCCCGGTATGTGTTAATCCAGGAAGTGCTTTTAACTGCTACTGGGAAATGCCTTTTCGGAAATCCTGTAAGATCACAATGGAAAACCTGGATGAAAACATCATGACTCTGTACTACCAGATCAATTATACGCTAACCGAGATTCCAGACGATGCTGCCTATTTTCATGCCCAGTTTCGGCGAACGAATCCTCTGCCATATAAACAGGTCTACACTATCCTGGATGGCGTCAAGGGATGGGGACATTATGTTGGCACATATATGTGCTGGGGTTCGAACAACAGCGGCTGGTGGGGCGAAGGGGAGATCAAATTCTATATGGACGGCGACAAGGAATTTCCAACAATTTGCGGAACGGGCACGGAAGATTATTTTTGTGGTTCTTATGGTTTTGTGTCTGATAATGAATATCAGGAGTACACAACTCCTTATGCCGGGATGCCACAGGTCATCAAACCGGACGGGCTTTGGAACTCACAGATGCGGTTCGGACTGTATCGCTGGCATATTATGGATCCTATCCGTTTCGAACGAGATCTGAAAGTGACAATCCAGGCTCTCGCTTGGCGCTCCGGCGGCCGATATCTGCCACTTCAAGATGATATTTCCTCTGTGGCTTTCTGGTACCAGACGGAACCCCATGCGCCTTTCCCGAAATTGTTGGACAAAGATGGTTTAGAGATCAAATGATGCCTTTTTGATCGGTAGGTGGGAATGCAGTAAATCTTTATGGCAGTGCAGGTGTGCAAAGACTGTCTATTCGGCAAAGAGATCCCGGTCTCAGCACATAACACGACTAATCTATCTTGCTATGCCTTAGCTGGTCCACTGCCAGTGCTACAATGATGACTATTCCGGTGACAGCCTGAGTTACCCAGGTGGGCCAGCCGTTGAGTTGACATCCCGTTCGAATGACCGTCATGATCATCGCACCAACAAGGCTGCCAAGGATCGAACCTTCCCCACCTGATAGGCTGCCACCCCCGATCACGACGGCCGCGATAATCTCAAGCTCGAGTCCGACAGCCCCGGTGGGATCGCCCTGTTCTTGATACGACATGAGCATGAGTCCGGACAGACCGGCAAAGGTTCCGGCAGCGGCGTAAACGAAGACCTTAACGCGTTCAACCGCAACCCCACAAAGTCGGGCGGTATCCTCATTCGATCCGACCGCAAAGATGTGCCGCCCCAGTTTTGTGTACCTGAGGAATCCGGCCACAATGATTGCCAACAAGACCATTAGCCATGCGCCCGGAGGAATCAACATCCATTTCCGGTCAGGTGGGAGCAGCGCCAATAGTCCGCTCAACCACGTCTGTCCAGCGTTGATAGGGATGCTTCTTGCCAGGCCTTTTGCGACGCCTCGAACGACCAATAACGTGCCGAGTGTAACGATAAACGGCACCAATCGCAATCGTGTGATCAACAAACCGTTAAGCAGCCCACAAATCAAACCGGCGGCAATGCCACCCAGTGCAGCGACGAGTGGATCCAATGCAAAATCTTTCATCAGAAGTGCGGTCACCACGGAACTCAAAGCAATAATAGAGCCTGCCGACAGATCGATTCCTGCCGAGATAATGACCAGGGTCATGCCGATGGCAGCTACGCCAACGATGACGGTCTGCAAAACCATTATCTCCAGTGCGTTGAATGATGCAATCTTGCTGTTAAAGGCGGCGAAAAAAAAGAATACAAGAAACAGCGCCAGCAACGGGCCAAATTTGTTGAGCCACGACCACCTTTTCTCAAATGAAATTGCGCGTTTTTTGGGCAAAGCCATCATAAGGATAGGGTAAACTGAGATTTATAATCTTCAGACACACATTTCTTGATACCACTATTCTATTTGCCAACGAATCATTTTAGGGTTTCCTGACCGGTCGCGGCCATCATCAATTTGTGTTCATCGATTTCTTCGACGGATTTCACAGCGCTCAGCCGGCCGCGAAACATCACTGCTATGGTGTTGCATATGCCGATCAATTCAGGAAGATAGCTGCTGATCACCAAAACGGCACCGGGTGCCCGACCTTCGCCTGCTGAACCGGATGCGAAGGCATCGATAACCTCGTATATCTTTGCTTTTGCCGCCACATCAATACCGCGGGTGGGCTCATCCAGCAGCATGATGTCAACACCATGTTGCAGCAGTCTTGCAATGGCTACCTTCTGTTGATTGCCGCCTGACAATTCAGCGACGTCCTGTGCAGGTGACAAGCACCGGATGTCTAGAAGATCAATCCATTTTTGTACAACTGCTCCCTGGTTTCTCGGCAAAACCAGATTGAGCGGGCCGAATCCTCTGAGTTTTGATAGAGTCATGTTGTCAGCAAGATTGAGATTGGCCGCGAGTCCTTCGCTGCGATTTTCGCTGAGCATGCCGACCCCTTGCAGCCAACGTTTTGCCGGCGAGGACGGACCGAGGTGAATGCCGATCTTGATTTGGCCTTGGCGAACCGGGTCGAGCCCAAAAATGGCACGCAACATTTCTGTTCTTCCGGCACCGATCAAACCGCTGATCCCCATTACTTCGCCTCTGCGAAGAACAAAGATCGCATTTTCCGGTTTTTCTAATCCTGCCAGATTTTGTATCTCCAGAACCGGGGATCCGATTTTTCGGGGTGTCCTTGGGTAGAGATCCTTGATTTCCCGTCCCACCATCATGCGCACAATTTCCGTAGTTTGGGTTGACCGCAGTTCTTGCGTACTCACGACAGAGCCATCCCGTAGAACGGTCACACGATCTGAAATCAATTGCACTTCCTCCAGGAAATGTGAGATGTACACAATGGATAAGTTTTTGTTCTTGAATTCTGCAATGATTTTGAAGAGCCGGTCAATATCGTGGCGCGATAAGCTGCTCGTCGGTTCATCGAAAATGAGGACCTCGCATCCGATAACCAAAGAGCGTCCAATCTCGACCAATTGTTGCAGGCTGACCGGCAGATCTTTGATGCGTATGTGTGGTTTTAATTGTGGGTGGTTCAAATGTTGGAGGGCTTCTTGAACCCGATTCCGCATTTCTTCCCACCGGACAAATCCAAATCTAACGGGCTCCATACCCAACAGCATATTTTCTTCGACAGTGAGGTGAGGCACCAGGGAAAGCTCTTGATAGATCATGCCGATCCCTTTGAGTCTGGCGTCCAACGGGTTGCGGGGTTGGTAGGGTAGACCATCCAGAAGCATCTTACCCTTATCAGGTTTGGACACCCCGGTAAGAATCTTCATCAGTGTGGTTTTGCCAGCCCCATTCTCCCCAACCAGAGCGTGAACTTCTCCGGGTTTGACAGCGAAATTGACATCCTTCAAAGCTACAGTTGCACCAAATCGTTTGAAAATACCGCGCATCTCCAGACGCGGTTTGTCAACCGGTTTGTCTGCTGTTATCTGGCTAGCCATTTTTCTAAATTGGGATCAATTAGATTTCGGATTTCAGGTCTCGACAGATCTTCTTTACCGACAAAAGTGACTCCAGTATCGATTCGTTTTTCCACTGGTTCTCCGCGCAGATGCTGTACCATTGTCTTGACACCTAGGTAGCCCATTCTAAACGGATTTTGTACAACTAGACCATGAATTTCATCTTGTCGCAGGCCTTCAATCATAGATTCTGCAGCGTCGAAGCCAACAAATTTAAGCTTGCCTGCCAGATGATTACGGCGTAATGCCTGCAGCATACCGTAGGTGGAAGATTCGTTTGGACAAAAAACGCCATCCACAGCCAACATGCCGTTGCTAGCTTTGAATCTTAGAATTAGATTTTCACTCGCTTGTTGCGCCTGCGCTTTGGTCGCCCCTGCATATTGTTCGTCGCTCACAACAGTGATTCCTTCAAATTCCTGTATTTGTTCAAGGAAACCCTGTTCGCGATTATCTGTGCTGGCCGAGCCTTCCTGGTAACGAAGTAAGATGACCTTCCCATGACCACCAATCAGTCTGGCCAATTCCCTCGCAGCGATACGACCACCTTCGCGATTGTCAGTTGCTACAAAACTGGTATAGATATCTTCTGAATCCTTTAAGCCCGAATCAATGATCACCACCGGAATGTTATTTGTTACGGCCGTCCTGACCGGGCGTCTCAGTGCCATATCATCCAGTGGTGCCAGAACAATGCCATCAACCTGAGCCAGGATTTGGGTGTCGACCAACGTGATCTGCTGTTGTCGGTCGTCCTCTTTTTCAGGTCCAACCCAGAGAATGTTTACGTCGAGTTCCTGCGCCGCCTTAACAGCACCAGCATGGATGGACTGCCAAAACATATGGGTCGTGCCCTTGGGAATGACCGCGATTGTCAATTCCTCCTGTGCATTTTTCCCCTGATTACAGGATAAAAAGCCGAGGGTTAAAGAGCAAAGAATGTAGGGAACAAACCGACTAATCATAGCTTTTCTCCGGTTGAGTTTGGATGTTCATTTTAAAAAGCAGATTTAATTTTCTCTATACTTTTCCCCAAGGTACTTATAGCTATCTTATCCAACTGTGTTTCCCGTCCTTTGAAATGAAACGTGCGGTGTATGTGAGACAGACTGTCCGCGGGCTCAAGCTCGGCTGCAGGTGAGGACGTCTCCAACTCGTAAAAAGGGCCAAGGGGTTTCGAACCAGGCTCTGGCGGTCCGTCATTATAGCTGTTCACGACATCTCCACGAAAAGGCTCTTCCTGAATTTCCCACATTGAATTTACATAATCGAGGCTGCCGTTCGGCTTGGTGTAGTGAACCAGCGTCAATACTTGATTAACTTCATCATAGCTACCCAGAACCGGTTCTGCTCTTTGCGGCGAAAGCCCTATTTTGCTGCGATAGTTCCCGTCCCCTTTAAAGTAAATCACTTCTTCCCCGATTCTCAATCGGTCAGCCGGGACTTTTCCAAAATACGTGTCGTTCACAATAGGGCCAAGATCTTTGTGCTGATCTTCCTGAAATGGGATCACTATCGTTGTGAATGGCGAGGGTTTAAACATTCCCAGTATCCAGATACTGAGCAATCCCCTTTCCTTCGTCCAGGGATCCTGACCTGAGTTCACGATCTTGTTGTCAGATTGAAAAGCAACGACGTGAACCGAATCTTCAGGAGAAACACCTAATACCGATGCTATTTCTTTCGTGCTGAGTAACCGAATTTCTCGTTCAACCTCTACATCGAAATGGGTTCCGGAATAATTTACCAGGTGGATAGACTTCCTGAAAGATGCCTTTGACCTGTCCCTTGAAACCAGATCGAACGGTTCAGTGTCAATCGCCGATGGCGTATACCAATTCTCCAAATTGAATTCTGAGTCCTTCTTGAAGAAGATCGAGAATTGTCCTCCTTCAGGGCCAAGCCAAAACCGGTCTTCACCGCCGTACGGATTGAAATGATCCAGCTGTTTGCCCGAAGCAATGAGCTCCCTGTTAATCCAACCGTGACTCAAGCCATCGGGGTCGGTGAGGGTGCTTGTCATCACTCTGGCTTGCATGGAGGGAATGACAATGATCTGGGCTCCACCCGATGAATCTGACAGCACAACAACGTCAGTATGATAAGACAAGAATGACAGGTCGCTCCCGAATGTTGCTTGTTTTGATTCCATATTTTTCTCAAGATTGTTACAGGATATCATTAAAAGGAAAACCATGAACCCCTTCATATCCATCATAATATATTCTCCTCGTGCTTGACGCGTGGGTCCTGCCACTTGATGGCGACCAATCCCTCGTTCGCCTGCAGGCCTTTACTTGGAATAACATTGCCGGTTCGATGTAGGTATTCTTTGTGTTCTGCGGGTGTCTTTATGATTTGGTCTTTTTACCCTTTTCCAAAGTGTTCAATCGACAAAATGTGTGTTCACGTCTAAAGAACATTCCTTTTTTGACACCCTCACATAGAATAAAAAATTTCCTGCCTAAAACAAGGGGAATTGGATCTTTTGGTTAATTTTTTAATGAAAATTTTTGTGGATTTTGCGGCGCTAGCTAGTGTGCACTTTCCCCTTGTTTTTATAACTGGATCATGGTATGTTATCTAGCTGGATTCATGAAGTGTAAGATTCCCCGGAATTTGGAGTGCGGTGACTGTGTCACTGTACTCCACATGTAAAGTTATGTTTTCAAAAAACTTGAACTATTTATTTTTATAAAGCATCTTGATACTCTATGTCCAATAGCCCAGCGTTTAAGGTTCCTTATGATGAACCGGCATTCGCAGCTAAAGAGAGGGCAAGCGCTACCTTGCAGATTTACCGCATCAACCTGAGATTTAGACCATGTTGGTTCCTCTTTCGATGGCCGAGTTATAAATATTTCATAAGAAAATTTCTTGATTGATCTTAGAAACCTTACTATTTTGGATTGTTCGATCAGTCATATTACAGGTTTAATGGGAAAGGGGAGTAAAGAATGAATACTAATCTAACCCAAGCTCAGATAGACACGTATCAGCATGATGGGTGTCTTATTCTGGAGGAGTTTCTCACGGACGATGAGTTGAATGAAATGCGTACCGCCGTTGCTGAGGGAGTTTCGAAAATGGGCAAGCAGAAGATTGCCGGCGGTGGCAATAAAGACCTTGTAGAGGGTGATACGTATTATGATCGCGTATTTCTCCAGCGGCTGAATCTCTGGAGAATTAATGATACCATAAAGAAATATTTTCTGAACCCTCAGTTAGGTGAGATGCTTTGTAAATTGGCTGGAATAGACGGCATTCGTATCTGGCATGACCAGACCTTACAAAAACAGCCATGGGGCAACCCGACTGCGTGGCATTTGGATAATCCGTACTGGTCATTCCATTCACGAAATGCGCTTTCGATCTGGATTGCACTTGATGACGCAACTGTCCAGAACGGATGTTTGTACTATCTACCCGGATCCCACACGATGGCAAAGTATGATAACGTTGATATCGGGGAGAATATCAGTGATCTGTTCAAGTTTTATCCCGAATTCAGAACCATCGAGCCTATTGTCGCTACGATGAAAGCTGGAATGGCGGGTGTCCATAATGGACTCACGGCGCACGCAGCCGGTCCCAATATGACGCCCTATCCTAGGCGAGCCATGACCTGTGCTTACATGCCGAACGGTGCGAAATTCAATGGTCAACAAAATATTTTGTCAGACGAGCAAGTTGCGAGATTAAGCGTTGACGACGTCCTCGATGACGACGAACAGAATCCGCTGGTGTGGTCCAGAACATGAGGTTCAGTTAAATTGTGAAACCAAGGCCAGAACGATGAAGACGAAGATCCGAAATTATTAGCTACATCATCCAAGGCAAGCGAGTGCTTTTCCAATTGACGAATTGAGACGTTTTTAATGAACATTTAAAGCGCCAACAGTGGCAAGAAAATAGTTGATTTTTAGGTAATTTTTTTACATTTTGGCTAAGCGTATTGAAAAAATGTGATTCTGAAAAACTCATTAGGGGTTGGCAGCCAATCGGGTTACCGTCAGGCCTGTATTTTTGTTCTTCAAGGGGATGGACGAAGACAGGCTGTAAAAAAGGCTTTATTTCTCAGATGATGATCTCATTCCATTTAGCGGGCACTGAATATTAGCAGAGAATTCAAGTTACGAGGGAAGCTGGTTAGATCTATGTCACGATCAGAAATTGTGAATAGGATTATTGAAGAAGGGGTTGTCGCTGTCATTCGCATGGCAGACTCGCGAAAGCTGATGAACGTGGCGAGCGCCATTCAAAAAGGCGGCATCTCCATAATTGAAATTACCATGACAACTCCAAATGCGCTAAAGGTAATTGAGACAGTCAGTCAGGAACTTGTTGATGTAGTCTTGGTTGGCGTCGGCTCTGTCCTAAATGAAGATGTTGCAAATCAGGCCATGGATGCAGGTGCCAAATATGTCGTCAGCCCTATTTTCAAGCCGGAGATCATTGAGGCAGCTCATCGACGTGATATTCCAGCCATGCCGGGTGCATTTACACCCACTGAAATACAATTGGCGCATGAACGCGGGGCCGACATAATTAAAGTGTTCCCCGCCGATATCGTGGGGATGAATTTCTTTAAGGGGGTTAAAGCTCCCATGCCTCATGTTCGTTTGATGCCAACTGGAGGCGTTACGCTTACAAACGGTGGAGATTGGATCAAGGCGGGCGCTTGTGCGGTAGGCGTGGGCAGTGCACTTTTGGATAAGCAAGCGATCGCTGATGATAATTATGTCTTGCTTACCCAAAATGCCAGGACTTTGCGTCAAAGCGTTCTAGAGGGCCAGAATACAGTAACAGGAGATACAAGGAAATGAGTAAAAAGGTCGTGACCTTTGGCGAAATCATGTTAAGACTCTCCACTCCGGGGTTTACAAGGTTTGTACAGGCCCAGAATTTTGATGTGACGTTTGGGGGGGGAGAGGCGAATGTTGCCGTGGCTTTGGCGAACTACGGTCTTGATAGCTTTTTCGTTACGAGACTGCCTGAACATGAAATTGGTCAGTCAGCGTTGAATCACCTCAGGCGGTTTGGTGTCCATTCAGAGTTCATTGTTCGCGGCGGAGAGCGCGTTGGCATCTACTTCTTGGAAAGCGGGGCCAGCCAAAGACCTTCGAAAGTGGTTTACGATCGAGCTTTTTCAGCTGTAAGTCAGATGAATAAAGATGAGGTGGATTGGCAACAAGTCTTTTCGGGTGCTGAGTGGTTTCACTGGACCGGCATTACACCCGCCTTGAGCGAAACTGCCAGGGAGTGCATTGCAGCGGCATGCCAGGCCGCAAAAACTGCT
>JAABYK010000461.1:203-1549 GCA_011775825.1 Candidatus Zhuqueibacterota bacterium | reverse complement strand
GATGCCGAAAAGAGTTTGGGGTTAAAAGCAGTCAGTTCTGATGTGGAGTCAGGTGAACTCGAAGAGGCCTCCTACTTTGAGGTCGCCAAGGAGCTGAAACGTCTTTACAATTTTGATACAGTAGCTATCACTTTGAGAGAGAGCTTCTCAGCTTCACACAATGGCTGGAGTGCCTTGCTCCTCGATGAACGGGATTGCAGTCAGCCCTATCGCTCCAAGAGATATGATATTCAGATCGTGGATAGAGTCGGTGGGGGCGATGCATTTGCTGGCGGTTTAATCTACGGACTTTTGGCGAAGACTGACACTCGAGAGGCCTTGGAGTTTGCGGTTGCGGCATCTTGTCTGAAGCAGACTATTCCAGGAGACTTCAATTTAGTCAGTGAAGAAGAAGTAGAGAAACTTGCAACAGGAAGCGGTTCAGGCAGGGTCGAGCGGTAGTTTAGGCCCGGAAGTGGAGGACCGATTAGATTAACATTTCTCACCTCAAAATAGCTTGACAATTTACACAAAAGTGCTAAATTATCAGTTGTTAAAAATCCAACTAAAAGTCATTGGCATAAATAAATTTCGGGGCCCTTAGCTCAGTCGGTCAGAGCAGCGGACTCATAATCTCCTTTTTGTCCAACATAAGTACAATAAAAACAGTTGCCAGCAGCTTGTTTTGAAAATGATTTTGTGGCCACTTGTTTTTACATGATTTAACACAGAATTGCACGTGGTCACATGACAACCAGTGGCCCTATAGTGGCCCTAAAATGATGTAATTTTTTTGTGGATTGCGTTGCGTTAGTTCTTTCTGTGCTGTTGTATTTTGATTTTCATAACTTTGGCTCGAAATACCAATCTCACCCACGGCGTTCATCTTTGAAATGGCCAAGTTTTAAAAGTTTCGGAGGGCTCCATGAAAGCCAGGCCATTTCCAAAGAGATTGACGGTTTTAGTCCTGAGCTATGTTCTCTCCTTTGTCCCGCATTTTAGCGCTGCTCAGACCGATACCACAGTCCAAATACCTGTTGGAGCAGGTTGGTCTTTGCTCAGTCTCCCGCTGTCATTAGAAGAAGAACAATCCCCTGAAAAGGTCTTTCCAACTGCCGATTCCGTTCTTGCCTATAGAAATAATCGTTATGTTACAGTGGACTCACTCGTAATCGGTGAAGGATACTGGGTATTCCATTCAGCGCCTTCAACTGTTAGATTTGAGGGTGTACACATAGGTCTCAAAGAGATAGAAGTTGAGCTTGGTTGGAATCTGGTTGGCAGCATTTCATCACCATCTCCCATAGTTGACCTGGTAAACAACTCCGGTACTACTGTAGTTGCAGCGTTGGAATATCGCCAAGGTC
>JAABYK010000461.1:0-134 GCA_011775825.1 Candidatus Zhuqueibacterota bacterium | reverse complement strand
TGTGATGGGGGAGGAGCTCCCTGTTCAAGTTTCAGAGAACGTGGTAGTTATAGACTCTGCTATGACGACTCTCCAAAGCGATAGTCTTGAACTTGTCCATGGTACTTACAAATTCAGTTTCGATGGGCCGCCTC
>JAABYK010000525.1:347-1181 GCA_011775825.1 Candidatus Zhuqueibacterota bacterium | reverse complement strand
GAACATTGAAAAGGAATTCGAACGCAATAGCGAAAGATACAGCCTACTTCGTTGGGCGCAGGAAAGCTTTGAGAATTTCAGCGCGGTGCCCCCGGGAACCGGTATCGTGCATCAGGTGAATCTGGAATATCTTGCAAGCGTGGTTTCACAAAAAGAGATGAATGGTAAAAAGGTTGCTTTTCCTGACACGCTCGTCGGCACCGATTCCCACACCACTATGATCAACGGCCTCGGCGTGCTGGGCTGGGGTGTCGGCGGCATCGAGGCGGAAGCGGTGATGTTGGGGCAACCTTACTACATGTTGCTGCCAGAAGTGATTGGATTCAAATTAGCCGGCGAACTGCCCGAAGGCGCCACTGCAACCGATTTAGTGCTGACGACTACTCAAATGTTGCGCAAGAAAGGCGTCGTAGGTAAATTTGTAGAATTTTATGGACCGGGACTGCATCACTTAAGTCTTCCCGACCGCGCTACCCTTGCCAATATGGCGCCCGAATACGGGGCTACCATGGGCTTCTTCCCTATCGATGAATCGACATTGACTTACTTGAAATTGACTGGCAGAACGGATGAAGAGGTGAAGCTGGTTGAAAGGTATGCCAAAGCGCAGGGGTTATTCCATTTGAAAGATTCCCCTGACCCGATCTANNTGAAAGAGATGAAAAAAGCATTTTATACTTCGCTTAAAAATGAATTCAAAAAGAAAATTCAGGAAAAGATTCCTGATGATAACTGGGAAAAGGAAGGTGGCTCTCCTGCACCGGAAGAAAGTAAGTTCACTTCGCAGTTAAGTGTAGAAGTAAAGATCAATGGTGAAAGGTTTTATCTGGATCA
>JAABYK010000525.1:0-235 GCA_011775825.1 Candidatus Zhuqueibacterota bacterium | reverse complement strand
ATGCGCTGGAGAAAGGAATCCGCACCAAACAGTGGGTGAAGTCAAGTATGGCGCCGGGATCAAAAGTGGTACCGGAATATTTGGAAAAAGCCGGTTTATTAAAGCCGTTGGATGAGCAGAGATTTAATATTGTGGGTTATGGCTGCACCACCTGCATTGGTAACAGCGGTCCCTTGCTGAAGGAAATTGATGAAGCCATCGAGAAGGGTGATCTGGTGGTCGCAGGAGTGCTGAG
>JAABYK010000547.1:1869-2043 GCA_011775825.1 Candidatus Zhuqueibacterota bacterium | reverse complement strand
GCCTGTTTACGAATATCAGTGCAAGAAATGCTGGGAGAAGTTTGAGGTTTTGCAAAAGGTTGGAGCGGATGACACAGACCTGAACTGTCCCAATTGTGGGGCTCCCAATCCCGAAAAGGTTTTCTCTCTGTTTTCTTCAGCAGGATCAAAGTCAGAGAGTTGGGGAAGTGCCTG
>JAABYK010000547.1:1053-1701 GCA_011775825.1 Candidatus Zhuqueibacterota bacterium | reverse complement strand
AGAAATGTAAGAATTCGACAAAAGAATGTCAAGGGTTTTGAAAAGGTAGCTTGACTTTTGTTTCGTGATGCATTAAGTTTAGTTTTGTGGAAGAAAAGATCATTACAACCAATAGAAAAGCCCGTCACGAATATCATATTCTAGATAGGATTGAAGCGGGGATTGCACTTTTGGGTACGGAAGTGAAGTCACTCCGAGATGGTCGGGCCAATCTGAAAGACAGTTATGCTGCGGTTCGAAACGGCGAGATGTATTTGTACAACGCCCACATCAGTCCTTACAGCCATGGGAATATTAACAACCACGATCCGCTTCGCGAGCGTAAATTACTTTTACACAAGAAAGAAATAAGTCGGCTTACAGGTAAAATTCAGGAGAGAGGTTTAACCGTCGTGCCGCTTAAACTCTATTTTAAACAAGGGAAGGTAAAAGTCGAGTTGGCTTTGGTAAAAGGTAAGAAGACTTATGACAAACGGCACGATATTGCCAAACGTGATGCGGAACGGGAACTACAAAAACAACTCAAGTATAAACAGCGATATTAGCGGTTATTGAGAGAGGTTTGAAATTGCTTCAATCAAACGTTTATGATATCCTCAAAGAACGAGGCTTTGTAAAGCAAGTCACCAATGAGGACAGTGTTCGCCG
>JAABYK010000547.1:808-999 GCA_011775825.1 Candidatus Zhuqueibacterota bacterium | reverse complement strand
GTTGGCACATCTTCAGCGTGCCGGTCATCGTCCGATTGCAATTATCGGAGATGGTACCGCCATGATTGGGGATCCGAGCGGCAAAACCGAAATGCGGAAAATGTTGTCCTCCGAACGAATCCAAGCCAATGCCAAAAAAATCGAGTCGCAGGTGGGTCGGTACGTCAACCTTGATGGAGAATCGGGATTGG
>JAABYK010000547.1:244-793 GCA_011775825.1 Candidatus Zhuqueibacterota bacterium | reverse complement strand
CATACGCAATGCTTCCTGGTTGTTGGATTTAAAGTACATCGACTTTTTGCGTGACATTGGCCGACACTTTAGTGTCAATCGCATGTTGGCAGCGGAGGCTTACAAAATTCGACTGGAGACCGGGTTGTCATTTATCGAGTTCAATTATCAAGTTTTGCAGGCGTACGATTTTCTGAAGCTTTACAGGAAGTACAATTGTATGATCCAGCTCGGAGGCGACGACCAATGGGGGAACATACTGGCAGGTGTTGATCTCATTCGCCGAGTCAAAGGTGCTGAAGCAGAGGGGATAACCTGGCCCCTTCTAACCACAGCGGGGGGGCAGAAAATGGGTAAGACGGCTTCCGGTACCATATGGCTGGAAGCATCCATGACTGCTCCATACGACTTCTATCAATACTGGATAAATGTCGATGATCGAGACGTTGGGCGGTTTTTGGCCTATTGCACTTTCTTACCCATAGAAGAGATTCAAGGATTGACAAAACTTAGGGGTGCTGATATTCGAATAGCCAAGGAGCGGCTGGCTTATGAGGCGACAAGAATAAC
>JAABYK010000547.1:0-233 GCA_011775825.1 Candidatus Zhuqueibacterota bacterium | reverse complement strand
CATGGTTCACAAGAAGCTGACAAGGCACGACAAGCTTCTCGGGCTGCTTTTGGAAGCAGCGAAGAAGATTTGAGTGCCATCCCATCATCTAAGATCGAAATGAGGCGTCTGAAAAACGGGATTCCGGCCGTTGATTTATTCACTGAAACGGGTTTGGCCTCCTCCAAGAGTAATGCCAGAAGGTTGATTCAACAAGGTGGGGCATATATAAACGATAATAAAGTGGAAAGCAT
>JAABYK010000178.1 GCA_011775825.1 Candidatus Zhuqueibacterota bacterium | reverse complement strand
GCTCCTTTTCACCAACGTCGACATGAGTCATCCACGGCTCGTCAGTCGATTCCGGCTTGGATGGGTCTATGACGAAGATAAATGTTCTATCCTCCACCACAAACAATTCCACCAAAGCAACGTTCATCAGGGTGTCCTATTTGTGAGATTCAGGTAGATTTGAAACCAGGAATTTGTTTATGTCCGTCAGAAAACCTGCACTGACAGGCTCGCTTTCGATCTCGCCAAGAAGCTCGTAATTGCCGGTTTCCAGAAGCAGCTCGACAAACGCCCTGGATTTGGATAACTCCGCATACCTGAGGGCGTTCTGCACATCACGTTTGTCGGCACAAATTATCACCATGTGTTCGAAAACTCTCATTTTATCTTCGGCATACGTCGCCCGGTGTTCGATGGACATTCTCTTTCGTAGCTTCATCAGGCATGCAATAGACTTACCATAAGCAACCTGGGCCTCGTCAAGATTCTCGATTTCGGATTCCAAAAGCTNNAAGCCGACCATTGCCCCTCGAAATCATCCGACGATTCAAGAATAGCTATGGCTTCTTCGTAACAATCGCGGCTTCTTTGGATTTGGCCCAAATCTTCATATACGAGACCCAGGGCACTCAGCGTCCAGCCTAGGCGGATCAACCACTTTCTGGTCTTACAAATCTTTTGAGATTCTGAGAGATATCGTAGCGCTTCATCCAGTCGACCTGCAAACAAGCAGGCTACACCAAGATTATACAGGGTCGTTTCGGTCTCGCTATCCGTGCCAAGTCTTTGGCGGATCTCATAGCTCCCAAGAAGGTTCTCTCGTGCCTTTTCATACTCGCCTTGCGCTCGTTGAGCCAACCCGAGATTGTTCAATAGAATGCCGCGAACCACCTTGCTTTCCGTTTCATCCAGCAATCGAAACGCTTCTTCGATGAGGGTCGCCGCTTCGTCAAACCGGTTGAGACTTATATAGACGAGGCCGAGATTCGACAGAATATCCCGGCGTTGCACCGGCGCCTGAAGATCAACAATAGCTTGCAGTCCCTTGTCAAGATAGTTCTTGGCGCGGCTCAATCGATCATGTTCATAACACAACAAGCCGAGCAATGAATAAGTCTCCGCCAATCTCTTAGTTTTTCCGAGTCCATCATAGGTGCGTATAGCCTTCTCTAAAAATGCCACACTTCTATCAATGTCACCTTTGAGCCTATAGGCGTTTCCTAAATCATGCAAGGTTGAGGCCTGATCTTCGCGCGCCCCGACTTTTTCCAACAGCTCGAGGCATTCCTGAAAACGTTCGATCGCCAAATCATACTCATCACGTACCAAATCGATTAGGCCAAGATTGCCAATGTCACCGGCCATTGACCATTCATCGCCAATCTGCTCGTGCAGTTTGTACGCTTTCCGAAAAAAGGACTCAGCCTTTTTGTAGTCACCGAGAAAATAGCACGCCAATCCCAGGTTTCTGCTGGCCGAACCTTGCAATTTCAGGTTCCCGATTTGGTCTGCGATAGTTAATCCAACGGGGCTCGACTTGGGTGCAGGGCTGCTGCGGGTTCCAGCTTCAGGAGGGTGCGTTTGAGCAGGGGAAGCCCACACTCAAGTTGCCGGAGCAGTGCCCTGCTCCATCGGTAGAAAGTACAGAGAGCGATGGGGGCCTCAGGCGTTCGGAGATAGGTTTGAGCGAGAGAGCCCTGG
>JAABYK010000628.1:21107-21258 GCA_011775825.1 Candidatus Zhuqueibacterota bacterium | reverse complement strand
CTTGTTCAGAAATTTTGCCTGTCTGGTGGTCGAATTCGAGTTCTTTGATGGCAGTCAGTAAATTGTCCCGCTGTGTCTTTAGCTCCGCAAGTTGACCGTTACCTGCCTCTAAAACAACGACAGACTTTCGGTGCCAGTAAGGCTTTGCCAC
>JAABYK010000628.1:20678-20939 GCA_011775825.1 Candidatus Zhuqueibacterota bacterium | reverse complement strand
GTTGCCTTCAGAAACAGAGCGCCTCTGCGCGCGAACCCATCTTCGCAATGAGGTAATGACGACAACTGCCGCCAAGAAAATTCCCAGGAATGGCATAATCCAGGCGGTTAAATTGAAACCCCGTTTGGTTGGCGCGGCCAGAATGTGTTCGCCATACTTTTCGACAAAAGCTGCCAAAACCGCCTCTTTGCTAAGTCCCTGTTGAATGTATTGGGTCGCTTCAGCCGTCAATTGTTCTGCCGACTGACATTTCATCGATCC
>JAABYK010000628.1:20145-20672 GCA_011775825.1 Candidatus Zhuqueibacterota bacterium | reverse complement strand
ACATTTCATCGATCCCTCACACGCCTCCACGGTCATGCTGCAATCGCATAAGCAGACCAGACTTTTTTTGATTTCACCGACGGTAACTTGCTGCGTTTGGGCCATCAACCGAGGCGACGTTAACCCGACTATCAAAAAGCAGGTCGCTATGAGTGGGTGTCTATATCGCATGTTCCACCTCCTTAACCTGGCGTACAGGTTTCAGTTCAGGCAGATTTGCCCTCTTTTTCTTGAAACGATCTGGCCCCATGGCAATCAAGGTACCCACGATCATCACCACGCCACCGATCCAGATCCATGAAACCAGTGGAATGACCAGCACTTTGAATTGCGCCCGCTGNNTACCAGGATCACGTACAAATCTTCCTTCGGCGTCTGCCGAATGGCGACTTCGCTCACCACGTCGTGGCCGCGATGTTTCTGGCGTTCGGGATACAGGGTTAGCAGCACTTTGCCACTTCTTTCAACCTGCATCCCCGCCGCCATGATTTGAGCATGATGAGTCGAACGGTTCTCCAGTCCCTGGT
>JAABYK010000628.1:10546-20130 GCA_011775825.1 Candidatus Zhuqueibacterota bacterium | reverse complement strand
CGCCGCCTTTTCCTTTTGAAAGGCGCTGGAACCCGTAATGCCGACGAAGATCATCACCACGCCAATGTGCACGATATAGCCACCATAGCGCCGTTTGTTGCGCATCAGCAAATCCCAGAAGGCACGTACGAAAATCAACTGAGCACTGTGCGCCCGGGCGTTAGCGCCGCGGTAGAATTCCAGAATGATGGTCACCATCACAAAGACGGCCAGACTGAATGCGATCAACGGATAAAGCGATCGCACACCCAGCACGAAAAGAGCGTTTGCCCCCAACACCCCCGCCGACAGAGGAATCGTGAAGCTCTTGTGCAGATTGCGCTCCGAAGCTTTACGCCAGGCGATAAGAGGACAGATTCCTGTGAGCGCCAACAATGCCAGACCAATTGGGACATTCACCTGATTGAAAAACGGCGCACCGACCGTGATTTTCACTCCGCGCACGGCTTCGGAAATGATGGGGAAAATCGTGCCCCAAAACACTGCGAACGTCATGCCTACCAGAAACAGATTGTTGAATAAAAAACTCGACTCGCGGGAAAGTACGGCATCTAATCTATTTTCGCTTTTAAGGTTTGGCCAGCGCCACCAGAGAAGGCCAAAAGACCCCACCAGCGTGATGCCCAAAAAAATGAGAAAGAGCGGACCAAGATTCGAAATCCCAAATGAGTGAACGGAAGAAATGATGCCGCTGCGGGTGATGAAGGTGCCAAAAATCGTCAGGGCAAAGGTCAGTATGATCAAGACCAGATTCCAGACTTTCAGCATGCCGCGTTTTTCCTGGATCATGACTGAATGCAAGAATGCTGTTCCTGTAAGCCAGGGCATGAGCGAGGCGTTTTCCACAGGGTCCCAGGCCCAGTAGCCGCCCCAGCCCAGCTCCACATAAGCCCATTTGGCGCCGAAGAGATTTCCCAAAGTCAGAAACAGCCAGGAAAACAGTGTCCAACGCCGCGTACTGCGAATCCACTGAGCATCCAGATTTTTGGTGATCATCGCTGCGATGGCAAAGGCAAACGGCACTACGAATCCGACATAGCCGAGATAGAGTGTCGGAGGGTGCATGACCATTCCAACGTTCTGCAGCATTGGGTTTAAACCGCTGCCGTCTACAACAGGTCGCGGTAGAGGCTCAAACGGACTGGTGGCGTACACCATTAACCCGAAGAAAAAGAAAGAAGTGAAAAGAATTACACCCAGCACATACGGGAGTAATTCCCGATTCTTGTAGCGGTTTTGCCAGACCACGACGGCCGCAAATAGGGTCAGCAGCCAAGCCCAGAGGAGCAACGATCCTGACTGCCCTGCCCAGACCGCTGAGATTGTGTAAAACATCGGGAGCGTTCTGTTGGAGTAATGCGCGACATATTCAAGAGAAAAATCTCTAGTGATAAAGGCATAAACCAGCGCAGCCATAACGACAGAGGTGACTGCAAACAGCGCTACAGCGCTTCGCTCTGCACTGGCAATCATGCGGCTGTTCCGCCAGCGTCCTCCCATGAATGCCGCCCAGGCAGCGTATCCGGAAAGGACGAAGGCAAGTAACAAAAGACCACTTGCTATGCTATTCATAAATGCTCCTTAACTTAAAAGAAAGCTCAGATAAGGTCCGAGAAGTAAGTTAGCCCATAGAATTGAATACCAACCAAAGCAATGGATGAAACCGACGCATTATTAACGTCGGAGATTGAAACAACGATATTGAAAGGATTAGATTAGATACGAGGAAACCAGATCGTAGATCTTGAGATGTGAGGATGCTTTAAGTGGAAAGTACCGATGAGAGTGATTTAGAAAACTGCAGAAATGGGCAGACCTAAGTGGCCGTTGTGTAACAAAGTAGTCTCCGAGCTTCTCAATGCCTGGTTTTGAAATTTGGGACAAGACGGCCGACGCTGTGTGCGCAGGTTGCGAGTCAGCAATCTGACAACCGCACTCTTTCGAGTTCAGCGATGTACCGTTCAAAGGCAGGTGCTTTGCGGAACAGCAATTCATCGAGCCCGTCCGAGCACTCGTTTGGCACAAATCTGCCATTCCCGATGGGAAGTTCACCATCAGCATCGGGAGCAGTAGAAGTAGGGCGATGATTTTGTTATTCAGATTCATCGATACCTTAGACTAATAGATGGCACATCACTTGACTTTTTCCTTCATTTTCAAAAATCATACCAAGAAAAATCAGGACGAACACGCCATTGTAAATTATAGGCTTACTCCAAAACGGATCACTCAAAACTGCCTTTTGCCGAAACCTCAATTCTCAATCTCGATAAAGAACCTACCAACGCTTTCCCAATTTTGAGAAACTTCACTTGTAAAGGCAAAGAGCATACGCACACTTCCAAATGATGCGAATCTATTTATTGTTCTTCCTCCTGCCAGTTCTTGCGATTCTCCCAGCTCTTCCACAGAAAGTATATCGCCGGAATCACCACCAATGTCAAAATGGTAGAGGACACCATGCCGCCGACCATAGGCGCCGCAATACGCTTCATCACATCGGAGCCCGTGCCGTGTCCCCACATGATCGGGAACAGCCCGGCCATGATTGCGGTCACCGTCATCATCTTGGGGCGCACTCGTTCCACCGCACCTTCCATGATCGAGCCGGTGAGGTGACCATGTGTGCGCATTTCTCCACGGTCGCGCCATTTCTTGTACGCATGGTCAAGGTAAATGAGCATCACCACGCCAGTCTCCGCGGCTACGCCCGCCAAGGCGATGAATCCCACGGCTACGGCCACGCTAAAATGGTAATCGAGTAGAAACATGAGCCAGATGCCGCCCACCAACGAAAATGGCAAGGACAGCATGACGATCAGGCTCTCGGTCATGTTGCGAAAGTTCATGTAAAGCAGTACAAAGATAATCACCAGCGTCACCGGAATCACCAGCTTCATTTGCGCCTTGGCGCGTTGCATGTATTCGTACTGTCCGCTCCATACCATGGTGTAGCCAGTAGGTAGATCAATGCGCTCATTTACAACTTTCTGCGCATTTGCCACATATGTGCCCACATCGATGTTTTTTATGTCCACATAAAGCCAGGCTGTCCGTCGAGCGTTTTCACTCTTGATCGCCGGAGGTCCTTTCTTGATGCTGATGTCCGCGACCTGTGTAATGGGAATTTGAGCGCCTGTGGGCGTGGCCACCAGGACACGCTTAAGGGATGCGATATCGTCCCGGAGTTCGCGGCTGTAGCGCACATTTACGGGATAGCGTTCCAATCCTTCCACGGTCTGCGTGACGTTCATGCCACCGATGGCGCTTCGGATGATGTCTTGCACGTTGCCCACATTTAAACCGTAGCGCATGGCTTCTTCGCGCTTGATGTTAAAATCGAGATAGTTGCCGCCGAAAGTTTTCTCCGGAAACACGCTCAGTGTCCCCGGAACTTCTCTCAGGACCGTGGCTACTTCTTGACCCAAATCTGACAGAACTTGCAGATCGTCGCCCATCAGTTTGATGCCAACCGGTGTTTTAATGCCCGTTGAAAGCATGTCGATGCGGGTTTTGATGGGCATGGTCCAGGCATTTGTGAGGCCCGGAAATTGGATGGCAGCGTTCAATTCGTCCACCAGCTTTTCGGGGGTCATGCCCGGCCGCCACTGATCCTCGGGTTTCAACATGATGGTCGTTTCGATCATCGAAAGGGGCGCCGGATCCGTGGCGGTCTCCGCACGGCCTATCTTGCCAAACGTGTGATGCACTTCGGGAAATTTGCTGATGATTTTGTCGGTCTGCTGGAGAAGCTCTTTTGCTTTTGTGATGCTAATGCCCGGATCGGTGGTGGGCATGTAAAGCAGATCCCCTTCATATAAGGGCGGCATGAATTCCGACCCCAATTTTGACAATGGCCACAAAGTTAAGACTAAAATCGCCGTGGCAATCGCAATCGTGGTTTTTTTGAAGCGCAATACCGTATCGATGACCGGGCGATAAATCCAAACCAGAAAACGGTTTACCGGGTTCTTTTGTTCGGGCATAATGCGACCGCGAATCAAATAGCCCATCAGGACCGGCACGATTGTAATGGCCAACAGAGCCGATGCGGCCATGGCATAGGTTTTTGTAAATGCCAGTGGCTTAAACAGCCGCCCCTCCTGGGCCTGCAAAGAAAACACCGGCACGAATGAAATGGTGATAATCAGCAGCGAGTAAAACAGCGCCGGGCCAACTTCTTTCGACGCATCGATGATCATCTGCCAGTGATTCTTCTTACCCACGTCGTGCTCGATATGTTTGTGAGCATTTTCAATCATGACGATGGCCGCATCCACCATGGCACCGATGGCAATGGCGATCCCTCCCAGAGACATGATGTTCGCGTTGATGCCTTGATAGTACATCACAACGAAAGCAATCAGAATCCCTACAGGCAGAGTAAAAATGGCTACAAAAGCACTGCGAAAGTGTAAGAGAAAAATAATACACACCAAAGCGACCACAATGCTCTCCTCGATGAGTTTGCCTGTCAAATTATCGATGGCCCGTTCGATGAGACCCGACCGATCGTAAACCGGGACGATTTCCACGCCTTCCGGCAGACTCTTCTTAAGCTCCTCCAACCTGTTTTTGACCCCGTTAATCGTCTTGAGTGCATTTTCGCCGTAGCGCATGACGATGATGCCGCCGACCACCTCACCCTGTCCGTTCAACTCGGCCAGTCCCCGGCGCAATTCCGGACCGATTTGGATGTTCGCCACTTCTTTGAGTGTGATAGGCACGCCGTTGGGACCGACTCCGAGCGTCACGTTTTCCAGGTCACGCACCGACTTGATGTAACCCAGTCCGCGCACCATGAACTCGGTCTCCCCCATTTCCAACAACCGGCCACCGACATCGTTATTGGAGTTCTGAATGGCCATTTTTACTTTCTGCAATGGCAGATCGTACATGATCAGCTTGTTGGGGTCCACTTCCACCTGATATTGCTTCACAAAACCACCGATGCTCGCGACTTCTGCCACTCCGGGCACGGCTGTTAATTCATAACGCAAAAGCCAATCCTGAATGGAACGCAACTGAGCCAGATCGTGGCGGTCGCTTTTGAGGGCATATTCATATACCCAACCCACGCCCGTGGCATCCGGGCCCAAGCTAGGTGTGATTCCGGGAGGAAGTCGGTTCGAGACATAATTGAGATACTCCAGGACGCGACTGCGGGCCCAGTAGAGATCCGTGCCATCCTCGAAAATGATGTACACCATGGAAAAACCAAAGAAGGAATATCCCCGCACGACTTTTGCGTAAGGCACGGCTAACATGGACGTGGTCAATGGGTAGGTCACCTGATCTTCCACCACCTGCGGTGCCTGCCCGGGGTATTCGGTGAAGATGATAACCTGCACATCGGACAGATCCGGGATCGCGTCGACTGGCGTTCTAAGCATGGCGACGATTCCGAGCAGAATGACAAACAGCGTCGCCAGGATGACCATGAAACGATTGTTGACTGACCATTCTATGATTCGTTCAAGCATGCCACGTTCCTTTAATTATCAAATTTCGAAATTTCTTGTTTTTTGAAGAACTTTTTGTTATGTTTTTTTATGTTGAAAAGTGAAGTTTATCTCGAAAAGTAACTTTACTGAGGTTGCCAGACATTTCATTGCTGTGGCAACGGCTCTGTTTGTGGGTTTCGCTTTGGCTTTATTTTTTCGAAAAGAAGATGTTTCCATCTTGGTGCTAAGTATTGCTGTCATCTTCTATTTAATCTTAATGATGCTCGCTTTGTTGTTCTCGTACATTAGTCATAAATTCTCTGAAGTGCGCAAGGGAGTAAATGATGCTTGATAATCCCTTTATTTTCAATATGTTGACGCTATTAATTGTCATCATTCCAACGGTAATTGTCCTACTGGTCTTCGCGAAATTTATGTCAAAGAAAAAATAGCGCGTTTAGTCATCACCCTTTCCGGAAACAGGACTTCGAGTTCCCAACATCTTCTGTATGGCCTCGCGCAAACGACTCTCCGAATCCAAAAGGAACTGCGCACTCGTCACGATGCGCTGTCCTTCTTCCAAACCAGCGACGACTTCTACTAAACCTTTCTCTCCTTCGGGTCCCAATACCACCTCTTGCGGACGAAACCTGCCGTTGCCGAGGTCGATAAATACCAGGTTGCGCGTCCCGGTTCGTATGACCGCTTCACTTGGAATAACCAACTCATTGTCCCCCACTCTGGACTCGATGGTGATGTTGGCGTACATTTCCGGCTTCAGTTGCAATGTCGGATTTTCAAAAACCAGGCGGATCCGGATGTCTCTAGTTTTTGCGTGAAGAAAAGGATAAATGTAATCCACTCTGCCGCGAAACACTTTACCGGGAATATAGGGAAGCTCCATTTTGACCATCTGACCAACCTTGACCCAGGGAAGCTCATATTCAAAGATATGAGCCAGCACCCAGACTGTTGACAGGTCTGCGATCCTGAACAGGTCCATGCCTTCCCTTGCGTATGCGCCCTCAACAGCATTCTTATGAATGACGATGCCATCTGCAGGCGAATAAATCGTCAAGGTCTTCTGAATGGTACCCGATTTCTCTAACTCCTCGATCTGCTCAGGTGTAATGTCCCAATATTTCAATCTTTGTCGAGCAGCCTCTAAAAGACGTCCGGCGCCACCGCTCACCTCTTCAAACGCACTTTCGGCAACTTTTTGATGATTCTTGTATGCCAGGAGATACTCTTCCTGGGTTGCCACCAAATCCGGCGAGTATATTTTCAACAGCGGTTGACCTTTACGGACCGGATCACCCGTGCGGTCGACGTACAATCTTTCGATCCAGCCCGAGAATTTAAGGTTGATGTTGTAGAGCTTTTCCTCGTTATAATCGATGTGCCCAACGGTGCGAATGATGCGATAAAACGGCTGCCGTTTAACTTCGGCTGTACGCACACCCATGTTCTGTACCGTCACGGGATCGATAGTAATCGCTGAACCTGCGGGCGGCCCCTCTCCTTCATAGACCGGAACCAGGTCCATCCCCATAGGGGACTTGCCCGGTTTGTCCGAAATGTAGGTCGGATCCATGGGAGCCCGCCAGTAGAGTATCTTCTTGTCTTCTTTGGCGACCCCCAATTCTTCCATCATCTCGTCATGCTCTTCCTCGGTTCGATCCGATGGTGTATCCGCACGGGCAGTAGCCTCGGATTTGAGCGGCGTTAATTTCATTCCGCAGATGGGACAGTTCCCGGGTTCATCCACAACGACTTGCGGATGCATGCCACAGGTCCACAACTGTTTGTCGCCAGAGACAGTTTGTTCGGCTTCATTGTTTCCACAAGCTGTGAACAGATACATAAAAATGAACAAAGTCATGGTAAAAAGACCGAATGCTCTTAGACCCGACTTGCTCTTGTCACTTAACTTAATCAACATAGTTTAATCTCCTCATCATGAATACAATTGGTCCATCTGCTATCCCGTTTATTGCGGTAGCTCACCGCCCAAGGCGCGTTCCAGGTCAGCCAAATGCTTCTGATAATTGGACCGCTCCTTGACGTATCCCAGATTTAGGTTCAAAAGCATGCGCTCTGCATCCAGCAAGTTTAGAAAATCAAGTTTACCAGTTTGATAGCTAGCCAATGCCGATTCCAATGAGCTTTCTGCCTGTGTAATCAGACCTTGCTCGTACAGATTAAGAGTCTTACCGGTAATCTGTAGCTGATAATAATAATCTTTGATTTCCGATTTCACCCGATTCTGTAAATTCTCATAAGCGAGTCTATTGGAAGATATCAGTTCGCTCGCTTCGCGTACGGCGGCGTTTCGTTTGCCAATCCAAATGGGCAAGTTTAATCCCACCATCACGGACCAGGCATTCTTACCAGCATCCGGCGCCTGGCTTACACCTCTTGAAACGTCAATGTAGTTCGCCTGTAGATTGAAGTCGGGCAAATATTCGCGCTTGGCCAGACTTCTCATGTGTTCACTCTTGTCTATCATGGCTTGGAGGGATTGAAGCTCCTCCCGTTGCTCCAGGGCGTAGTCCACCAAATCGGCTTCCGAAATTCGAACCCGAGTCGTGTCAATTGTTGCAGCCTTCCCTAATTTTGTGTCCTGTGAACGATTTAATAATGCATTAATTCGAGCAACCACACCCTGTCGAATTTTCTCAAAACCAAGCCGTCTTTCCATAATCGTAGAAATCTCAACTTGTGACTTCAAAACATTGGCCTGAATGCCCTGTCCCGTGGCGTATTTCTGTTCTGCCACGCGGGTGAAGTCTTGCAACACAGCAAGATATTCACTCAAAATCTCCAAAGACCGGTCAACCCAGTACAAATCGTAGTAAGCCCTTTTTACTTTGAAGATGACGTCTCTTTTTGTGGCCTCGTATCTCTGTTCCGAAGCCACCGCTTCTTGATCCGCCATTTTGCCTTTTAACCCCAGTTTGCCCGGAAACGGTATCCGCTGGGAAAGCGTAAACACATTCTCCTGCGGGCCAACGCGGGTTTCAACGCTTTGGGCAAACCGAGTGTAGCTTAACATGGGGTCGGGCAACATTGAAACCTGTGAGGGTCTTTGCAGAGCGGCGCGCCAACGGCTCTCTGCTGACTTAATTTCGGGATTGTTTTCCAAAGCTTCCCGGACCAATTCATCCAGCCTGACGGTTTTGCCGTTCTCTTGTGACAACCCAATTTGAATCAGATTCAGATGTAATAGTAAGACATACAGCCAGATAAAATGAGATATTTTCATTGTGCACCCATCGATCCTTGCGTTTCGGTTCGTTAGATCGCAACAGTTTGAATTCCACGAAATGGCCATCGAATCAATGGTCCAACAACCAGAGATGGCTCCGATGGTTCATTCGCCGCGCAGAGAATTGCGCATAATGTTTTCGGAAAATTCGCGAAAAGAGTTCACCCCTGTAAAGGATGAAAGCGAAGGCAGGGTAAACTAAATCAAATAAGTTGAGAGCCGCTTATAAATTTCAGAAGAAGAAAGTTTGAGATAATGAGCGTTTGAAAGCTTATAGGAACGGACTGAGGAGTTATCTAGATCGGGTTGGCTAATTTGAGAAATGCTTAACCATTTCTTCTCAAATTTTTTTGAATTCTTGTCTGCCGCGTCAAACAGATTAACCACCACGGCTTTAGTACCGGTATTGTCAGCAAGCTTGCAGCCACACTGCGGCGCTGCGAGCTTTTGACCATCCGCTTCACAAGATGCAACCACAACGCAGCACGACATCTGTTCCTGCGGCATGTCCATTTGACAGGGCTTTGTCAAGCCCAATGGAATGCTCAACCCGATAAGGGGAAGCAGCAAGATCAAAGAGACTATTTTCACTTTTACGCTCATGTCAGTGTAGAAACTCTCGTTCAAACAAAATTTTTACCCTATCCCGCCAATTATGTTCCATTTTTTTCAAATGAAAATACTTCGGTTGAATTTGCAACTACGGTGCCAAAAAAGTCTTCAAACCGAAACCTTACTTATCTATTGATTTTTAACACCTTTATTACGAACTTAATAAAATACATGAATTCCCAAAGTTAATAACTCCTGCAAAATCAATTCTCATTTCTAAGAATCACATATAAAAAGCTGATTTTGTTTTCAAAACAAGA
>JAABYK010000628.1:0-10485 GCA_011775825.1 Candidatus Zhuqueibacterota bacterium | reverse complement strand
AGATCATTGAAATATTGGCCAGGGATGCGCGTACTCCTCACGCCCAAATTGCCGAAGAAATTGGCTTGTCACGACCGGCAGTCACCGAACGTGTGAAGAAGCTGGAGAACAACGGCATCATCAAGGGATACAGCGCTATTTTAAACCCGAATTCGTTGGGACAGGCTATCACCGCATTTATTTCGGCAAAACATCCGGGCGTGCTGACCGCTGAGGTCCAAAAAGCTCTAAAGGAACTTGAGGACAATTCCGAAGTACTTGAAATTCACAGCATCGCAGGTGAGGATTGTTTTCTCATCAAAGTGCGAACCAAAGACATGACATCGCTGAATAGAATCATAAATGAACTCAAGAAGCCACCTCTAACGATGGCTACGAAAACAACGATCGTCCTCGAGTCTTATTTTGAAAAAATTGGAGGAACCGTGCTCAAATGACAGGAATGACAAGATTCGGGTGGCTTCAAATTTCAAACATGATTAAATACAGTAATCAGGATTAAAGTTATGAGCGTTCACATTGGTGCAAAGAAAGGAGAAATTGCAGATACAGTCCTGCTGCCTGGCGACCCGTTAAGGGCAAAATATGTGGCTGAACAATTTCTAAAAAATGCAACCTGCTACAACGAAGTTCGCGGCATGTACGGTTACACGGGAGAGTACAAGGGAAAGCGGATTTCCGTACAAGGAACCGGCATGGGAATCCCTTCGGTCTCCATTTACGTGAATGAACTAATCTCGGAATACGGCGCCAAAAATTTGATTCGAATTGGAAGCTGTGGCAGCATTCAACCGGACCTTCGGCTCAAAGATGTTATCTTAGCGATGACCGCTTCCACCGACTCGCAAGTGAATAGACTGCGCTTTCAGGGCCGAGATTTTGCTCCGTCCGCCTCTTTTTCTTTGCTTAAGAAAGCGTTCGACATGGCAAAAGCGAAGCAGATTAATGTCAAAGTCGGCAATATCCTGAGCACCGATTTGTTTTATCATGACGATCCGGACTACTGGAAATTGTGGGCTGAAAATGGGGTTTTGGTAATTGAAATGGAAACCTCTGCCCTCTACACCCTGGCGGCCAAGTTTGCTGTTCAGGCACTCTCCATATTAACCGTAAGCGACAACATTTTGTCCGGGCAAAAATCAACTTCAGAGGAGCGTGAAAGATCTTTTAGCCAAATGATAGAACTCGCCCTGGAGCTAAAAGAATAATTCAGGAAGATTTATGGATTTCTCAAGCTTCGATGTTCACAACTATCCCACCCTTTCCGTGACCGAAGGATACAAAGAATGGGTAAATACCTACGAGGAGACCGTTCAGGACGAAATGGATATCCGTCTGCTTTCTCGAATCACAACCGTCGAATGGGCGACCATTCAGAGTGCGGTTGATTTGGCTTGCGGCACCGGACGCACAGGAAATTGGCTGAAGCAACAGGGGGTTAAGAACATAGATGGAATTGATCTTACGCCTGAAATGTTAGATGTCGCAAGAAAGAAACAGGTATATCGGCATCTTGTCGTTGGTGACATTTTAAACACAGGCTTTGGAACTGAGAATTATCAGTTAACGACTCTAGTCCTGGCGGATGAGCATCTCGAGGATTTATTGCCACTATACAAAGAAGCGTGGCGGCTTACCAGGTCTGGAGGAAATTTCGTCATCGTTGGATATCATCCGCACTTTTTAATGAACGGCATCATCACGCACTTTCATCGTCAGGATGGAGAGCCGGTTGCGATCCAAAGTTATGTGCATCTCCTGAGCGCTCACTTCAAAGCGGCGCAAAGATCTGGTTGGCGCTTGATCGAAATGGACGAGGGTGTGGTTGACAACGAATGGCTTGCAAAAAAACCCAACTGGGTAAAATACGCAAATCACCCTGTTAGTTTCTCGATGGTTTGGCACACGGATTCTCAAATTTAATGAATTCAAGAGCAGACATCCAGAAGTCGGAGAAGATACGTGCGTATATGGCGTGGGGGGCGGTCTGCATTGCCTGGGGCACCACGTATCTTGCCATTCGGATTGGCGTGCAAGCACTTCCTCCGGCATTGTTCGCAGGAATTCGATTTCTGCTGGCAGGATTGATCTTTGTCACGGCTCTTAGATTTCGGGGATACACACTTCCCAGAAAAAACGAGTTAGTGGACCTCGCAGTCGTTGGTGTTGCTCTGCTTGCGGTGGCAAACGGAACCGTTGTATGGGCCGAACAATGGATTCCAAGTGGGTTGGCAGCACTGATCGTGGCCACCTTGCCATTTTGGATGGTGGGTATTGAATCGTTCCTGCCACAGGGCGATAAATTGAGCTTTCGAAAAGTGTGCGGCATTGCTATCGGCTTTTTAGGACTCGTTCTTCTCTTATGGCCTGACCTGCAAGGTGCCGTTGATCCAGGCTATCTGAAAGGGGTTTTAGTGATCCTGATTGCGCCCCTTTCATGGGGAGCAGGCTCGATTTATTCCAAATATCGAAAGATCAAAACCAGGCCGCTCATGGCGGCAGCGGTACAAATGTTGATAGCAGGGATTGTTTTGACCATCGCCGGCGCCATCAAAGGCGAATTTGCACATTTCAATTTTAGTGCACAAGGATGGGCCGCCCTCGGATATTTGGTGGTATTCGGTTCCCTCGTCGGGTACAGTTCCTACATTTACGCGTTGGCCCATCTTCCGGCAGCCATGGTGTCAACCTATGCGTACATCAATCCAATTATCGCTGTCATTTTGGGGTGGTTGGTCCTGGGCGAGCGTTTGGACTGGCTGGTGGCCGTGTCCACGGCGATCATTCTCCTGGGTGTTGTGCTTGTTAAAGCTTCTCCGTCCCGAAAAAAAGAGATTCGCGCTCGTCGTTTCATCCCCCAAGACGAGGTGGAACAAAGCTCGACGGTTTGAGAAGTTACCGGATCCGATTTTCGCGGAACTTACTCGATGGTGACTTCGGAAGACTTTTCCACGACGGTGCCTGAATTAGAATCGCGGACTCGTACCGTTAATTCGTAAATTCCGGGTTCCAAATTGCTGACATCGAAAGCGGTATTTTCGATGGAGGTGGATTCATGTCCTTCACGCTGGGCGGTGATGGAGAGGCTCTTCTTGCGATCTTCCCCTGAACCAAACAATTTCTTTAAAAAGCCTTCCTTCTTTTCTATCTGCGTCATCGTGTGCTCGAGTTCGAATGCCGTGTCACCCACCTCATCTTGCATCAAATTGTAAATCTCATAATAAAGATAAACCGGCTGGTCAAAATTGAATGTCTTGCTTGGATTGGGTATAACCGTCATGTTTCTCTTGGCGAAAACCGGATGTCCTGTCTGTTCGGTTATTTCGTAAGCCAGTTCCAGATCACTCAAACTCAATTCAGGGCTATCAAATCTGGGTATAGGGATCTTGACGTTCCATCCCCCAATTTTGGGCATCTCCTCAGCACGGGCAAAAAGCGACATCTGATATGTGTTTGATTCAAGGTTAAACGCCTGCCGGAGAATAAAATAGCCCTGAAATATGTGCACAGAATTCTCAGCAGTCAAGGGCAAAGAATTATGGGAACGTTCCTGTAGGTTGAAAAGTGTGTCATAAATCGCAATTCCATGCTTCAATGTGACAATTTTACTGCCGCGGCTTTTGTCTTCGAGTTGCTCCAAAGGAACAGCATAGCTCACCTCAACTCTTGTTTGGTTTTTGGGACCTCTAAAATTGACAATCGAGTACGGCATATCCAGAAACTGGGTATCCTCATCCCAGGTATGATAGTCGCTGGTCAAAGCATGGTCAATGGTGATTTCATTGTCCTCTTTCATATGTTCCACCACCATCGTAAATTCCATGCGTTCGGCCGAACCTTTGGGCGTGGACAAGATAAATCGATCAAGCGTAGGATGCCAGCCCAATAATTGGTCTAAAATGTCTGGTTCGATGACGACAGAAGCTACGGGGCCAACTTCGGGATCGATGGTTGTACCGGCGAAAACCAATCGCTCAATAAGTTGGGGCGGGAGCGGGAAAAGCGTCAATCTCCAATTGTTGTTTACGGCATTGACACCTTGCACAAAATGAAAAATGAGCTGAGGACGCTGGCCTTTTGCATTGTATTTCCAGGATTCATACGTTGCACTAAAATTTCCCGACGCAAGTGCACGATCATCCGGCTCTCCGTGACGAATATAAATGAGCCCCTTGTCGTTAAATTCATCATTGAGCGAATACGTCTTTGGGAACTCAAGCACGCCATATCCCCCTTTTTCCGGATTGTTAAACCAGGAGCGGACCCCATGAAACCAGTATCCCTTTTCTGCAACCAACAGGCGTTCGTAATGAGCGATTGCCCGGACCTGCAATTCCGCCGCGAGAACAGGATTTCGTTTCGCCCAAAATTTTCTAAAAAATTGTTGTTTGTCTTCCGAAGTGGTCAGTCTTCTAAACGTTTCGAATTCGGAATCCGTAAATATGTACTTCGTGTCTTCAAACACGAATTCAGCGTCGACGTGGCTTTTCATGGAGTCCAACGCCCAAGTGAAATATTTATTCGCCGCAGGTTTGCTGCCCGCTTGCAGCGCCATTCGAACCATCGAGAGATAAATCGGCAACTTGCTCATCTGAGTTTCCTGGTTCAGCAGCGACTCAAAATAGGTGTCGGCTGCGGCGAATTTCTCATTGCGACGGTGCAACTCCCCGAGAAAATAGGTGGACCACTCATCGTCCAGGCTTTTGAAAAACTCCAGAGCTTCTTTCTCATCTTTATAGAACAAGTACAGTCGACATAGCTTAAACAGACCGATTTGTGCAGCAGGCAAATCCGGGTTGAGCCTAACTTGTCTTTGGGCCCATGCCACGGACTCCTGCCAATTTTCCCGCCAGCGTTCCAACAATCCGCGCTGATAAAGCACATCTCGAAACGTGGAATCTTTTGTGATAACAGAATCAAAATAGTCTTCAGACCAGCCAAACTGCATGGACTTTATGAGTTTATTTTTGGTTTTACCCGTCTCGCGATATGCAATGCCCAGATAGTAGTTGCTTTCTAAATCATCAGGCATCACTTCCAATATTTTCTTACTCCAATCCTTGACCTCTCCCCAACTTTGTTCAGAGTAAGCTATTCTGGCTAAGCCTCGGCATGCCGCAAGAGCATTTTCAAAAATCTTCAGCGCCTCTTTGTAGGCTTTTTTGGCCGGATCGAACTCACCGGCTTTCCTTAAACTGTCAGCTTTGGATATGGTTGATTTCAGTTTTGGATTTTTCTTAAGTAGCTCATTCAGCTCTGCATCCGCCGGAGCTATTTTTAGGCCATTCTTGATCCACTTATTAAATTTCTTCCAGTCCTCGGTTTCATATGCCGTCTTTGCCAATCCTTTGTAAGCATCGATGAAATTCTCATACAGTTTCAGGGCTTGTTTGTAAGCTTTCTCAGCCTGTAGAAAGTGGCCCTGACTTCTTAGAGTGTCGGCCTTCAGCACCAAAGCTCGAACCGTGGATTTGTTTTGGAGATAATGCCACGCTTCTGAATCATCCGGGTTCAGTTCCAAGGCTTCTTCGAACCAGCGATAAAATGCGTCCCAGTCTTCTGCTTCGTATGCAACTTTTCCCAATCCTTTGTAGGCTTCAACAGATTCCTTATCAAACACGAGGGCCTGCCTGTAAGCCATTTCAGCTCCGTCCAATTGTCCCGCCGCTCTCAGGCTGTCCGCTTTTTGAAGCAGTCGGTTATAATATGTTGTTTGTGATTCTTGAGAATATACCGAGGCAGGAAACTGAAAAATGCTCAAAAGGCTCAGCATGAAAAGTAGGGATCTGAACCGACTTCGCATAGGAAACCAAAACATCTTCTTGTCCGACATAATAATTTTAATCTTTTTTTAGTGTCAATGCTATCGATTTCTCAGCACTGTCACCGGAATTTAGATCTTTGACTTTTACCTGCAATTCATAATCTCCCTCGTCCAGCTTGCCCACGTCGAAGCTGGTGAATTCAGAGAAGGTGGATTCATGGCCAGTACGTTTGTCCTTGATCGAAATGACTTTCTTGGCTCCGCCCCCGAGAAAGCCGAATAATCCACCTCCGTCTTTTGCTTGTTTCATGGTATGTTCAATCTCGAACGCAGTTTCGCCATCTTTGTCTTTCTGCAAATCGTAGATTTCAAAATATAGGTAAACCTGATCGGGCAGCTTAAAAACTTTCGATGGGTTCGGGACAATTTCAAGATCTCCCTTTTTGAAAATCGAATTCCCGGAAGCCGGCTGGATATTATAGGCTAATTCCAGGTCACTGAGTTCGAAACGATTTTTCTCAAACCTCGGGACCTCGATCTCAATGTTATCACCGCCTACTTTTCTCGTTCCCTCTTTTCTGGAAGCCAACGTCAGGTGATAGGTCCCCGGCTTGAGATCGCGTTCGTATCTGTGAATATAAATGTTTCCAAAAGAACGGTTTAAATCAGGAGACGCTAAGGCTACCTCACCATTGTCCAGATCAATTTCATTCCAATCCTGGTCATAGATACCAACCCCATGCTCAAAAAACATATTACTAAGGTTTAATCCGTTGCCTGGCATCAACTCTTGAAGATTCAAGCCGTAATACACTTCCAGATGCGTGTTGTTATTTTCTCCTCGGAAAGAAGCCACATAATATGGCATCCACAATTCTTCCGTTCCCTTTGCCCAGGTATGAGTGTCGGTCTCCATTGCCTCTTTAACGACCAGATAGCTCTCATCAGCTATCTGATTTTGAACGCTAGTTATTTCTTGTTGCGATGAAGCGAGCAGCAAGCGATCCAATTTTGAATCCCAGCCGACACGATCTTGCACCATATTCAAATCCGGTAGAAAGGGCGCAAGCTGCCAATTGTTGCCTACTGACAACCGAGCCTCTTTCAGGAAATGAAAAATAAACTCGGGTCTGTCTGGACGCTTGAGATAGTGCCACGATTCATTGCTGGTTATTCGACCTGCCGTGACCGCAACCTCATCCGGTGGACCATGACGCAGGTAGACCATGCCTTTGTCGTTGAACTCTTTGTTTTCATAGTACGAGTCCGGAAACTTCAAATAGCCAACTTTATCGGGATTGCTGGCCCAACTACGCAAGCCATCGTACCAATAGTTTTTTTCGGCAAAAACCAATCTTCGGTAATGCTCCATTGCACGCGGGTTGACGCTGGACGCCGGCAAAGGATTTCGTAATCTCCAAAATTTTTGGAAAAAGACACGTTTGTCTTCAGGTTCAATAAGCTCATGGAATTCTTTGAGCTCTTCATCAGTGAAAATGTATTTCGAATCCTCGAACACGTACTCTGCATCCAAATCCGTATCAATTGAATTCAACGCTAACTTAAAATATTCACTGGCTTCTTCTTCTCGGCCCTGTTGCACATACAATCGCACCATTCTTAAGTAAATCTGATTTTCATTGATCGATGTCGTGGTTTGCTCGAGTAATTTATGCAAAGCCGACTCTGCTTCCTCGTAATTCTCATTAAGCCGGTATAACTCGGCGCGAACATATTTGCACCAATCATCATTTTTTCTATTAACCCATCGCTTGACTTCACGGTCACTGCGATGCCTCAAGAAAAGACGGTAGAACTTATAAAGGCCTACATTGGCGTGTGTTAGCTCCGGCTTGAGCGCGATTTGTCTGTGTCCCCATTTCACTGCTCTGAGATAATGTTCTTTCTCGCGTTCCAAAAGTCCACGCTGATACAAAACATCTCGATAAGTCGAATCGGCTTGATAAACCCTTGCAAAATGTTTATTTGACGCGTTGAAATCCCATTTTTTCATCAGGAGCGACTTGAACTTGCCAGTTTCCCGATTGCCGATACCCAGAAAATAGTTGGCCTCCAGATCTTCTGGCAGGATATCTTCGATCTTGTCGAACCAATCCTTAACATTGCCCCAGTCTTCTCGATGATAGGCGATTCGACCAAGTCCACGAAACGCTTGCATAGAGCCCTCGTAATGATCGAGAGCATCTTTGTACCTGTCTTCGGCATCGTCATAATTCTCCTGTTTGAAAAACTCCTCACCCTTGTCAATATCTGCTATTGCCTCGGCGCTTGGATTGGTTGTTAAAAGATGGAGAGCATCTTCGTTCTCAGGCTCCAATTCAAGAACTTTCTTGCACCATTTTTTGACATCCCCCCACTCTCTTTTCTCATAGAATATTTTAGCCAATCCAAGCAAAGCAGGAATGGAGTGCTTGTCAATGTCAAGAGCGTCTTTTAATCGTTCTTCAGCGGCATCATATTCCTCCCTTGTCCTCAAACTGTCGGCTGCGTGTATCAAAGCTTGCAGTCTCGGATTCGCAAAAAAGGCCTGTGCCTCTGCATTGTCCGGCTCAACGGATAATGCCTCTCTGAACCAATTTTGTGCTTCTTCCCAGTTTTCGTTTGAATACGCTATTTTGCCCAATCCGATAAATGCTTTGACACATTTTTTATCGAAGACAAGCGCCTGTTTGTAAGCGACCTCCGCCTCTTTGAATTCACCGCTGGTTCTCAGACTGTCTGCTTTTTGCAAAAAGGTCTTGACATCCACATCGCTGGTTTGAGCACTGAGAGAAGTGGAGAACACTAAGGTTAAAAAGAAAAGGAACGTCTGCTTAAGACCCATAATAACCTCTTCAAAAACTATACATAAAATAAACGTCTTAGTCATTCTTAACACTTTTAAGAGTCAAAGTCAAGAGACTAAGCAATTAATTCTGAAATGGGAACGACTGTTTAGTTCTTGACCGCTGGCAGTATCTCATTCGCTATCAATCTTGTAATTGCAATTCCTTGTTGATCGGCTTCGCCCAAGTCGGTTGGCGTCTCTGCCGTAGTCACGATAAGCATATCCAAGTCTGGAATGTTGATAATGAATTGACCCGCAAACCCGATGGCCATATACACATTGTATTCGTTGATTTTGCCAACCCACCATTGATATCCGTAACCAAGTTCCTTTACGGCACCCCAGGAGCCACTTTGTTCCACCTGGTTTTTCACAGATTCTGCAATCCAATCCGCTGGTACGATCTGTTTTCTATCCAAGAAACCGTTGTTTAAATATAACAAACCAAATCTGGCTAAATCACGAGAGGTGAAAAACATTCCTGAGCCGCCACTGAAAAAACCCTGAGGGTCCCGAATCCACTCTCGAACCTTGATTTTCGCGGGCCCGAAAAGAAATTCATTAGCAAACGCTAAGGTGCTCATGCCTGTGGCTTTGGTAAGAATAGCTGATAAGAGATGCGTCTCAAGGCTGTTGTACAGAAACTTCTCACCGGGGTTTGCAACCAACGGAAGCTCAACTGTGGTCTTCGTCCAATTCATCATGTTGCGGGTCTCCTCTCGAAGGTTGATTTCATGGTCAAAACCGGCTTGCATAGTCAATAAGTGCCTGATGGTAATGTCGAACTTTCTTCGGTCGAGATCCGAGGTAACATATTCGGGGAAAAAATCCAACATTCTTTGGTCCAAGTTCTTCAAATAATCTTCTCTAAGTGCGATGCCTACCAGGGCCGATATAAAACTCTTCGTTACCGATCGAACATCATTGCGTTCAAATTTACCTGCTCCAAAATATCTTTCGGCAACCAAAAACCCATTCTTCACAATGAGCACGCTACGTACGAATTCAAGTCGCTCTGCCGCCACAAGCCCATTTGAGACAATGTTCCCATCTAAGCCTTGTTCTTCAGGCGTCGAAATCTTCCATTCCGCAATTTCCTGACCGTCCGGAATCTCGACGTCTACAGGCCCAAAGTCATTGCTGCATCCAGATGCAAACAAAATTGCCGAGAAAAAGACCGCATAAATAGATTTAAACATACCTGCTCCTTCGGTTTAGGCCTACATAGCTAACTCACAATCTACAGAATTGCTCCCATAAACATACAAAGATTTCAATTCATTATTCCAATCTGCATCGTCCGGTTCCTTGAGAGATGTTCTTGGCAGTAACAGGGCTTCCATGTTCGTCTCCAAAGTCCCATCCACAAAAAAAGGAAACCCCGGACAATCGACCGGGGTTTGCAGGAGGAGGAGATAGTTATGTAGATGACGACCAATATTTTGCTTCTGTGTTAAATTTCCTTGACGTAGGAAGTGACCAAAATGTTTGCGTGTTTTAACCTGCCCTCAAGATTTTCCGGGATTCGCCTGGGAACATATAGCTACTGATGCGTAAGCGTCAACATGAATCCCACGGTATCGCCATTCAAATTTGGACTGAGATCTCTCAGAAACTCGCCATAATCAGTGTGGACATTTTGGCGAAGGTAGTCCAGCTTCTTGAACAAAAACTCGGCCCCGACACCGAAATGTCTCGAATAAAGAAGTCGAAGCCCATCGCAACGTTCAGTCCAGCCCCGATCAACGTGGTGTCTGAACCTCTGGCTTCCAGTCCGTAGATACGAATTCCGACCTTCCGTAGCGCTGAAACTTTGTCTCGGTTTCGAATTTCTGCTGAATATTAACTTCAAGTCCCGCAAAGTCTGTTTTTA
>JAABYK010000200.1:1408-1554 GCA_011775825.1 Candidatus Zhuqueibacterota bacterium | reverse complement strand
AGGGGAGCGAGACTCGCATGTTGCTTCTGGAAGTTCTCCAACACACCGTGCGGATTACGGTTTTGGTGTTTCTGATGATGATCGCCATCGATTTCATCGACGTCAAGACACGGGGTCTTTTGCGGCAGTTGGTCAAAGGCGGCCAC
>JAABYK010000200.1:732-1280 GCA_011775825.1 Candidatus Zhuqueibacterota bacterium | reverse complement strand
GGGGCCATCGTGACCGGAATGATCGCCACCTCCGGCGATGAGGCCTTTGTCATGCTGGCGCAATTTCCAAAGCAGGCATTGCTGCTGTTCGGCATTCTGTTTGTCCTCGCCATTCCACTCGGCTGGTTGGCCGATTTAGTCGCCAGGGCTCTGCACATCCGACCGTGCGAAGATTGCGAGCTTCACGAGATTCATGCAGATGAGAGCGTGCGCGGGCATTATTTGAAGGAGCACGTTTGGAACCACATCTTGAAACGCCATATTTGGCGCGTCTTTTTATGGACGTTCCTGGCTCTGCTGTTTGTCAAGCTGGGTTTGCAATACTGGCAACTCGAAGGTTTCGTCCGGGAGCATTTAGGCCTGGTGTTGATTTTAAGCGTGCTCGTCGGCATCATTCCCGAATCCGGACCGCACCTCGTGTTCGTGATGATGTTTGCCAATGGCTTGATTCCGTTTTCCGTGCTCTTGGCGAGCTCCATCGCCCAGGATGGTCACGGTCTGCTGCCGCTGCTGTCGTATACCGTTCGGGATACGTTTCTAATCAAGAG
>JAABYK010000200.1:313-619 GCA_011775825.1 Candidatus Zhuqueibacterota bacterium | reverse complement strand
ATGCGGTGTGGTTGGCATTATGGAACTCATCCCCCAGCCCCCTTCTCTTGAGAATAGAAGGGGGCTTTTGAATAGTTTCAAGTCCCCCTCTCTTGGTCAAGAGAGGGGGATTTAGGGGGTGAGTTCGAAAAGTTTCGCTGTAGTGCTAGATTGAAGCCATCAAAAGTAGGAGATGTCATTCCGACCGTAGGGAGGAATCTTTTTATCGGCAGAAACTTTTAACCTGGATTATTCATGAGTCGGGAGTCGAGATGTTGGTAGTTCAGCCTTCAGGCTGCCTTTGGGCAAGCTAAAGCTTGAACTACG
>JAABYK010000200.1:0-180 GCA_011775825.1 Candidatus Zhuqueibacterota bacterium | reverse complement strand
GATGCCGTCGTAGAAATGCTTATCTTTGGATTGGTACAGGTCTTCGAACTCGGAGACGTCTTTGGCGTATTCTTTGGCTTTTTGCAAGTGCTCTTGAACGGATAAGCCCAACACGTTGGCCTGCCACGACTCCAACATCACTTCCGCACAAAACAGATGGATATCCGCCAATTGCAGCCG
>JAABYK010000303.1:7280-13880 GCA_011775825.1 Candidatus Zhuqueibacterota bacterium | reverse complement strand
AACGGTGAAACCATCTTTAAGAGGACCACTACCTGAGGTAGTGGTTTTAACAAAACAATAAACTTTTGGATTTTGCTAAATCGTAGGTACATCAACAACATAGGATAATTCCACAATGGCCGAAACGAAAATAGACAATGTGCCCGATGCAATAAGAGGCTTAAACACCAGGATAAGGATACAAATGAATATAATTTCAGTGCTATCCACAGTATTGCTTTTTTCCATCCTCGGAATTGTTCTATTATTTCTTTTAGCCTTTCAACTCGTTCATCCAGAACAACTCCGTCAATTATTTCATAATACTTTGATAGTCCTAAGCGTTGCAGGGGGTAGTTTTCTATCTCTCTTTTTTCTTGTTCAGAAAATGTTTCGTTTAATTCTGGGCAAAAGTAAGCTTTCTTGGTTTGAGAAAACCTAAACTGAACGCCGTACCATATACCAATAGTTTTGAAATGGAAGATGCGCTCTATAGCCTTGTTTATGTCCTCCTACATCTTGTGCCCATTGGCATCATACGGGTAATTGGCAAAGACAAGTTCGACGAGAAGTTTTTTCTCGAAAGGAGAGATGCTGGATTCGTTCGTGGCTCTCACTACGTTGGTATGATTATCGCGGGAGGAGCTGGTCTTTTTGCTTGTTTTCTTGGTTACCATTTCGATCGTTTTGAGTGAAATAGTTTATTGTTTCTGTTTGGTGGTTTCTTGATAGGGCTCTCCGTTGGAACGGCCGCTGCTTTCTACGAAGGCAGCTAAGGAATTCACATTTTGTTTCATTCGATGATTATATGAAAGAGCAGCATAAGTACGTATGTCTGACTACGATAACAAGACATGTTATATCTTCAGGCAGTAAATTTTAATTAACCTTTCGTTTAATCTTGGGAATGTTTTGTAGGATTTGTTTTTTCATAAATTAATCTTTATGTTTGCACCGCTGAAACTCGACGTTCTTCCATCAAGGCTTTCATAATCAAAGCAAAAACAAATGAGGCAAAGTAAGTTAAAAAACATAGTGCGTGGGATTTCCTTATTTCTACTTGGAAAACTTACAACATCTATTTCAAACTTTTCTCTTCTCTACATTTCACAAGTGGGACTTTAGGGCGTTGTTAAGGCGCGACTATGGGTCAGCATGACGGCAGGGCGGTGTGGTGAGTTTCAAAATTGGAATCGGCAAGGTATGTGCGCCAATGCTTTGCCGCAGGTACATTTGGGGTTAAGTGTATATGAATCGAGATGAAGCGTTAAAACGACTAGATGAATTAACGGAGAGTATCCATGAGTACTTTAATGAGTTTAACAGACTCCTCGAAATAAAAAACGAGGACAAAACAAAAGTATCAAATGTACTTGCTTCAGAAGCAATCATAGAGCTCAGTAATAAAATTATTTGCTTGGTTGCCACTTATGGAAAACCCTTTCATGATAGGCTGAATTATCTCGGATTATATGAGTATATTCCTTATGATAATCCGGTCGATTGGTATAACTGGAAACTTGATATTCAGGAAAAAGAATATCCAAGAGAAATGTACTGGTCTATCGCTACAAGAATAGACTATGAGCTGGGAAGAGCTAAGTGGTTCATTGAAAGAGATTTATGGGAAAGTTACGGGGGTAAGGGCAGATCCTGATATTGACCAATTTGGTGGGTTATGCAGTTAGCTTTTTCGACCTACAGTACTTGTATTTCTACCGCCAACGTCATTCAAGCCATCACCGCCATTGCTACTCTCATTCTTGCTTATATGGCTTACAAACAAATATCTTTATCTGAAATCAGATCAAAAACCAATAATGACGGTAATGAGACTCAACTATAATGAATATTTTTTGTTCAACTACGGTAAACACATGTTCATATTTATATCTCCCAAGCTTATGCCTGATGACAGCAAATCCCAAATACCACACAAAACCAATTTGTCTATTTTTCTTAAACATAGATTTAGCGACAAGCATGAAAAGCAAGTATAGGACTTTGAGTACTTTAACAGAATTAAAAAGGACCAGAGTTACAGATGAGTTGGTTAGAAAGTATTGTTGCAATGTCAAGATTTTGCCATAGCAAGGGTTCAGAGCATTCAGCCGATTGAAACCGCCGTGCTTTTTGGGGTGTTTTGTGGTGACTTCAAAGGTCATATCCAATTTCACAGTCGATCTTCTGCGGGTTCAACGGGTGATGCAGGGTTAGCTGTGGTAAAGGTCAAGTAATGCAAGACCGAACGAGAATGATATCAATCAAATTAGATTCTATTTGAATAAATGGCAAACTTTCGATATATTATTGATTATTATTGATAATGAGACTAACTAACGGAGCAAAGGCCGTTATCCCTGAAGGGAAATTGGAAGATTACTGCTTGAATCCATTTCATCCTGATGGAAAACATAAAGCGAAAGTTTTTGAAAAAGCACTTGGAATTACTCAAAGCAATAGTACAAACCTAAAGAAACTGGTTTTGGAATCTGCTGAATATGGTGAAGTAACAAAAGAGCGACAAAATGATTTTGGCAAAACGTATCGTGTTGAATATGAAATCCAAGGAGTCAATCAAAGAGAGACCTTGTGTACTTTGTGGATAGTTCACAAAGGTGACGAGAGACCATATTTAACCTCTTGTTTTGTTAGAAAAAGTAGGGGAAAAAGATGATAGAAATTCATGATTATGTCGCGGTATTGACAGATATTGAAAATACGCCCGTAAAACGCGGCACCACGGGGACAGTTGTTTCCAAGCTTTCAGATACTCATTATTTAGTCGAGTTTTCAGATACTGACGGACAGGTTTATGAACAATTACCGATTCATAGAAATGCTTTACTTGTCTTGCACCAGATAACCGAGAACCTCGAAGTTGGTTAAGTCAGTTTCAAGCTTGTAGAAACAGCAAGTTAATCTCAAATCAAAGCGATTATTATCGAATTCTCGAATTTTGAGCAATCATGACAGCTAACATATCATTGCGTCGAGTGGACGAGAGGGCTCTCGGCTCTTAAGCCGGTTTTGTGCCCTCTCAATGTTTAATCTAAACAGTATGTTCCGTGCATTCAAGCCTCTCACTCACGCTTTCGTTACCCAGATAAACATATCAAACATCGAAACCAAAGCACAGTAAGGCATTAAAAAAAAATGAAATCAAAAGACGTTCGACAATCATTCATCGATTTTTTCAAGAGCAAACAGCACACCTTCGTGCCAAGCTCACCGGTGGTGCCGTTTGATGATCCCACCCTGCTGTTTATCAACGCCGGGATGAATCAATTCAAGAACATCTTTCTCGGTCTGGAAACACGGGATTACCAACGCGCCGTCAACTCGCAAAAGTGCATTCGGGTGAGTGGCAAGCACAACGATCTCGAAGATGTGGGATTCGACACCTACCACCACACGTTCTTTGAGATGCTCGGCAACTGGTCCTTTGGCGACTATTTCAAGAAAGAAGCCATCGAGTGGGCCTGGGAGCTGCTCACCAAAGTCTGGGGCCTGGATGGCAACCGCATGTGGGCCACGGTTTTCGAAGGCGATGCACAAGACAATCTGGATCCCGACGAGGAAGCCGCGGCGCTTTGGGCGCAAGTCACCCCCATTCCGCCAGAGCGAATTTTGCGCTTTGGCAAGGACGATAATTTCTGGGAGATGGGCGACACCGGGCCGTGCGGTCCCTGCTCCGAAATCCATTACGATTTGGGAGAAGGAAAATGCGACAAACAAGATGACCCAAATCACGTTTGCGGCGTCAATGCCGGGTGTGCGAGATACATCGAAATCTGGAATCTGGTGTTCATCCAATTTGACCGACAGAGAGATGGCACGCTTCGCAACCTGCCCGCCAAACATGTGGACACCGGCATGGGCTTCGAGCGCGTGGTGGCCGTGATCAACAACGTGGATTCGAACTACGATACGGATGTATTTGGTCCGCTCCTTTCGGCCATCAACCAGATCTCGGGAGTCACCTATCCGGGGCCGGATAACGGCATCGCGCATCGGGTCATCGCCGACCACATCCGGGCGCTGACGTTTGCCATTACGGATGGCGTCATGCCCTCGAATGAGGGGCGCGGCTACGTCTTGCGCCGAATCCTCAGACGCGCCGCCCGCTTCGGCCGAAATTTGAACATGCACGAGCCGTTCATCCACAAACTAGTTCCGGTGGTCATCGACATTATGGGCGAGGCGTTTCCGGAAATCAAAGAGAAACATCAATTCGTGTCGCTGGTCATAAAATCCGAAGAAGAAAGCTTCAACAGCACTCTGGATCGCGGCATCGAAATCTTCGATAAAATTGTGGAAGACCTGGAGACAAAAAACAAAAAGACGATTCCGGGGAAAGAAGCGTTCAAGTTGTACGACACCTACGGTTTTCCACTGGACTTGACTCAGTTGATGGCTCGGCAAAAGAATCTGTCCGTCGACAACACAGGCTTCGAAAAAGAAATGGCGGCGCAACGGGAGCGTGCCAAACAAGCCGGAAAATGGAGCCACTCGGCAGACTTTGACGTGGAGAAATGGCACCAACTCACCGAAGGAGACGATTCCGAGTTTTTGGGCTATTCCGAACTGGAAACGGATTCGCAAATCCGAAGACTTCATCAGCAAAATGGACAAATTTTTGTCACGTTAGATCGAACGCCGTTTTACGGCGAAGCCGGCGGTCAGGTCGGCGATGTGGGTGAAATCGTCGGCAACGGGTTTAAGATCGACGTTCAGGATACGGTGCGTGTGGGAAACACGTTTGTCCACATCGGGAAAGTCGATGGGCAAATCAAAATAGAGGACCCGAAAGTCATCGCGCGAGTGGATAAAGCTCGGCGCAAATCCACAGCTCGCAATCACACGGCCACGCATTTGCTGCACAAAGCTCTGCGTGTAACGCTTGGCAGCCACGTGACGCAAGCCGGTTCGCTGGTGGCGCCGGATCATCTCAGGTTTGACGTCACGCATTTCAAAAAAATCGACAGCGCGCAATTAGATGAAATCGAGCAAATCGTCAATGAGAACATCCGTGCCGATATGGCCGTGGAGACATTTCACACCACGTTTGTCAAAGCACGCGAAATGGGAGCGATGGCCATTTTCGAAGAAAAGTATGGCGATCGGGTGCGCGTGGTTAAAATCGACGATTACAGCCTGGAATTGTGCGGGGGAACGCATCTCAATCGCACGGGTGAGATGGGCTATTTTCGCATCTTGTCCGAGACCAGCGCTGCGGCGGGCATTCGCAGGTTGGAGGCGGTCACCGGGGAGCGATCTGATTCCCTGCTCCGTCGCGAAAAAAAGATCACGGATCAGATTCAGGAGCTGCTGAATTGCAGAGAGTACGAAGTGGTTGACAAGCTCGAAAGTCTTCTGCAGGAAAAACAGCAGTTGGAAAAAGAACTCACGCAGTTGCGGGTGCAATCTGCTCGCCAGCAGATAAGCCGACTGATCGACGAGGCTGAAAGTCTGAACGGCTTTAAAGTGGTATCGTCACGCATCGACCTTGAAAACGTCGACGAACTGAAACAGGTGAGCGACAAACTGCGTGACCATCTCGGTTCGGGAGTCGGCGTACTCGGTTCCATCATTGATAACAAAGTGTCCTTTGTCTGCGTGGTCACCGATGATTTAATCCAGAAACGTTCGTTGAAAGCCGGCGACATCGTGAAGCGCGTGGCCGAAATAACCGGCGGTGGCGGTGGCGGACGACCGCACATGGCTCTGGCCGGAGGTAAGAATATTAAGAAGTTTGAGCAAGCGCTGTCGAGTGTCCCTGAGATCGTGCGGGCTTTGGTCAAAAACTGATTGTTGCCTTTCTCACGAAGCACGCAGACAGGCCTTTAATTTCTTGACTCAATTTGGATTGTATTTGACTACTCTACAACGGTTATTAAACATCCGGGAACAAAGAGGCGCCGGTTATCTCGTCCTAATCGATCCTGACAAGTGGCAGCAAAACAAACTCGTTGAATTGGCATCTCAGGCCAACGAGGCGGGTGCAGACGCGCTGTTAATTGGGGGGAGCCTTCTTCTTTCTTCGTCGTTCGACAATTTGGTCGGCTTGGTCAAAAAGCAGGTCGATATCCCGGTGATCATTTTCCCGGGCAGTCCAACCCAGGTCTCTCAGTACGCAGACGCGATTTTCTTTCTCTCGCTTATCAGCGGTCGAAATCCCACGTATTTGATTGAGGAACAGGTGAAAGCGGCCCCGGTGATCAAGGCGCTGGGGGTGGAACCCATCTCCGTGGGCTACATGCTGATCGAATCCGGGCGCATCACCTCGGCGGAATTCATGAGCAACACGCGACCCATCCCAAGAGACAAATTGGACATCGCCAAAGCCACTGCGCTGGCTGCCGAATATTTAGGTATGGACATGGTCTACCTCGAGGCCGGGAGCGGCGCCCACAATTCCGTCCCGGATGAGATGGTGGGCGCCATACAGGACTACATAGAACGCCCGGTCATTGTGGGGGGCGGCATCAAAAAACCGGAAGAAGCGCAGGCAAAAGTCGAATCCGGCGCGGCATTTGTGGTGACGGGAAATATTTTGGAAAAGGAACACAATTTCACGTTGTTGAAAGAGTTTGCAGACGCAATTCACAGGTGAATCTG